>CALFTQ010000151.1 GCA_937916135.1 uncultured Verrucomicrobiales bacterium
TCGCCCTGACGGGCTCAAAATTCCTCGGGCTTTCAGCCCGACAAATTCCAATTTACCGGGGCTCAGTAATTCTGCACGGGGGAGCCGGGGGTGGCAGCCACTTCTGCCACGGAGGAGGTGAAATCCGCCACGTCCTTCAGATAATCATTCCACTCGATGAAGCGCATGGGCGGGTGAGTGGAGATATGGAGGCGGAACCTCTCCACACGCAGCTCTACCTGCTCCTTAACCGCAGACGGCAGGGCGGCATAGGCCGCAGCCACGGCTTCCAGCTGCTCCGCAGCCCCATGGCAGACAAGTGGCAAATCGCACCCGGCAAGCCAGGCAAGCGAGGCGGATTCTGCCGGGGTATAGCGCTTCGCAATGGCTCCCATGCACAAATCATCCGTAAAGACCACCCCTTCATACCCCAGCTGGTCGCGCAGGAAGCTCTGCACCAGCGCCGGGGAGAGTGAGGTGGGCAGCTCCGCATCTATCTCCGGAATGAGCAGGTGCGCTATCATGAGCGAGGGGAGCTCCGGCATCAACGCCGTGAATGGCATGGCGGCCTCCCGCAGAAAATCATCCCGAGTGCCATGCAGCACGGGCAAATCGTGGTGCGGGTCGCACGCTGCCGCCCCCATGCCGGGAAAATGCTTGCCACAGGTCATGATTCCCCGGCCGGCGGTAGCACGGTTCCACACACCTGCGTGAGAAATTACCTCCTGCGTTCCGCTTCCCCAGCAGCGGCTCGGCAGAGCATTCGCATGCGGCGATGCCAGATCAAGCACCGGCGCAAAATTCGTGTTCACCCCGAGCGTATGCAGGCAGTTGGCATTGTAATACGCCGCCTGGCGGATGAGGTGGCTGCTGCCCCGCTGCGCCATGGCTGCGGCAGAGGGCAGTTGCACCCCAATCTCCGCGGTGCGCACCACGCGCCCGCCCTCCTGGTCGATGGCGACAATGGGCTCATCCGGCCCCTCAGTCAGGCGGCGCAGTTCATCGGTAAGCTCACGGGTGAGCTCGTAGTCCGCAATATTGCGGGTGAAGAGAATATAGCCCGCCGGTTGCAGGCGCGCGAACAGTCCGCGCTCCCTTTCGGTGAGCGCAAGCCCCTCTACACCTGCTATGACCGGCAGCATGATTCCAATTTACTTATCACCGAAAATAGTGGCGCGGGTGAACATGGGGAACACCGGGATGCCGCGGCCTTCAATAGCCTCGCGCCCGCCTTCCTGGCGATCCACCAGCACCAATGCCGCCACCACCTTGCCACCCTCTGCCTCAATGGCATCAATGGCCTTCAGCGTGGAGCCGCCGGTGGTAATCACATCATCCACCACGATGACTTCCTGCCCTGCCTCGAAATTGCCTTCGATGCGCTTGCCGCGGCCATGGTCCTTGGCCTCTTTACGCACCGTGAACACCTTCAGCGGCTCCTCTGCCTCCACGGAATACATGCCAACGGCCAGAGAAATCGGATCAGCACCCATGGTCATACCACCAATCGAGGTCACTCCAGGGAACTTGGGCAGAATCTCCTCCTGCACCAGCTCCCAGCCCACCTGACCTATCAGATTGGCGCCGCGGGCATCAAGCGCCGTCACGCGGCAGTCGCAATACAAATCGCTTTCCTTGCCTGAGGCCAGAATGAAATGCCCGGTCTTGATTGATTTGGCAAGCAATATATTCAGAAGTTCTTTCTTGGCGTCTGTCATAACGGGGCTATTCTACCTCTCTCCTCTACAAAATGCAAGTATGTTTTGCCTCTCTTTTCTTTCGTATATTGAATTTATCACCTGCATTAACATAAGAATTTTTTCTAACAAAATTCGAAAAATTGTGTGCGTTTTGGCTGGACAACCCACTATTATGGTAGTAGTATAATGCCATGGTTTGTACACAATCGCCACACGTACTATTTCGAAAGCTACTGGAAATGCTTGATGACATGCGGAGAGAAAGCATTAAGACCATCAACTCTCCGACGCAGAAGAAGATGTATGGATTAACGGTGAGACAAGGGTCTGCTGTTTCACAGTTGAAACTCATGTTGGAAGATACACCGGAAGGGGTATCGCTGAAGGAGCTGGCAAAGCGCATGCAGATGACAATACCCGCCACCTCCCTGCTGGTGGATAACATGGTAACCAAGGGCTTCATGGAAAGGAAGCCGAACCCGAACGACCGGCGGGCCGTATGCATCAAGCTGACGGAACGCGGGCTTTCCCTGTTTGATGATGTCTACGCCCGCTTCCATGATGAGCTGGACAGGAGAGCCCAGGCGCTCACACAGGAAGAGCTAGCAGCATTCTCCCGCATCGTAGAGAAAATAAGCAGATAATTCTAAAAGGCGGCCTGGCAGGTCGCCTTTTTTTTGCAGGGTAAAGCTTGACTTATCTCAAGCTCGCGTGTAGTATTGGTACACGAACAGAGGGGTATTCCCCCCCGCAACCCCATAGAAAAAACCTTTTATGCCGAACCAACCGAATCTGCTGGCCCAGGTGCGCCAGCACCTGATAAACCACGGCGAAGCCTACCAGTGGGTCACCATGGGAGCAAACAGCGAAAAAATCGGGCTTGCCTACCTGCCAGTGACGAATACGGAAATCCCCTGCTCTTTTATGTTCACCGAGCTCAGGGAGCCCTGCAGTCTGGTGTTTGACGTAAACTTTGCCTACCGCATTGCACCCGCCGACCGTTCCGAAGTCAGCATGCTGCTGCTTACCCTGAATGCCAACCTGCCGGAGGGCCAGTTGCTCATCGATATGGAAAGCGGGCTGGTGTACTACCGTCTCAAATACGTAGTAAACGATCCCAATGTGAGCGATGAAGACATCCGCGCCCAGATCAAACACATGGAGGACGTAGGCATAGGCATGGCGCATACCTACCCGCGTATCATCATGCAGGAATTCCCCCTGTACTAAAACATTAACCCCCATCTGAACAACCTATATGTCACTTGATAAACCCTTAGCAGGCAAAGTCGGCATCGTGACCGGCGTAGCCAATCACCGCAGTATCGCATTCGGCATTGCCAAGGCCTGGCATGAAGCCGGCGCCCGGCTCATCTTCAACTACCAGGGCGAACGCCTGAAAGACGGCGTCATCAAGCTGGTTCGCGAGCACTTCGGCGAGGACACCCCCGTGTGCTCACTGGATGTGACGGATGACCAATCCATTGCAGACTTCTTCACCTTCGTGGGAGAACACACCGACCACGTGGATATGCTGCTGCATGCCGTGGCATTTGCACCGAAAGCCCCCGGCACCCTGGATGGCCACTTCTCCGATATTCCGCGCGATGCCTGGAACCTCTCCCTGCAGGTCTCGGCCTACTCGCTCATTGCCCTTTCCCGCGCCGTGGCTCCGTTCATGGTGAATGGCGGGTCCATCACCGCGCTGACCTATTACGCCAGCCAGAAAGTGGTGCCGAACTACAACCTGATGGCCGTTTCCAAGGCTGCGCTGGAAACCTGCTGCAAGTACCTCGCCTTTGACCTGGGCCGCCGCGAAGCCCCCATCCGGGTGAACTGCATATCCGCCGGTCCGGTGCAGACCCTGGCCGCACGCGGCGTATCCGGCTTCACCGGCATGTTCAAGGTGTACGAAGAGAAGGCGCCGCTGCAGCGCTCCTGCACGCTGGAGGAACTGGGAGCCACCGCCACCTATCTTGCCAGCGATGGCGCCGCATCCATGACCGGCCAGGTGCTCTACGTGGACGGCGGTTATGAAATCGTCGGCATGTAAGGGGCCGCAAACCTCTGATTCATCAGACAGGAAAGCCCGGGGGCACCCCCGGGCTTTCTTTAGCATCCCCACGCGGATTCGAACCGCGGTTCTATGACTGAGAATCATATGTCCTGACCCCTAGACGATGGGGACGTTGAGTACGCGCGGAGGGATTTGAACCCTCGACCAACGGATTAAAAGTCCGCTGCTCTACCGCTGAGCTACGCGCGCACTAGTGCTGCACAAAACAGCGAGCGGATATTACAAGCTCCGGCATGCAAAGTCAAGCACAAATCTGCACAAAAGCGGAAAAACATGGACAAACACTCCATTGCATGCTATACAGGACGCATGCAACGCAGTCTCACCCCGCTCATGCTACTGCTGTTCCTTTCCGGAACAGCGGGGGGAGGAATGCGGCCGGCAGACAATCTCAGCCAGTGGGACGTGGAAAGTATGTATGTGCAGGCGAAAGCCATGCTGGAAGACCGCTCCATTCAGAACGTGGAGGCCGTTCCCATGCTGCTGGAGACTTGTGCACGCGAAAAGCACATAGAAGCAGCACTGCTGCTCATGGATGTGTATGAAGGCAAGTTCAAAGGCTTGACGCCCAACCCGGAAAAAGCCACCAGCCAGGCCAGAAGCATGGCAGAAGCCCCCCAACTGGACAAAGTCACCCCCGGCGGCAGAGAAGCCCGCACAGCGGCCATGTACCGCCTGGCCTTGTATCAGGAAAAAGGAAGCGGTTGCAACGTCAATAAGCAGGAAGCTTTCAAGTGGATGCAGCAGGCGGCAAGACGCAACATGCCACAGGCAAAAGTGGAACTGGCACGCTACCTGATGACCGGAGTGGGCGTAAAACAAGCCCCGGAGGAAGCATGGAGGCTGCTGCACGAGCAAGCCCTTCAGGCGCCGGAAACGCCGCATCTCTTTTTCTACATGGGCTACATGTGCTATCAGGGGCTGGGAATCCCCCGCAATGCCCGCAAGGCATTTGAGCTTTTCCGCATGGGTGCCAGGCTGAACGACGCGCGCTGCCTGAACAATCTGGGAGCCATGTTTGAAAAAGGCTACCCGACCCCGAGAAACCCGGAAAACGCCCTGCGACTATACCGGAAAGCCGCTAACCTCGGCAACCGGGAAGCCTCTGCCAATATGCAGCGGCTTGCGTTCAAGGAGGGGATACGGGCTCAGCATATCAGCTCCACCCCGAACGAAACACGAATCGACAACGCGACGCTGCACATCATCCAGGCGCTCCCCGTATCGGAGTATACCCGCGACAGGCTGAAAGGGTGGCTGTTGCTCACCCCCGACAAAGACGCCCTCTGACACGCGCACAGCACACCATGCACCCCATTCACCAGGCTCTGGCATATGCAGCTCATGCATCGGGCTTCTCGGCAGTCGGCATTGCAGACGCGCACGCGCCACAGGGAGAAGCGCTGGAGGCTTTCATCCGCAGCGGCAAACACGCTGATATGGCATGGATGCCCCGGCACCTGGCCGCCCGCCTGAACCCGGAACTGGTGCTGCCGGGGGTACGCCGCGTCATCATGCTCACCTATGAATATCCCCGAGAAGATGCCCGCAAGGCCGATGGCCGGGTGGCACGCTACGCCCAGGGGGAGGATTACCATAAATTACTGGCCGGCAAGCTGGCCGATCTGGATGAAACACTGCAATTTTACGGAGGAAGGCAGCGCTGTTTTACAGACAGCGGCCCGGTAAGCGAGCGTTTTTTCGCGGCACAATCCGGGCTGGGCTGGATCGGGCGCAATGGGTTGCTGATTCGCCCGCGAGGCGGCTCCTACTGTTTTCTGGCAAGCATCCTGACCACCCTGGAAATTCCGGTCACGCCCCCCATGAGCAACCATTGCGGCAACTGCCACCGCTGTGAACTGGCCTGCCCCACCGGCGCCCTGAAAAACGGCTGCTGCGATGCCCGCCGCTGCCTCTCATACTGGACCATCGAGGCAAAATGCCCCGCCCCGGCAGAAATAGCCGGGCTCCAGGGTGAGCGCCTGTACGGCTGTGATGCCTGCCAGGAGGTGTGCCCATGGAACAACACCCCACCGCCGCGAAGCATCGACCCGCACCTGCTCATGCCAGCACCGCTGGCCGCTGCCCCCCCTGCCCACCTTGCTTCGCTGGAAGCAGATGATTTTCAAGAATTCCTGGCCGGCAGCCCGATCCGCCGCATCGGGCCGGAGCACCTGCAACGCAACATACAATCCTGCCAATTTTTGAACAAATCCCCCTCCACCATCATCTCAACAGAACATGATTGACTTTCCTACCCTCCTGGCCCAGGCCAGCTACTACAGCTACGGCAACGATTTTCACTATGGAGCTCCCGGTATGTACAGCGGGGCAACTTTCATAGGGCTTATACTGGTACTGGGTGCCGCCATGATTGGGGGGCTCGTGCAAATGGGGTTGAAAAATGCTTTCAAGCAATACTCCGAAGAACCTGCCCCGCTCACAGGTGCAGAGACAGCCCGCCGCATGCTCAGGCAAAACGGGCTGGATGATGTGCAGGTCATCTCAGTGCAAGGGCAGCTCACCGACCACTACAACCCGCTTGACCGCACCGTTAACCTGAGCGAAAGCGTATACAACGAAGCCAGCGTAGCGGCCATGGCGGTGGCAGCGCATGAATGCGGCCACGCCGTACAGCATGCCCGGGCCTATCCCTGGCTGGGGCTGCGTTCCTCGCTGGTTCCCATGGTCAATCTCGGCTCCCGGCTGGGCCAGATTGTACTCATGGTGGGGCTGGGGCTGCTGGCCATGGGCAGCGGAACCACCGTGGCATGGATAGGGCTTGCGCTGTATGCCACCACCACAGTATTTGCCCTCGTCACCCTGCCGGTGGAGTTTGATGCATCCCGCCGGGCACTTAACTGGCTGGAACAAAGCGGACTTGCCAGCCGGGCCATGCACGGGCAGGCCGGTACTGCCCTGCGCTGGGCTGCCATGACCTACGTGGCCGCTGCCTTGTCCTCACTGGCCATGCTGCTGTATTATGCAATCATCCTGCTCAGCAGGATGAACAACAACAGGGAGTGATACACACTCATATGAACCGACAAGGACTCCAGGAGCTGGTGCGGCAACAGCTCGGTGGCACCGCCACCCCCATGGCAGCCCAACTGGCGCTCGATGCCGTGCTCCGGGCCATAACGGACGGGCTCACTGAAGACAAAGAAGTGAAGCTGGTTCGTTTCGGCACCTTCCGGGTGCAGCTACGGGCCCCGCGCAAGTTGCTCCTGCCAGGTTCAGGCCGGGAACTCACGCTCCCCCCACGCACCGCCATTACCTTCCGGGAGCATTGAAAAACCGAGGAACGTTGCAACGGGAAAGGCGGCCCGTGCACATAGAAAAAAGAATCATCAATTCAGCAGGCAGTAGATCTTCCTCAAAAAAATTGTTTTGAGGTTTCTGTTTCTTACAAAATCTTCGGGACACGCGTATTGCCTCAAAATAAAATCGAACCCAAGGGGTGGATGCCTCAAAATTAATCG
>CALFTQ010000152.1 GCA_937916135.1 uncultured Verrucomicrobiales bacterium
AGGCCTGTTGTACCAATCGGTCTATCGCCGTTGGTATGCCCAGTTGCCGCTGCCCGCCGTTTGGCTTGGGGATGCTCACTCCCTTTACCTCATGTGGACGGTAGCTGCCGTTGAGCAGTTGCTCTCTCAGTTCTGCCATGTGAGTGTTAAGCCATCGCTCCAGTTCTTCCACGGTCATGCCGTCTACCCCCGGGGCTCCCTTGTTGCTTTTCACTCGCTGACATGCAAGCTCAAGATTGTAGCGGTGTGCTATGTTCTCGAGTATGCGCTCCTCCCAGTTCAGTTCCTCCCTCCACGCCGCGAACGCTTGTTGCTCCCGCGTTGGCGCAGCTGTGGGATTCGCACCCTCACCGCTTCCAAGTGGGCGCACCTCCCCGGATGGGGTGTCGAAGTAGAACTCCATCTGGTATAAGGTGTCTTGGTTCTGCCTCTCCACGTTCATGAGTTTCAGGCTGTACTGTGCTGTGTTGGATTTCGGCCTTCCCCACCAAGGGATGGGTACTATGCCTCTGCTGACTACCTGCTTCCGGGCGTTTCTTCCCCGTCACCCTTTCAGGCCTTAGCAGGTTCTCACCGAATATGATTATGCTACTTTCCTCCCGCGCCGTCTGCATCTACCTTATGGATTCTTGATGATGTATCGGATTTCGGCACTTTTTGCAACCTCGTCCGTCCATCCGGCCTTATATGCAGTTCCTGTTCGTACAGTCGGGATTTCCCCTCGAACTTCCTTTCCCACGGTTTGTTACCTCCCCGCAGTTGTTCTTCAGGTCTGGGATTCCGCATCATCGCGGCTCCGCGCGGACTTTCACCGCAGTGCGCATATCGCGTCGGTCGTACAAAAATCCTCGGCTGCGGGGGCAACCGAGGATTGAAAATATGAATATCGAGAGAAGTTTTATTCTTCCTCTTCAGCGGGGAGGTTCTCCTTCAGGAAGTCGAGCATGTAATCCGGGGTGAGCAGCTCGCTGGTCACAACGGGCTCCTTGCCGGGCAGGTAGAGGGCATTCACCGGCACGGAGCTGCGCTTCAGTTTGCGCATTTCGGCGTCGATTTCCTCATTGGGCGCAGTCTTGTCAGCGCGCATCAGCAGCACGTTGCCGGCTTCCATGGCGGCGTATACCTCATCGGTGTAGGCCACTTTCTTGTTCATCTGGCAGGTGGCGCACCACTTGGCCGTGAAATCCACATACACCGGGCGCTCCCCATCTTCGAGAGCTTCCTTCATGGCCTCGGGGGACCACTCCACCCACTCAATCTGGTTTTCTGAAGGTGCGTAGGGGCGGGCGCCCCAGAACCCGATGCCCGCCAGAATCAGCGCCACGAGGTAGCCGATGATGCGGGTTTTGACCGGGCGGAAGGGCGTGCACCAGCGGCCATAGACCCAGAATGCGGAGCAGAATACCACCAGCGCCATGTAGACCCACATGGTGGCCGTGCTTTCGCTGGCCGGCCAGAAAGCCAGGTAGACATAGAGCATCCAGCCGGCGGCGGCGAAGAGCAGGAAGGAAAGGCCCTGCTTCAGGCTTTCCATCCACTCACCGGGTTGCGGCAGCAGACGCACCAGGGAGGGGAACACGCCCAGCACAATGTACGGGAAGGAAAGCCCCAGCGCCATGAAGGTGAGCGCCACGGTCATCCAAACGCCGGGCAGAGCCATGGCGGCGGGCATGGCGGCACCCAGGAAGGGCGCGCTGCACGGGGTGGCCACCACGGTCACGAAGAAGCCCTGGAAGAAGGAACCCAGGTGGCCTTCCTTATTCTGCACCCCCTGGCCGGCACCGGTGATTCCGGCACCGATTTCAAACACGCCGTACATGCTCATGGCAAGTACTGTGAGCAGCAGGAGGATGATATACACAATCCACGGGTTCTGCATCCACTCAGCCCAGCTGCGGGAGGAGGAACCGGCATCGTTCCACAGCGTGCTCAGCCACTGGGTCCACGGCACCTCGGCCAGCGTGGCCAGGTTGGAGAACACAATCATGAGTAGCGAGATAATCCAGAAGGAAACCAGCACACCCAGTACAAACACCATGGAGTGCGCAAACACCTTGCTGCGGCTGCCACCACCCATCTGCACGAAGCTCATCACCTTCAACCCGATGACTGGGAACACGCAGGGCATGAGGTTCAGGATAAGCCCGCCGATGAAGAGAGAGACACAAAGCATGCCGATGCCATCGGGAATGCCACCGCCGGTGGTGGCGGGGGCAGGGGCAGGGGCTGCGCCCAGTTCTGCATTCACGGTGCTGTGCTTATCGCCGTACACAAGCATGCCTTCCAGTCGGGTGAGGGGCTTGCCCACCAGCGTTTCATCCTTCACCGGGTACATGCCGTCGCTGTTGTCATTGCGGGTGAGGGCGAGGGTGTAGCTGCCGTCGCTGTTGGCGGTGAGCGTCTGGGCGGCGGTGGGGGAGATGCTGTTATCAGCCGAGAAGAAATAGGCGGACTCCAGCCCGGGCTCAGCCGTGAAGCTCAGGCTCACCGTGTTGCCCTGCTGCGTGGCGGTGATGGTGGTGGGCGTGTCGCCCAGCACTTCCACCTTCTTATCCTCATTAGCCCACACCGGGTTCGGTGAACCCTCGCCGGTGGCCAGTTCCACCGTCATGGTCTGTGTCTCGGGCGGGTTGCAGCCCTCATCGGAGCAGGTCTGAGCCGTAGCGCTCATGGTGAAGCTGGCTTTGGCTGGTGCATCTGCGGCGGGGGTTACTTCCCATACCACAACGGCCTTCTCGTAGGTATAGGCTACACCCAGCACACCTTCGTGCTTGTGAGGCACCTGCCAGAAGGGGCCTTTGATTTCAAAACCTTCCGGGGCTGTCAGCTCGGCGGTCATACACTCGCCCACCGTGCCGGGGTTTTTCCAATAGGCATGCCACGGTGCCGTGAAATTGGCGTGCAGCGCCAGATAGAATGGCTTGCCGGGCTGGTAATTCTGCACACTGGAGACCTGCGATACATTCATGGTAGACGGGACGTCAAATCCCATCATACCCTCAAACTGTGCATGGCTCAGTCCGCAGCAGAGAAGAACTGAGGTTGCAAGAGTGCGTAAGATGCTCATGTACCCATCCTAGCACAGAGCCTTGCCTGCTGCAAGCTTACAATTGAATCTCACCGCTAAATTACGCGTGCGCGTCCATGTCTGGGGCTGATGTTATACGAAACGCCACTGTGCGGCAAGTATAATCACCTGGTGATAGCTTCGACAAATTGACCGAAACGCAGAAAATACACTGAGAAAAATGCTTGTTCTTCATTCCTTTAGTCTTGAAAATACAGGAAAATCAGCTATACTACCCGCGTGCCGAGGGCACATGCATTATCCTGTAAACACACCATTCATGAACATGAATACCCCCAGAGTAGCTATTGTGGGCGCCACCGGTGCGGTGGGCGTCGAAATTCTTTCCTGCCTTGAGACTCGCAACTTCCCGCTGGCCTCGCTCAAACTTCTGGCTTCTCATCGTTCTGCTGGTAAACAGGTAGCATTCCGTGGTGAGATGCTTACCGTGCAGGAGCTCACGGCTGATTCCTTTGGCGATGTGGATATTGCCCTCTTTGCCGCAGGTGGTGATATTTCCCGTGAGTATGCCCCCATCGCCGGTGCCGCCGGCTGCGTGGTGGTGGATAACTCCTCCGCTTTCCGCCAGGATGCGGATGTGCCGCTGGTGGTGCCTGAAATCAACGCCGAGGCTGCTTTCAATCATCCGCGCAATATCATTGCCAACCCGAATTGCACCACGATTATCACGCTGATGGCTCTGTACCCGCTGCACCTCAAGTACGGCCTCAAGACTATCGTGGCCAGCAGCTACCAGGCTGTTTCCGGCAGTGGACAGCATGGTATCACCGAGCTGGAGAACCAGGTGCGAGCCATTGTGGACGGTCACCCGGTGGAAATCAAGACTTATCCCCGCCAGATTGCTTTCAATGTGCTGCCTCAGATTGACAAGTTTGCCGACAATGGCTACACGAAGGAAGAGCTTAAGATGCTCAACGAAGGCCGCAAGATTATGGGTCTGCCGGAGCTGAACGTGACCTGCACCTGCGTGCGCGTGCCGGTGTACCGCAGCCACTCCATTTCCTGCATTGCCCAGTTTGAGAAACCGGTGGATGTGGAAGGCGCCCGCTCCTGCTACGATGGCATGCCCGGTGTGGAGCTCATGGACGATGTGGCCAACAACGTGTGGCCCACCCCGCTGGATTCCACCAATGGCGATACCTGCTACGTGGGCCGTATCCGTAAGGATATTGCCATCGATAACGCCCTGAACCTCTGGGTGGTGGGTGACCAGGTGCGAAAGGGCGCCGCCCTGAACGCCGTGCAGATTGCCGAGCTGCTGGTCAAGGGTAAGTAAATCATTTCCACCATGGACATCAAGACCCTTATCAAAGAAAGCGCCGCCAGGGTGGAGGCTCGCCTGAACGAGCTGCTGCCCGGCGAGGATACTGCCCCGTCCACCATTCACAAGGCGATGCGCTACAGCATCTTCGCTGGTGGCAAGCGTATCCGCCCGCTGCTGTGCCTGGAGGCTGCCAAGGCCTGCGGCGGCAGTGAAACCGTGGCGCTGGATGCAGCCTGCGCTCTGGAAGCCCTGCATACCTACACGCTGATTCACGATGACCTGCCTTGCATGGATAACGATGACCTGCGCCGCGGGCGCCCCACGAACCACAAGGTGTTCGGTGAGGGAATTGCGGTGCTGGCGGGTGATGCCCTGCTGACCGAGGTGTTTGCCATGTTGGCCCGCGTGCCGGCCAATGACCGCTATGATGCTGCCGACTACGTGGCCGAAATGGCTCACCGCACGGGCAGTCAGCATCTCGTAGGCGGCCAGGTGCTGGATCTGGAAGGCGAGGGCCGGGAACTCACCGTGGATGAGCTGCGCGCCATTCACCACGGCAAGACCTCTGCGCTTATCATTGCCTCTGTGCGCCTGGGCGGCATGGCTGCCGGCTGCACCCAGGAGCAGCTCGATGCGCTGACCGAGTATGGCCGCTCCCTGGGGCTGGCTTTCCAGATTATTGATGATATCCTGGATGTGACCTCCACCCCCGAGGTGCTGGGCAAGAGCATCGGCAAGGATGCGAAGGTGCACAAGGCTACCTACCCCGCGCTGGTGGGTATGGACAACGCCCGGGCCGAGGCTCGTGAACTCACCGCTGCCGCCCGCGCTGCGCTGGATGTGTTCTCCGAC
>CALFTQ010000153.1 GCA_937916135.1 uncultured Verrucomicrobiales bacterium
TATGGATATGTCGCCCACTGACGTGGGCTATAAATTCCGCTCGCCTGCGGCTCGCAAACAAGCCGCCAAATTCCAATTTAGTGAGTTTATAGAAGTTCCCATTATTGAATCCCCTGCCGGTCGTACAGCTCCTTATACAGGGGACAGGTGGCGTACAATTCCTCGTGCGAGCCATCGCCCACTATGTAGCCCCCATCGAACACGAGGATGCGGTGCGCATTGCGAATCGTGCTGAAGCGGTGTGCCACGATGAGCGTGGTCCGCCCCTGTGCCAGCTTGTCCAGCTCTTCCTGAATCTCGCGTTCACTTTCAGCATCCAATGAAGCAGTGGCTTCATCCAGAATAAGAATGGGAGCATCTTTCACGAACGCGCGGGCAATGGCCACACGCTGGCGCTGACCGCCGGAAAGCCCCTCGCCGCCCTGGGCCAGCTTCGTGTCAATACCCTGTGGCTGGGTAGACAGGAACTTGGAAACAGCCGCGGCATCCGCAGCTGCCAGAATCTCCTCATCAGAAGCATCCAGGCGCCCCAGGGCAATATTTTCGCGGATGGTACCGGCAAACAGCAGGGCCTGCTGCCCCACCAATGCCAGCTGCTCGCGCAAATCATGAGTGCGGAGATCGCGCACATCCACTCCGTCAATTTCCACAGAGCCCTTTGTCACCTCGTAAAAACGGGGAATAAGTGTCGCAAACGTGGTCTTGCCAGCACCGCTGGGCCCCACCAGCCCCACAATCTGCCCGGCAGGAATGGTGATATTCACATCCCTCAACACCGGTTTCTCCGGATCATAGCCAAAGCTTACATTGTTAAACCGGATTTCGCCCCGCACCGGGGTCTCGAACTGCCTGGGCGTTTCCGGTTCCGGAATGGAGTTCGGCTCACACAGGATTTCTGCCAGGCGCTTCAGGGCACCCTGCGCTTCATTAAACCGGTTCCAGGCCGTGCCGGCGCGCTTCATCGAGTCAAAGGCAAAGAACAAAGCTCCCGCTATGGCTATGAAATCCGTGAAACTCATTCCGTAAGTATGCCCCCGCACCAGCAGGAACGACAGAGCCAGAGCCGTCACTACCTCCATGACTGGCACCAGGGCCTTCTGATACTTGACCAGTTTGACATAGTTGGTGCAGTACCGGTCGGAAACAGCATTGAAATCTGCTATTTCGCGTTCTTCCATGGCATAGGCACGCACCTCACGCTGATTTTCAAGATTCTGCTGCACGGCAGTATTCAACTCACCCAGGCCCTGCTGGGATTTGAGAGACTTACTGGATATGCGCTTACCAAACACCATGATGGGCCAGGCAGCCAGCGCTATGAAAATCAGATTGACAAGGAACAGGATGCCCTGGCCGGAGGTGAACAGCAGGTAAATGAATGCGGACAAGGCACAAGCTGCGGTCACCGGCTGCTTGATCAGGTCATTGGCAACGGAGGTCAGGATGTTCTGCACATTGGTGGTATCAGCCGTGATACGGCTGATGACATCGCCCTTGCGGCGGCTTTCCATGAACGCAACAGGCAGCTCCTGCACGCGTTTGAACACCGCCATTCGCAGAGTCTCCAGAATGCGGATACCCATGATATTCACCAGAACGGCGTTTCCCCACATGGCAAACCCGCGGATGATGAACACCAGCGGCATCATGGCACAGGCCAACAGCAGCAGAGACTCCCGGGAAAGTGTCTGCAGACTCGGCACCTGCACCAGCAGCTCCGGCATCTCATCGCCCGCTGTATGGAAAACTACCGGGAAAACAAACTTCACCAGCATGGGTACGCCCATGCCACTGGCAGATGCTGCCACAACGCCGGTAATCAACACCAGGATGAACATCCTGATGTGCGGTAACAAAAATCTCTTCTGGAAGTAAAGTATCGTCTTCATTCTCCTGCCTCCTCTGCTTCTTTCTCCTCTGTGCGCACCTGCTCGTCGTACAAATTACGATACAATGTGCACTTCTCGTACAATTCGGCGTGGGTACCATCGCCTATGATGCGGCCCTCCTCAAACACCAATATGCGCTGAGCCATGCGAATTGTGCTGAAACGGTGGGCTATGACAAAGGTGGTATGCCCCCGCGCCAGCTCCTCCAGCTCTTTCTGAATCGCAGCCTCGCTCTTCATGTCCAATGCAGATGTTGCCTCATCCAGAATAAGCACCGGTGCATTCTTCAGGAATGCACGGGCAATGGAAACACGCTGACGCTGCCCGCCGGACAAGCCTGAGCCACTTTCTCCCAGCATGTAGTCATACCCATTAGGCAAGGATTCCGCAAACTCATCCACCCTGGCCTGCCGCGCTGCTGTCAGCACGGCCGCAGTCGATGCCTCAGGCCGCCCGACGCGTATATTCTCCAGAATAGACGCACGGAACAATGCCGCAAACTGGGAAACCAAACCAATGTTGCGCGTGCGGTCAGCACGGGAAATCTGCCGCACATCGACTCCGTCAAGCTTCACCAGACCGGAGTCCGGGTCATAGAAACGGCACACCAGATTAATGAACGTAGTCTTGCCGGAGCCACTGGGGCCTACCAGAGCCACCACCTGCCCGGCAGGAACGTGCACGGATATATCTTTCAAAACAGTCTTTTTCCTATCGTAACCGAAAGTCACATGCTCAAAGTCCACCACACCATCGACTGAATCCGGCATCGGCACGGGATTCTCCGGTTCAGGTGTTTCATCCTTTGCATTCAGAATATCAGACAATCCCTCAACTGCCACCACCATAACCTGGCACTGGTTAGAAACGGCACCCAGGCGTTTGATGGGATCATAGCAGAAGTAAAAAGCCATCGCAATGGCGGTGAACTGTTCCAGGGTAAGTCCATCGCTACAGCCGCGGTACAAGGAATAGGCCAATGCCAGAGAAGTCACTATCTCCACGGCGGGAGTCACGCTCTGGCGCCACGCTCCCATCCTGATGATGCGCTGATTATACTTACGAATCAACTGCAGCAGGATAGTCTCACGCATACTCTCCAGATTAAACGCGCGCACCTCGCGTTGTGCGGAAAGCGTTTCCTCAATCGTTGCGGTAATATCCCCCAGGCCGGACAAAGCCTGCTTCATCAGCTTGGTCATGCGCTTTCCCACCCAACGCACAACAGGGATGCAGGCAGAGGAGATGATGAAATTGCCCAGCAGCATGGCACTTTCGTGATGGGTGCAGGCAGAATACACCAGATACGCAACCGCAGCAAGAAGAGTCAAAGGCTGAATCACCAGATCATTCATGATGGTAATCATACCCTGCTGCACCATCTGGGGAAACTGAATGACTCGAGTCATCAAATCTCCCCGGGTCGAGCGGTTGTGAAACGAGAAAGACAGCCACTGCAACATGGTAAAGATATCTGCCCGCAGGTGGCACACTGCCCTCATGCCGGCCTTGGTCAGCAGATAGGCATTGCTGTATGTGGCAAGCCCGCGCACCAGCATTACCAGAGGGATAAGCCCGGCGGCACCCCAGAGCACCACGGTCTGCATATCCTCTGCCTTCACCCGGGCCTTGAGAAAATCCTTCACTATGGCAGGCACCTCAGTCTCGCCAAACACAATCGGGAACACACACTGAATCATGAACGGCAATCCGAAACCGGCGGCAGCAGCCGCCAGCCCCCCCGCCAATATCCCCCCGGCAATCAGAAACCACTGGGGAAGCATGTACCGCACCAGAAACGGCTTATAAACTAACCACAGACTCGTTTTATCAGGTTCGCTCATCACTTTTCCCCAGTCTACCAGATTTCAGCACAAGTTGCAAACATTTTCGAAAAACAGCAACTGATTACGCCGATTTTTCTAGTTCTTTCCAGTCAGGACACGGGGACTGCTTGACACGGCAGAGAAAATAATGCAGAATAACACGCAAGATCCGCCGCACGCGTCACTTTATGAAGAGAATCCTGATTCAGACCGCCGTTCTTACCGCCAGCACAACCATGCTCACGTCCTGCTTTGATGAAATAAAGCAGGTAGTCATGGGCGATTCCGCACCCGCCGAACAAGCTGCCCCGGCAGAACCGGCAGCCCCGCCCGCACCTACGCAACCCACCAACGAGGAAATCAGCCGCATGCTGGTGGAGCAGATGAGCGGGTGTGAAGCAGCAAATGCCGGTGAGCTTACCTGCAGCGAACCGCAGAAAAACCCGGATTCCAGCGTGAGCATGAGCGCCACGCTCAAAATGGTGGTGAAAGAAGACCTTTTTGCCCGTGAAACAGCCCCCGCTGCATTCAACAAGGAACGCGAAGCCGTGAACGAAGCGGCCAACACCGCCATGAAGCCGGAATCCGTCTACCTGTTCCAGGTAGGCGCCACGACCAACCTTATCACAGAGGCTGATCGCGCAGCCAAGCCCCTGCCGGAAAACCTGCAAACCCCTCTCAATGAAATGAAGGAACTGGCAGAAGCCTCCGTTTACCGCAAGGTAGTCAACACCGGAGACACGGTGGAAACCTCTGCCACATTCACCGCCACCTATGTGGACGGCGTGTGGCAGTTCAGCAACATTACGGTGGATAACGCCGCCCTGCTGGCCCTGAATGATTACACCGCCCAGAGTGCCCTGCCCCAGGATGCCCCCATCCTCACACCTGAGTTCGAGGAAGCCCGCAAGTCCCTCATCCGCGAAAAAGTTGCCGCATTCAACCAGCTGGCAGAGCCCTACATCAAGAGCCGTGAGGAAGCCGCACGCGCCACGCTCACGGAATACCAGGCCCGGGCGGAAGAAGATGCCCGCCGCATCACCGAGCAGGCGGCTGCTGAAGAAGCCGCCCGGCAGGAAAGCATCAACGGCTTCGTGCAGGCTCTGTCCGATGACAAACTGTTTGCCGGCGAGTGGACCCGCGACAAGCGGTTCGGTGAACTTTCCCTGCACATCGAACAGGCCAAGAAGTTTGACAACTCCGTGCAGTTTGTAGGCACCATCTACGACACCAAGCTGCCGGAAGCCAGTCTCGACATTGCCGGCCGCTGCGACCTCACCCCCCAGGAAAACGGCACCACCCAGGTGGACATCACCATCTACGACGGTCAGTATGACCCGGATCAACCTACTGCCGAAGTTTACGATGCCCGCGATGGTATGCTCTCCCTGCAGCTCAGCAAAGACGGCAAGCTTACCGGTATCATGAGCTGCGCCTCGTGGGCAAACACCCCGGAAAAGGCATTCCAGATTAACATGAGCCCGAAAGCCAAGGAAGAGCCCAAATCCAGACGCCGCCGCTGAACATCATCTTCTGGCACCAGGCCCGCAGGCAGAATCCCGAAGGATTCTGCCTGTTTTGTTATACTTTGATACAGCATGACTCATATTTTGAAGCTGCAATGACAGCATACCTGGATTATTAAGTTGATTTTCGGGTTATAATGGGCTAAAATCACGCGCACACATTATGGCCAGGCAAGCATTAGGAAAAGGGCTCGGAGCGCTCATCTCAAGAAAGCAGGAAACGACAAAAACTCCCGTCAATACTATCGCGGAAGGGGATCGTATCATCCTTGCTGACGTCAAGGACATCAAGCCATCTCCATTCCAACCGCGCCGCCACTTTGATGCTCAGCAGATAGAGGAACTGGCCGCCTCGATACGCGAACGAGGGCTCATTCAGCCTCTCATCGTGCGCAAAGTAAACGGCTCGTACGAACTGATTGCAGGTGAACGCCGCCTGCGAGCCATCATCAGTCTGGGGCGCCCCACAGCGAAAGTCGTGGTCCATGAAGCCACCGACCAGGAAGTAGCAGAGCTGGCTCTCATCGAAAACCTGCAGCGAGCTGATCTTTCCCCCCTGGAAGAGGCGGAACAGTACCGCCTGCTGCAGGAAAAATTCGGCATGAAGCAGGAAACCATTGCCCAGCATGTGGGCAAATCACGTGCCGTCATTGCCAACATGGTGCGCCTGCTTGAACTGGCTCCCGAAGTCCGCGAAATGCTGGAGCAACAGCAGCTCACCGTGGGCCATGCCAAGGTACTGCTTCAGCTCAAGGATGCCACCCAGCAGACTCTTGCAGCCCAGCGTGTGGCCCGTGGCACTCTCACCGTGCGCCAGACCGAACAACTGGTTCGCAACCTGCATACCCCGCAAGTGACTCAGCCCAGGGAAGAGCCAAAAATGCCTGAGGCATACTCCCGCATCTGCTCCCAGCTTTCCCGCGATTTAGGCACCAAGGTAAATATTTCCCAGAAAAGCAAGAACAATGGCATCATCGAAATTTCATACGCAGGGCGTGAAGACCTGGTGCGCATTCTGCAGCTCTTCGGTATCAACGAATCCTTGTAATGCGCCATTTTCTGCTTTTGGCAGTGTTGCTCAGCCTTTGCTGCTGTGATGAAAAGATTGCAGAGGCTCCTTCCGCGCCGCCCCGGCCCGCGAGCGGGCTGACGGAAACACCCGGATTCAACGGCCACAACGCCTATACTCACTGCGCCGCCATCTGCGCACTAGGCCCCCGCTACAGCGGTTCTGCTGCCTACGAACAGCAGCTCACTTACCTGGAAAAGCACCTGCACGCAGCTGGCTGGCAGACTGCAAGAGATGCATTCACTGCCCCCAACGGGGTGAAGATGTGCAACCTGCGCGCCTTCCGCAGCGCCTCGCCCTGCCCGCTGCTGCTCAGCTGCCACATCGACACGAAAACCGGCATTGCCCCGGATTTTGAAAGCGCGGACGACGGCGCGAGCGGCGCCGCCGTGCTGCTGGAGCTGGCCCGAGTGCTCAGCCACGAGCAGGTCGAGCTCATTTTCCTGGATGGTGAGGAATCATTCGCCCCGCGCATGAGCGAGACAGACGGGCTCTATGGCTCGAAGTTCGATGCAGCCCGCCGCGGCAGCACCCTGCCCCGCTGGCAAATCAACCTGGATATGGTGGGCGGCAGGAACAAGACCATTGCCATTCCCTCGCTGGACACCTCCGATTTCATGTACGCGCAGTACACTGCTGCCGTGCGTGCCCTGGGGCTTTCTGAGGAGAAGTGGACAGTCTGGCCCGGCGCCTATCTGGATGACCACGTGCCCTACCTGGAAGCCGGGGTGGACAGTCTGAACCTCATCGCGGTATTCAGCGGCAGCAACTGGTGGCACACGCCGAAAGACAATATGAGCCGCATCTGCCCCCGCTCCCTGCACGAAAGCGGCCTGATGACCCTGCAGCTTGTCAACCAGCTGCTCAATGCAGGCGCCGCAGGCGCCCGATGATTTCCGGCGGCACAGCCGCGCATTCCTGAGGCGTATTGAGGGGATACACACCCACGCGAGCCCCCGCAGCATCATACACCGCCAGGGAGAGCAGATTATTCGCGCCGTGCAGCACCAGCACTCCATCGCCATCCCGGAATTGCAGAGTCACTTCACCCGCCTCACCCAGCATCCACCCGCGCCCACGCGGATTTGCATCTCTCGCCAGGTGGCGGATGGACTGCAATGTATCGGAAACTTCGGCCGGCACGAAACCATCCGGCAAAGCAGCCAGTTGCGCCGCAACCGCCTTGCGGTGCCCGCGCATCGCCTTGCGGATGGTGGGATCAAGCACCAGCGGCCGCAGCTGGCGGTCCCCCCCCACAGCGGAGCCGGGATTATCAGGCAGCGCCGCAGATTGGCGCTGGGGGCGCTCACCCAGCACTACAGTAACAGTCTTGCGCTGATTATCGGCAGCAGAAATGTAGGAAAGCACCAGTGCATCCCCCGGTGCGCAGGATTTCAGGATATGTTTTAAATCCTCACGGGTGTTGACAGGCTGCCCTTTCAGGCTTTCGATTCGGTCGCCGGGCTGCAGGTTCAATTTCTCTGCCGGGCTGCCCGGGCGCACCGCACGCACCAGCAATCCCCCGCGGGCCAGTGGCAGTTCCTCCGCCACCACGCCGAACATGGCCCGTGGCTTTTCCCCAGCCACACACAACGGCAGGCTTGCTGCCAGCAGCATCATGAGACATGCAGCCTTCACAAGTAATCCTCCTCTACTTCCACCTGGGTTGTATTCGGCACGCGGATAACGGTGGTGACATCATCCGACTCCAGCACAAAGGCATCCTCATATATAACCTGATAGTGGCGAACCGGCGCTTCACCGCGCCGCCATTCCACCTTGCCGGTGCTCCGGGATTCGATGATATTGCGGCTCACCAGCCCCTGATTTTCGTTTTCCGCCACGGCACTGCCGGGCACAAGCAGCGCGCCGCCGGTGGCAAAGAGAAGCAGCGCTGCCGCCACACCACCGCGCAGCCAGTAGCGGCGGTAGCCCCCCCTCCTCCTCTGTTGCGATTCCACATACATCTGCACCCCCAGGCGCCCGGTCAGGCGGGCGGGCAGTGCCGCAGGGCGCAGGCGACGCAGGAGCAGTTCCACCTCGCGGCATTCCTTTTCCTCGTCCGCGGCCTGGCGCATCGCCTTCAGCAGACGATTCTGCAGAGCCGGCTGCAGTGGAGCCGGTGCTGTTGCTGCGGTGTCTATATCGGGGATTGAGTTCATGGTTCAGCGGTCTATGGGGTCTGCCTCCAGTTCCTTGCGCAGGCTTTGCAGTGCGTAGCGGTACCGTGAGGTTATGGTCGATAATTTGTTGCCGGTCATATCCGCAATCTGCTGGAAGGTGTGCTCGCCCCAGATATGGAGCACCACTACCTCGGCAAACTCCGGTGGTAACTTGCGGAGCAGGCTTTCCAGTTTTGCTCGCAGGTACTCATCATCCGCTGCACTGCTCAGCCATGGCGTTTCCTCCACCCCCTCGCGCAGTGTTTCCTGCTGGGCAGTGGCATAATTGCGGCGCACCTGCTCGCGGCGTCCGCGGTCCATGGCCAGGTGGCGGATGGCGGTATAGGCATACGCGCGCCACTGGTCCCGGGCTCCGGTGAATGAGCCGCCCTCCACCGCATGCACCAGCTGCACCAGCGCCTCCTGCAGCACGTCCTCAGCATCTGCCTCGCTCCGGCATTGCTGGCGGGCATACAGCAGCAGCTGCGGGCCGTATTCAGCAAGCCACGCAGACCAGTCGATACGCGCCTCTGCAGGCTCTGGGTTGGAACGGGAACTCATTTCCTTCATAAGCTAGGCGTTCAGGGGCTCTGTTTTTATCTTGACCAACGGCATTTTATCAGAAAAAAAGCGCGTCCGCAAGTGTGTGAAACCTGCGGACGCGGAAAAAAATCAGTTCAGGCTGCGGGGGAATCAGGCCTGCTGCTCAGCGGCAGCCTTCTCGGCCTCCAGCTTCTGGCGCAGCTTCTCAGGCAACTTCACCTGGATGTGCACATCGCGCAGCTGGTTGGGCTCTGCCGGGGCGGGAGATTCGCTCATGAGGTCGGCACCGCGGTTGTTCTTCGGGAAGGCAATCACCTCACGGATGGAGTCGCACTTGCCGATGAGCATGACCACGCGGTCCAGCCCCAGCGCCAGGCCGCCGTGGGGCGGTGCGCCGAAGGAGAAGGCCGCCAGCAGGTGGCCAAACTGCTCCTGGATGGTGGCGTCGTCCAGCCCCAGGGCGCGGAAGGTGGCGTCCTGCAGCTCCTTCTCGTGGATACGGATGGAACCACCGCCCAGCTCGTTGCCGTTGAAGATAACGTCGTAGGCCTCAGCGCAGATATCGGTGGAAATCTCGCCCTTGAGCACCTTCTCCACATCCTCCGGCACCGGGCGGGTGAAGGGATGGTGAATGGCACAGAAGCGCTGCTCCTCCTCGTCCCAGCCGAAGAGCGGGAAGCGGTTCACCCAGAACAGGTCCACCTCGTCGTTGTCCTTGAGGATTTCCATGAAATCAGCGCAGGCCAGGCGCACGCGGCCCAGGATGGTGCAGCTCTGCTCCCAGGCACCGGCGGCGAAGAACACGCAGTCGCCGCTTTCGATGTTGAGACGCTCCTTCAGGGCCTCAATCTCGGCATCCGTCAGGCGCTTGGTGATGGGGCTCTTCCAGCCGTCACGGTCGTTCACATCGCGCACCTTGATGTAGGCCAGGCCCTTGGCACCGGCCTCGATGGCGGTCTGGGTGAGGGAATCCACCTGTCCCACGGAGGGGTTGAAGCCCTTGGCGTTGATGGCCTTCACCACACCGCCGCTGGAAATGGCGCTGGAGAACACGCGGAAATCACTGCTGGCGAAGATATCGGAGCAGTCAGTAATCTTCATCTCGAAGCGGCGCTCGGGCTTGTCGGAACCGTACTGGTCCATAGCCTCGTGCCAGGTCATGCGCGGGAACGGCGTCACGATATCGCGGCCCACGGATTCCTTGAACACTCGCTTCAGCATGGCCTCAATCCAGCCGTAGATATCCTCCGGGGTGATGAAGGAAGCCTCGATATCAATCTGGGTGAACTCAGGCTGGCGGTCGGCGCGCAGGTCTTCATCGCGGAAGCAGCGGGCCACCTGGAAGTAACGCTCCATGCCGGCCACCATGAGCAGCTGCTTGTACTGCTGCGGGGCCTGGGGCAGTGCATAGAAGGCACCGGGGGTCAGGCGGCTGGGCACCAGGAAGTCGCGGGCGCCCTCGGGCGTGCTCTTGGAGAGGATGGGGGTCTCAATCTCCAGGAAGCCCTGCTCGTCGAGGTAGTCGCGCATGGTCTTGGTGATGCGGTGGCGCAGAATCATGTTGCGCTGCATGGCGGGGCGGCGCAGATCCAGGAAACGGTATTTCAGGCGGATATCCTCATTGGCAATGTTGCGATCCAGCTGGAACGGCAGCACCGCAGCCGGGTTCAGCACCGTCAGGCTCGTGGCCTCCACCTCGATTTCGCCGGTAGCCAGGTCGGGGTTCGTGGCGTCAATCTCGTCCGTCTTGAGGCGGCGCACCACCTTGCCGCTCACCTGAATCACGGTCTCCACGCGCAGAGCCTCGGCCTGATTAGCAAGATTAGCGTCAATTTCCGGGTGGAAAACTACCTGGGTCTTGCCGGCACGGTCGCGGAGGTCGATGAAAATCACACCGCCGTGGTCGCGCACGGTGTCCACCCAGCCGACCAGCGTTACAACCTGGTCTACATGAGCGGGGCGGAGTTCATCGCACGTATGGGTACGGTAACTGTTCATAATGAGAATATTGAGAAAATATGGAAAGGCAACGCTCCCGGAGAAGAACGCAGCGGCGTCCATTCTACGCTTTCCAACTTAATTGTCAAGCCATTTTCAGGCTCGTTTACGGCATGCAAATCAACAGAGGAGACCGGTGCAGCGGGGGCAGGCTTCCACGCGGTGACCGGGGGCAATTTCAATCATGCCGGGGCGCTCGGTGAGCTCCTCCACCGGCACGCCCATGCGCTGGCAGAAGCGGCAGCCCTTCACATAGTTGCGGATGGATTCCACATGACCGGGAATGGCGGGCAGGTAGGTCTTGCGCGTGTACTCGCGGCGGGGCATGGCCGCCAGCAGAGCCTTGGTATAGGCATGGCGCGGGTTGGCGAAGAGTTCTTCCACGGTGGCACTCTCGACGATGCGGCCGGCATACATGACCAGCACGCGGTCGCAGTTCTGGGCAATCACGCCCAGGTCATGCGTAATGAGGAGCGATGAAGCCCCCAGGTCCTCGCGCAGCTCACGCAGCAGCGCCAGAATCTGCTGCTGCACGGTCACATCCAGCGCCGTGGTCGGTTCATCGGCTATGATGAGTTCTGGCCGGCAGGCCAGGGCCATGGCTATGACCACACGCTGCCGCATGCCGCCGGAAAGTGAGCCGGGATACTGATTGGCGCAGAGCGCGGCGCTGGGAATCTTGACGCGGTTCAGCAGGTTGATGGCCTCCACCCAGGCGGCCTCAGCTGTCATCTCCCGGTGCAGCATGAGGGTTTCGGCAATCTGGTCACCGATGGTGTGCACGGGGTTGAGCGCGCTCATGGGTTCCTGGAAAATCACACCGATGCGGCCGCCGCGCAGCTCGTGCAGGCGGCTGTGCGGCATTTTCACCACATCATCCCCATCGAACAGGATTTCACCGCCGGTAATGCGCCCCACCGGCTGGGGCAGCAGGCGCACCAGGCTCATGGCGGTCACGCTCTTGCCGCAGCCGCTCTCGCCCACAATACCCACACAGGAGCCGCGGGGAATGACAAAGCTGATATCATCCACCGCAGTGGACAGGCCGCGCTCAGTCTCGAACGCGACGGAGAGGTTGTTCACTTCCAGCAGGTTATTGATACTCATGGTGCAACTACGGGTTCAGACGGCAGAGGAATCTCAATATCCTCCTCCGGGAAGGACTCGCCGGAAGAGCGGGCTTTGAGGGTCTCCTCCTTCATCTTTTCATCAATCCAGTACAAGTGGCTGTCCACCGGGTCATAATAACGCGGCGGGCAGAAGCGGCAATCCGGTTCATCCGGCCAGCGCACCCAGCGCCACTGGGCAAAGCGCCAGTAAGAAGTAGTCCACCCCGGCACCCAGGCCAGGGTGTTGGCAATAAGCTGCTGGGCGTGGTGGTGTGCTGCTACCGCTTCTGCCTCGGTCGTGGCGGCGCGGCAGGCCAGAATGGCCCGATCCAGCGAGGGCGAATTCGTGGCCGTGATATTGGTGGTACCGGGCATGGGGTCGCCATCCGGCGTATACGCATAGGATGAATCGAAGAAAGGAGCGGGATCCGGCAGCGGCGGCGAGAAGCCCCAGGAGAAAATGGCTGCCTGGTACTGCTTGGCCTTCACGCGGGTGTAAAGCACAGTATCGTCCGTCTGGTCAAGGCGCAGATCAAGACCGCAGAGTGCGGCTTCCTCGCGCAGGATATTCATGCAATTGGTGTACAGGGGGTCAATGCGGCTGCTCATCACCACCTGCAGGCGGGTACCATCCGGTTTGCAGAGGATGCCATCCGGGCCTTCCTCGGTGTAGCCGGCGCGGGCAAAGCACTCGCGGGCCTTCTCGGGTGAGAAGGGCAGCGCGCGGATGCTTTCATCCGTATACTGACCGAAGCCGGAGAAATACGAACCCAGGCGGGTATAATCCCCGCGGAACACGGTATTGAGCACCTGCTGCACGTTCATGGCATAGTGGAAACCGCGGCGCATCACTTTGTCGTTGAAGGGCGGCTGGGAGCAGTTCAAGTGGAAACCAAAGCAGTTTCGCGGCCAGATATTGCTGAAATGCACACGCTGGATCATCCCGCGGTGTACCGGCTCCATCTCGAGCCCCTCATACCAGAAATCGGCCTCGCGTGCGTTGAAGATATCCAGCTGCCCCAGGCGGAAAAGCTCGCGCATTTTCGTATTCTCCGAAACAAACTGGTACACGATGTGATCCACATTGCAGGAATAGCGGGTGTACTTACGGCCTGCTGCCCACCAGTCAGCCACGCGCGCCAGGCTCACCTGGCGGCCCATGACCACATCGTAGGGATTCACGGTATAACCACCAGTGGTGGGAGCCACGCGCCATAGATAGCGCGTGGGGTAATCCGGGCCGAATTCCGCATAGAAGCTGGTGCAGCTGGGCGGTAGCGAAGCGTAGAAGGGGGCATACGGGCGGGCAGAGGAAAGAGTGACCGCCAGGTAATGGTTGCCGTACACCTCGATTTTCGAGAAATTACCCATGTAATAGTTATTATAGAACGGCTCCTGTCCGTAGGGTGAAGTTCGCACGTAGAGAGAGGTGATGAAATCCCGCGTCGTCAGTTTCGAACCATCTGAGAAACGCGCATTTTCATCGATATGGAAATAGACGGTGCGGCCATCCCCGGAAACGGCCCAGCGGTCTGCCGTGCCGGGAATCAGTTTACCCGTGCCGGGATGCAGGCGAATGAGCGGGATATCAATATCATCGTAGATATAGCGGCGGAACGCATTATTGCTGTTCGGGCCGAATACGCGGAAGGTACTGGGGAAGGAGCGCTGAATGGCCAGTCGCAAGGTGCCGCCCTTCTTGGCCTTGGGGCTGCCGAGCTCGGGCTGGTCCAGCCCATCATGCCACTCCAGCCCCTCCGGAAGCTGATTCGGGCGCAGGAATACGAGATAATCCCCCTGCCCCTTGCGCTGGCTCAGGCTTATGAGATTCTGCCAGGTATTCTGGAAACGCATCTTGGCGCGCTGCTGGCGGGCACCACCCGGGGCTGAGGTGAGGTACTGCACCATCGCATCGGCGCAGACCTGCTTCTGCTCCTCCAGATTAGTCTCTACATATTCCCTCACCCTGGCATTCCAACGCTCCGGGAACCCCGCAAAGCCCGGCGGCATGTGCCATTTCTTCGTGTAGGTCGGCACCGGGGCGTTCTCATCAAACCCCGGCGGCAGGGTCAGGTCTGAAGGATGCTGCCAGCCCAGGCCGATTGCCCGACCCTCATCATCACAGCCGCTGAGGCATGTTGCTGCTACCACGGCAGCCGCGACAAGCAGAACTCTTCTGGCAATTCTATGAAGGATACGCAGCATCGTTTATTCGTAATAGGAATGACGGCGGGGATCGGTGGCCTCGCGTATAGATTCGCCGATGAAGGTCACCAGCAGCAGGGAACCCACAAGTGCAAAGAAGGCACTGGATACCACCCAGGGTGATGAAAGTTTGGACAAGCCATCGTTCAGCAAACGGCCCCAGCTCGCATAATTATCCGGCAGGCCAAAGCCCAGATAGTCCAGCGAAGCGAGGGACAAGATGACTGCCGCCACGCTGAAAGGCACCAGAGTCACCACGATGCTGCGCAGGTTGGGCAGAATATGGCGCAGCAGAATGTGCGTCGTCCCAGCCCCCATCACCTTGGCCGCAGCCACATAGTCGCGGGTCTTTTCCTTCATGGTCGCCGTGCGCACCAGATACGTCATGTGCATCCACCCGAACATGGCCAGCAGGCTCAGTATCAGGAAAAGCCCCCGCATCTGCAACGGCACGAAATCCGACACAATCATGACCACAAACAGGAAGGGCAACTGCGAAATTATCTCAATGATACGCTGGGTGACTAAATCAAACTTGCCACCAAAATAGCCCATAAGCATGCCCACAGTCAGGCCAATGAAATAGATGACAGGCAGATAGATCAAAGCAGCTTTTATATTGACCTGCAAGCCCCCATAAAGATAAGCCAGAATATCGGCGCCCTGGCTGTTGGTTCCCAGAAGATGATTACCGGTAAAGGGAGGAGCCGGGTGGTAGTACACCTTGCATTCACTCCCCTGTTTAGTCAGCGCGAGAAAATCCTCCGCCTTTTTAGGTCCACGGTAGTGCTCACGCACCAGATTACCATTCTCGTACAAGGCAGAGTATACCTCCTGGCGATTGCGCAGCCAGCCCTGCATGTGGCCATCGGGCACACCTTTGCGATATCGCTGGCGCAGGTGCATCTGACCATCCTTATACATGCGGCTGGCCAGACCATTGTAGGGAGTTTCGCCATCAGTATCGTACAGCACACCGTCGCGCCACTCCAACGACTCCGTTGGGAAAGGTGCAACATCCATGGTCGGGTCGTAGGGTACCAGCGGCATGAGGACCAGCTGCGGCCAGCCGGGCTGCCCGGCGCGCTCTTTCAGCACGCGGTAATCTGCCTCGGCCTGCGCCTCGGCCCCAGTGAGTCCGAAGGTGTTGCCGGGAATCACCGCCCGGGTGAACGCCGGACAATACCACTCGCCATCGTATGCC
Source organism: uncultured Verrucomicrobiales bacterium (assembly GCA_937916135.1). GTDB lineage: Bacteria > Verrucomicrobiota > Verrucomicrobiia > Verrucomicrobiales > Akkermansiaceae > Akkermansia. The sequence continues at coordinate 15,532 of CALFTQ010000153.1, forward strand.
ACGAAAAGCGCACGTTTACCCACAAGGCACTGGTCCATAGCAGCCAGCAGCATAATGACGCCGAATGCAATCAGAGACCAGTAGCCACGCTTGATCTGGCGGAAACGCTCCACCTGCTTGGCATACTTCGGCGGCAACCGCAAACTGGAATTACGGCGGATCAGCAGATAAAGGCCACTGAGCAGCAGAAGCAGCATGCACAGCCAGCCAAACCAGTTCACCTGCTCATCGGCCGCAAGGAATGGGGCCACACGTTCACTGCAATTCAGGAACGGCACATCACGGCTCACGGAAAAAGGCCAGGAAATAGTAGGCAGCAGCCAGCCGTTCAGCTCCCCCAGCGCGCCCATGAGTGCAGCCAGTATCAGCAGCAAAGCTATGAGGTTCTTGGTCATGTATCAATCAAAACGCACACGGGGATCCACCAGAGTCACCAGCATATCCGATATAAGGTTACCAATGATAATCAGCACAGAAGTGAGCAGCAACGTACCCATGATGAGAGAATAGTCCTTATCCATGAGCGCCTGGAAGCTCAGCATGCCGAAGCCCTGGATATCAAAAACCTTCTCAATGAGGATAGACCCGCCCACCACCGTGCAGATAACGCTGCCCAGAGTAGACACTATGGGAATAAAGGAATTGCGGAACGCATGCCGCCACACCGCCCGGCGGAACGGCACCCCCTTGGAAACCGCAGTGCGCACGTAGTCTGCCGCCAGGTGCTCCATCAGGCTGTTCTTCATCATCATCGTGGTCACGGCAAAGGTCGAGACCACATAACAGGTAAGCGGCAGCACCGTGTGCATGAATAAGTCGTACAACTGATCTTTGAACGACATCCATTCAAAGCCGGGGCTAACCAGCCCATACAGCGGGAACCACTCCAGGCGTGCACCCAGGAAAACCAGCATCACAGCCCCCAGCGCAAAACCCGGCACAGCATAGCCCACGAAAATGAGAATACTGCTCAGGGAGTCAAAAGTGCTCCGGTGCCACAGCGCCTTGAACACCCCCAGCGGCACACTCACCACATAGGTGATGACTGCTCCCAGCAGCCCGAAATACAGGGAAACCGGCAGACGATCCATCATCATGCGTGTCACCGGCTCGTTGTACTTGTATGACAACCCCAGTTCCCCCTGCAGCACACCGTGAAACGCCCGGCGGCTGGCCACTGCCCGCCAGCGGCGGCACGCAGGCGATTTTGCTAATTCCGCAATTTTCTTCTCATCCTTGATGCGCTGGCGCTTCGCCAGACGCTGAGCCCGCTGCACCGGCGACTCCAGGCGCACCTGCCAGCCTTCGTCATTCATCCACTCCGGTGCCAGATACTGCGGCACATCGCCATCCCTCGTCACTTCAAGAGCTACGGAATTCCCGCTGGCGGAGGCAATCGTTATCACCGCCATTCCGTCATCATTGAACTCAGCCTTCGCAATCTCCACCTCCTGCGGCACCACACCCAGCCATTGCAGGTACGCTTTCCAGAGCGGCTCCTGCAGGTTGAACAGCTCCTCCAGGCGTTCCATATCCGCATTGCCGAGGCGGGCATGGGTCTGCCCCACCACCTTATCGCCGCTCAATGCGCCAATGGCCTGTTCCTGCAGCATGCGCTCCACCGGGCCGCCCGGCACCATGCGCGTCAGGCAAAACACCAGTAACGTGATACCAATCAGCGTGATCGGCATCAGCAGCAGGCGCTTGAGTATATACTGTCGCATGGAACTCCTGACATTCTACTCCTTTCCTTTTCCGCTTGCAAGTATTCATTACGCCCGCATAACACATTTTCTCCCGCGCACACGGCAAATCTGCAAAACGAAAGGGCGACCTGAATTCAGGTCACCCCTCACCTCTCATACAAAACTGAGTACCCCCGCGCGGACTCGAACCGCGGACAAATTGATTAAGAGTCAACTGCTCTACCAACTGAG
>CALFTQ010000154.1 GCA_937916135.1 uncultured Verrucomicrobiales bacterium
TATTTATGTCCTAAGCACTAGATTGATTTCGGTGTGCGATTTTTGTCCGACAATGCTGAGGTCACACCCGTATCCCGGAAATTTTGTAGGCAATAGATATATTCGAAATACTTGTGGGAGGAGGTTGAATAATCGGAAATGCTTGATTTTCATGCGGGTTCTGGTATGCTGAAGCGCATGAGGGAAATCGTTGAACGCATGACCGAACTGGCATCTGAGGGCGAGTGGAAGTTTCTGCGTGAGATGGTTCTTGCAGATTTACTGGAGGGCGGGCCGCACATCAACGCGCGCGATGCCGAAGGTTTTGGGGTGCTGCATACCGTGGTGCGGACTCATGGCGATGACGCTGCAGAGATGGTGCGGATGCTGCTGGCTGCCGGGGCTGACCCGGATATGGCTGATGCCGAGGGGGTGACTCCCTTGCACTGGTGCGTTATCGAGAGTGCGCGCAGGGGTGAGCCGCAGCTGGCGGTGCTGCACCTGCTGCTCCGGGCCGGGGCGGATGTGAATCGGGCAGATAAGGATGGCTGGACTCCGCTGTACTCCTGCGTGAATTACCAGTTCCCGGAGCTGATTCCGCACCTGTTGCAGGCTGGTGCCCGCCGCGATTTGCGCGAAACGACCTGGGGACGCACCCCACTGGAATATGCCGAGGAACTGGCGGATGAAACGGCCGCCGCGCTTCTGAGGGAATAAAAAAGCCCCGCTGGGGTGCGGGGCTGGGAAAGCAGAATGGTCTGGTTTTGTTATTCCTCCGTATCGGCCGGGGCTTCGGGTTCACCGTTTTCGATGGTGAGGGATTCCCAGAGGCTCATGAGGTTGCCGGGGTGGCCGGCGCGAATCTGGCGGCCGTAGCGGTCTACAAAGATGCAGTGGGGAATGCCGCCGACGGGAGCGTAACCGGGCACTTTGCGCACCTTTTCATCGTTGCCCATGATGGTGAGGAACTTGATGTTGAATCGCTTGACGAATGCTTTGGCGGCGGCAGGGGTCTTATCCTGGCAGAAGAGGATGATATCCACCTTGCCGGATTTCTTGATATCATCGTAGAGTTCGACAATCTCGGGCATTTCGCGGCAGCAGGGGCCGCACCAGCTGGCGGAGAACAGGTAAATGAAGTAGTCGGCTTTTTCATTCACGCGGCCTTTGACTTTCTTCACCTTCTTCACCGCGGTCACCACGGGGCTGGCGACTTTCTTCGCCTTCTTCTTTTTCTTCCTGGCAGGACTTTCGGTCATTTCTCCGGCATCATCCTGGGCGGCGATGGGCAGGGGGGCAAATGCCAGTAGGCCAAGCAGGGCGGCGGCTAATAAGAAGTTGCGCTTAAACATGGTCTTTTTTTGTGGGTGAAAGGGGGGATTTGAGGGCCTGGAACGACATGGCGAAGTTCTGGATGGCGTCTGCCAGCTCCTGGCTGTTGTAGAAGTTGCGCTGGATGGTAGTTTCCAGCGCCTTCTGCAGCTTGGCGGCAGCGGCGCGGGCCTTGTCTGCCAGCTCGGTTTCGATGAGGGCGATATCGGCACTGCTGGCGGCGGGTTTCATGGCGGCAAGCTGCTGCACGATTCCGGCCAGCTGGTTGATGCCGCTGGCCACTTCCTGCGGAGCTTCTTCGATACCCTTGATGCTGAGTAACTCGGCCACGCCTTCGATGACGGCAATCTGGGTGTTCACGAAGTCCGTGGCCGAGATGGCCTCGGCGGTCTGCTGGGCAGCAGCCGGAGCCACCATGGCGGGCAGGGCGGC
>CALFTQ010000155.1 GCA_937916135.1 uncultured Verrucomicrobiales bacterium
TGCGAATCAGCTCGATACCGGTGGTGATATTGCCCCACTGGTCGCTGCCGGCCACCTGAAGGTCTACCCCGCGGGTCTCATGCAGGTGCTTGAAATCGATAGCCTGGATGAGCATGTACGAGAACTCGGCGTATGAAATACCGCTTTCCATCTGGCGGCGCACATGATCCTTGGTGAGCATGTAACCCACGTTGATGTACTTGCCGTAGTCGCGGAAGAAGTCGATGACGTTCATTCCGTTAATCCAGTCGTAGTTGTTCACTACCTCAAAGCCGAACACCTTCTCCACCTGGGCGCGCAGGGCATCGTAGTTGCGGAACACCTCTTCCTTCTGCTTCAGCTCGCGCTCCACCGTGCCGCGGGGGTCACCGATAAGGCCGGTAGCCAGGCCCACCAGCAGAATCGGGTGATGGCCGTGCTCCTTCATGCGGCGGGTGATGAGGAAGCTGGAATAGTGCCCCAGGTGCAGGCTGTCGGCGGTCGGGTCGGTGCCGATATAGAAGGTAAGGCCGCCCTTGTTGAGCTTCTCGATGAGATCCGGGCTGGAAATCTGATTCACCAGCCCGCGCCATTCCAGTTCTTCGTAAAAGGTCATATGCGGATATTATGATGCGGTTGAGCCCGCATCATACCACGCCCGCCCCACCCTGTCAATGCACGGAACAGTCAACACATACGAAATAAAAAGCGAGCAGACGGCAAATGTGAATTTAACAGAATTGACAATTGACGAGTGACTATTGACAATTGAAAAAATTCCGCGGTCCTCCGGCCCGCCATTTTAAACGGCTGCGGCAACTAGTCTCGGCGTAGCCCGCAGGGCGAAGACGGAAGCCGCAGGGAACTTTAAATTGTACTTTATCCCTTGTACATTGTACTTACAGACATCAATTTATAGCTCCGCCAATGCGTGTGATGCCTCCCTCTTCAATTGCCGGAGCAATAATCATTTTTTTGCAGCACCGCCATCAGCTCCAGGGCCCTGGTATCAGGAGTTCTGCCGTTGAAACGGAAGCTTCTGCGGCGGGCATGGTCAAGCGGGGTGAGGCCGTTATTATCCCGCGCCGTGGCATCCGCTCCTGCGGCCAGCAGCAGGGCGGCACTATCGGCACGCATGCAGTGGTGCAACGGCGTCTCGCCATCATCATTAACAGCCCGCGGGTCGGCCCCTGCATCCAGCAAAGCCTGAACCACAGGTGCTTCGTACGCGTGAAAAAGCGGCGTATTGCCCAGACAATTGCGTGCATTCACATCCACCCCGAACCCGGCAAAGATGCGCACCGCCTCGGCATCATACACCTCATGCAGCACAGTATCGCCACCCACCCGGGCAGCGTGCGGGTCTGCCCCAGCCGCCAGCAGCAGGCGGATAGCAGCCGGCTCACGCCACCCCAGCAACGCAGCCTGCCCAAACCGACCGCGCACCGTGGCATCCGCCCCGGCAGCAAGCAGAATCTCCGCCACTTCAGCAGAGCCATAGAAGATGGGCACATCGCCATAGCGCGAGGTCGCGTTCACATCCGCCCCCGCCGCCAGCAGCAAACGGGCCACCGCAGCAGACCGCACATGGTGCAAGGGCCGTGCGCCGTGCCGGTCGAGCTCCGCATCCGGGCTGGCGCCGGACTCCAGAATCTGCTGCACCGCGACTGCATCGTCATTCTCTATCGCCTGGGCCAGGCGGCTCACCAGCAACCTATCTGCCGGCAGACCTGCAATCTCCCGCAGCAAATCCAGCATTTCAGGGCTGGCATAAACACAGGCATCCTCCAGAATCGGGCTAATATCCCCTGCCCCCAGGCGCAGCAACTTGCGCACCCGGCGCAAGTCATCCGCCTGCACAGCGCGCCACAACTGATGCCGCCGCTTCCGGAGCTTCTGGCGCAAGCGGTTGTTCATAAGTCCAGGCCACGGGGAGCCAGCGTATACCGCGTAGCGGACTGCTGGCGGGCAGCCTCGCGGTTCAGCATCTCCACAAAGCGCATCTCGGTCAGGTACATGGCGGCGGGGTCGATTGCGGCATCGCCGCGGGCCTGCTCCTCAAGCTGGTTCTGGGCGTGGGCGCGTTCATCGGGGTGAATCTTGTTCCACATACCCTCCTCTTCCTCCATGACCTGCAGGCCGAAACGCTCGCAGGAAATGACGCAGGGCTTCAGGTTCCCCACCTTCACCAGGTCGCCGCCCTCTGCCATTTCACACTGCAGATCCGCCATGGTGGTATCAATACCGTAGCGCACGCGGTAGGGCTGGGTAATCTTGATACGCTTGCGGGAGAACATCCAGCTGGTGGTATACTCATACTCCACCACGATATCTTTCTCATACAGCGAATACATCTCCACCATGCGGCCGGACTGGTTCACCGACTTCCCCTGCAAGGCGCTGCTCGCCACCATCTGCTCCACCATGGAACGCACAGAGGTCTGCGCCTTCTGCACCGCCTCCTTCGGCGTCCTCACCGTACCATCATAAAAGCAGAATGAGAAAAGCCAGCACCCGCCAAGCAACAGCAGGAACAGAAGAATAAAATACTTGAGACACCCGCGGGACTTTTTCTTCTTCACCGGGGCCTGTGTTCTGCTGGATTCTTCCTGATTCATATGGTCGGAGAGATGATTTAATAGGTTCCTGACGCTGATACACGGCTATTTTATCCCATCGTCCCTGAAATTCAAGCATTTTCTGGCAGCGAGCCGCAATGCGCACACAGCACCGGCGCGAAACGCGCCTTGATTTCCACCCGATTTATGCTACAATGCCCCCGCCATGGTAGCGCAGGAAAAGAATTACAACAAAACGCTGATTGCCTGTTACCTCGGTTTTGTCACCCAGGCTATCACCGCCAATTTCGCACCACTTCTCTTTCTGACCTTCAAGGACATCTACCGGGTTTCGCTGGAGCAGATTGCTCTCATACCCTTCACCTTTTACCTGACCCAGCTTTTTGTGGACCTGGCCGCCACCCGGTATGCGGATAAGATAGGCTACCGCACCTGCGTGACTGTCTCGCAAGTCATTTCGGCGCTCGGGCTGGTGCTGATGGTGATACTGCCGGAACTGCTGCCCTCCCCCTTCCTGGGCATCCTGATTTCGGTGGTACTCTACGCTATCGGCAGCGGCCTCATCGAGGTGCTGGTAAGCCCCGTTGTAGAGGCCTGCCCTTTCAAAAATAAGGATGGCATGATGAGCCTGCTGCATTCCTTCTACTGCTGGGGCGCCGTGGGCGTCATCCTGGGCTCCACCCTCTTCTTTGCCCTGTTCGGCGTGGAAAACTGGAAGCTCCTTGCCCTTTTCTGGGCGGCCATCCCCCTGGCCAACACCTTCAATTTCCTGACCTGCCCCATTGAGCGGCTCCCGGAAAGCCACGAGGGCAACACCACGAAGAAACTGCTGCGCCTGCCGCTCTTCTGGCTCCTCATCCTGCTCATGGTCTGCGCCGGCGCATCAGAGGCCACCATGGCCCAGTGGTCATCCGCCTTCACCGAATCCGCGCTGGGCGTTTCCAAAGCCATCGGCGACCTGGCAGGTCCCTGCCTGTTTGCCGCCTTCATGGGACTCTCCCGCCTGCTTTACGGCAAGATGAGCACCCGGCTTAACCTGGTGAAAACCATGCTCCTATCGGGCATCCTGTGCAGCGTCTGCTACTTTGTGGCCTCGCTGTCTCCGCTGCCGCTTATCGGGCTGGCAGGCTGCGCCCTCTGCGGCCTTGCCGTAGGCATCATGTGGCCGGGCTCCCTGAGCATCTCCGCGCAGAAATGCCCCCTCGGCGGCACCGCCCTGTTTGCCTTCCTCGCCCTCGCCGGCGACCTTGGTGCCACCCTGAGCCCGACCATGGTGGGCTGCATTTCAGAACTCGCCGGCGGCAACCTCAAAACCGGCCTCCTCGTCGCATCCTCCTTCCCCATCCTCCTCGTCATCTCCCTGCTGCTGATTAAAGGCGCTAGAGCAACCAGCACCACTGAATCAACATAAGCCCGGTTCAATCTCTCTGTCACTCTAACCTGCCGCGTGACGCAATAATGACATACCTGCAAAAAGGCTGGATAAGCCACCCATGTTATGATAGAATACGCTCTCGTGAGTGACATTTCATGTACCCCATCCTGACACATGCGATTTTTCACAATTTCGGGGGGCTTCTGCAAGCCTATGCCCTTCAGGTGGCTGTGCAGCGACTTGGCATCCAATGCAGCACCATAGATTACCTGCAACGCGGCTGGCGCGACTGGATGCGAGCCCAAGGCCCCAGGGCAAAATGCCGGTACTGGCTTACCCACATACGCATGCTGCTGGGTTCCAGAAAAGATCAGACTCCCCGCTATCTGCGTCCCTTCCTGGCCAGACCCTTCAAATCTCATTTCATGCAGCTTCTGCCTCTGGGTGACAAGAGCCAGCCAAATACCAGGCTGGCGAAAGCACATGCTTTCATCGTAGGCAGTGACCAGGTGTGGCGCGGGCAATACGCACGCGACATGGAAAGCCTGCCCTTCTTCTTCCTGGATTTTGCCACGCAGCAGCAGCGGCAGCGCAGCATTGCCTACGCCGCCTCCTTCGGGGCAGATGAATGGGAAGGCACCCCGGAGGAAACGGCGGAGTGCGCTAGGCTGCTCAAGGATTTCAAGGCCGTTTCCGTGCGCGAGCACAGCGGCATTCAGCTCTGCCGCGAGGTGCTCGGCGTAGAAGCCGTGCAGATGCCGGATCCCACCCTGCTGCTGGAGGCGGCAGACTATTCGCGCGTCATCTGCCGCTGGTGGACTCGCCGCCTGCCGGAGCCGTTCATGTCCGTCTACCTGCTGGATGAGACGGAGGAGAAACGCGCGCTCACACAGGCTGTGACCGGCAGCGCCAAGCTGTATCCCCAGCAGCTCACGGCCCATGGCAATGCAGCCCGGGCCATGGATCGTATCCCGCTCTCGGTGCCGCAGTGGCTGCGCTGCATGCGCGATTGCGAGTGCCTGCTCACCGATTCCTTCCACGGCTGCGTTTTTGCCATCATCTTCAACAAGCCCTTTGTCTGCCTGGGGAACGAAAGCCGCGGCAACGCCCGCTTCGATTCCCTGCTGGGCACCTTCGGGCTGCGGGAAAGACTGCTCACCAAACCAACCGCCGGACAGGTAATTGAATGCATGCGCGCCCCCATCGATTGGGTGCAAGTCAATGCCATCCGCCACAGCGAACAGCTGCGCGCCTTCGATTTTCTGAAACAAAACCTCGAAAAAGACTGATTCATGGCCAGTGTACGCGAAGAAACAGCCCGCGGCGTCAAGTGGGGCCTTATCCAGAAATGCACGATGCAACCGGTGCAATTTCTCTATGGTATCATCCTGGCGCGTCTCATTTCTCCGGAAGAGATGGGCATTCTCGGACTCACCGCCATCTTCTTCGCTATAGCCGGGCAGTTGCAACAGTGCGGTTTTGGTAAAGCCCTCATCCGCAAACAAGAGAGAACAGAAGAAGACATCTGCACGGTTTTCTGGTTCAATGTGGCCATGAGCTTTGTGTTCTCCCTCGCGCTCTTCCTGGCTGCAGAGTGGTTTGTCTGGTTCTTCAAACAGCCGGCTCTGCTGAACCTTACCCGGGTATCAGCCCTGCTCATGTTCCTGAACTCCACCGGCAGTGTGCACTGGACCCTCTACCAGGCACGCCGAGATTTCAAGACGCCCGCAATCGTCTCCATGGTCACCACCCTGGTGGCCATGCCATTCACCATCTGGGCAGCCTTTGCCGGCTGGAGCTACTGGGCAGTCATGCTTCAGGGCATCATTTCAGGTACGCTCAGCCTGATTACCATCTGGATTATCAGCCCATGGAAACCGAAGTTTAAATTTTCTCCACAATCGTTTCACGACTTCTTCAAATACGGTATAAACCTGACGATGTCCGGCTTGTTGATAACGGCATACCAACATATACGGACATTCATCATCGGTAAATTCTATTCCCCTGCTCAACTTGCCTATTTTTCACGAGGCGAGCACACGTGCAGCATGCCCCTCACCCTTTTTGACTCCGCTCTGGGGCCGGTAACCTTTCCGATTCTTGCCACACTGCAAAACAATCCGGAACGGCTCAAGCACGTATACCGACAATACATCAGAGTCACAGCAATCGTCGTTGAGTGGGGCATGATTACACTGGCTGCAAATAGTAACAGTATCATTCTTTTTCTGTATGGAGCAGCATGGCAGCCAGCAGCCATTTACGCCCAAATACTATGTCTCGGCTGGATGTTCAACCCCTTACTCGGGTTGAACATGAACATACTGGCCGTCCTCGGTCGCACGGATTTAACGCTCAAATTTGAAATTATATTGCGCACATTCAGCATATCAGCGATGTTGATTGCTGCCATATTCAGTGTGCAGGCTCTATGCTGGGCAGCTGTGGCATCTGCCACTTTTGCACTCGTGCTATCGTGTTTTCTGGTCTCCAGAATCAGTCCCGTCAAGTTCACCGATTTGGTACAGTCATTTTTTCCATACCTCCTGCTCAGTCTCATTGTCAATATTCCGGCATACATCATCAATTTCCAGCCATGGGCGCCAATTGTCCAGCTTCTGGTGGGCGGTACCCTTTCATTCAGTCTATATGCCTTGATTCTGTGGAAAAAACAAGACCCGGCAGCTGAGCTCATCCTGTCACTCATCAAAGGAAAACTACAACGTAAAGCCCACCAGGATCCCCCGCCTGCGTCATGAACAGATTCATAACCGCCCCCCGGAATTGCACAGGGTGCGCCCTGTGCGCGAACGTATGTGCGCATGATGCCATCAACATGGTGTGGAATGCGGATGGTTTTCTGGTGCCGCAGGTGGATGCCACGCGCTGCATAAACTGCGGGGCCTGCGTGAATGCCTGCCCGGCACAGCCGGAACACCTGGAGAAGCTAAGGGCGGAGACAGGTAATCCCCCTGAACCGCCGGTTGCCTATGGCGGCTGGCACAAGGACAAGTCAACACACCTGAGCAGCAGCAGCGGTGGGATACTCTCCGCTCTGGCCCAGCACACATTCAAGGCCGGAGGGTGCGTGTTCGGCGTGGTCTGGAGCAGCAAGGACACGGCAGAATACACCAAGGCAGAAAACATGGCAGAGCTGGCAGCCATGCGTGGCTCCAAATACACGCAGGCCCTCCCCGGCACGGTATACCGCAAGGTAAAAGCAGAGCTGAAGAAAGGGCGGCAAGTGCTGTTCTGCGGCACCTCGTGCCAGGTTTATGCCCTGAAGCGCTACTTGAGAAAAGAATACGCCAAACTCCTGCTCGTGGATATTCTGTGCCATGGCGTGCCCAGCCGGCACCTGCTGCAATCCTACATCCGGGGATTTGAAAAGGCAACGGGTAAAACCATAGACCATATCCAATTCCGGCATAAAGCTGGAAACTGGCAGCAATACCATGTGAAGAAATGCTTTACAGATGGAAGCAGCGTTTCTCACAAGAATTGGGATGATACGTTCATACGGCTTTTTGTCGGTGATTTTGCATTGAACGAAGCTTGCTACAACTGCCCACACGCCCGCTTTCCCCGGGTGGGAGATATCACGCTGGGGGACTTCTGGGGAGAGTTGCAGCAGCTCCACCCAGAATGGCCCATCGCAGACGGCATAGGCTCAATTCTGGGCAACAGCGCAAAAGGAAAGCGGCTTCTTATGGAGCTGAGCAATGCACAATACATTGAGCTGAAAAGTGTTTCTCTGGAGGAGCAAATCCATGGGCAGAGGGAAACCTACATACGCCGGCAGCCGCAGCTGCCCCAGCTTCGGCGATACGCCTTGACCATGCTGAAACAGCAGCGACTGTCCGTATTGTGTCACAAACTTTTTGACTGTGAGCAATGCGGACCTTTCCGATTAAGGAAGGGGTGCATTCTGAATAAGTTATACAAAAAGGCAAGGCGCATCAGGCACCGTATAACAGACTGGATTTCATAGTTCCACAAGCACATTCTGCTCAAAATCGAACACGGCAGATGTATTCAAAGCAGAGCGCATCGCCAGAACACACCATTTCAATTGCCCGAAGGCACCGCGTGTGTAGAGAAAATCCTTTTCCCCTGTGCGGGAATCGAGTATTCGGACGCGGCAAGGCGTTTCAGGAATCCACCCGGAAGCGCCAACAGGCTGAGATACAACACGACCACCACATGAAATATACATATTACCATTTTTCACAGAAACCAAAACCGTTTCCGGTGCTTTTCCATTGTTGTCTGCATATACATTGTAACGGCCGGTCTGTCCTCGCACCGTGAACGTTCCGTTGCTCGCATTTGTATTCAAAATAAAGAAATTGATATTCACATCTAAAGGCTCAGCGTCTTGAATGCAGAAGAAGAATGACGCCAAGCCGGACCTGTAATGCTGCGCCGCTTCCATGTGGCATTCATCCGGAAGGGCAGACAACGGGACATGGTCACATTGATACAAACCGACAGATGCCGCAGTGTATGGCACAGGAACGCTCAGCGCAGGCCAATATGTATCAACTGTTCCGGTGGTTTCATCCTGAGCAAAGCAACCACCCATCATGCAAAGACCGGCAGCAATCACGGCGCGACCTCCTCTCCATTTTCCGGCACCGCATAGGACGGGGCCAAGGATAGTCCCCAGGAGGACAAGGCCATCTCCAGCGACTCAAAAGGAACATAGCCCACATTCACCCCCTCACTGTTGCGGATACGACGGGCCGCGGCAACAGAGTAGCGGCAACCCGCTGCATCCATGAATTCGCCCGAAGGGTCAGGAGATTTCTTAAAGTACATCATTGTGGCAGAACGTAGGCAAGGTTAGCAAGCACCGTGGTGGGCTCAATCTGCTGCAAGGCAATAACGTAGGTATAACCCTGCGCCATGGCGGGTTCGCCATAGAGCCACTGCACCCCGGAAAGCTCCACCGGCACGGCGGTTTTGAGGTAGCAGGTCATCACCTCGTTTTTCCAGATGGCCGGGGCTATGGTGAGAAGAGCTTGGTCAGCATTGGCATACCAGGTGGCATGCACCATCGTAAGAGAGGTGCCGGAAAGGCTCACCACAGGCTCGCCAGAAGCGGATAGGCCAGCCGCACCTTCATCATTGCCTCTTTCCACCACCCTGGCATTTGCCGGCAGCATGGTAGCGGAATCTGAGGAAAGAGTCACCGGGTGGCCATCGGCCACGAAACTGGCCGGACATCCAGGAGACACGGTGAATATCAACGTATCAGCGGCATCGGTCACAGTGCAGACCTCGGGGCTGCGCACTTCGTACCGATGATTCAATAAGGTTTCCAATTGTTGGCTCATAGTCGTTTTGCAGGTAATCAGGCACCCGGTATGCGGGTGACTCTGCCGCACAGTATAGCAGGAAAAGCCCCGCCAGCAAGCAAAGGAGAAAAGGGGGTACTGCGTTCCGCGCAGAAAAGGAAGCACCACATCCCGAATTCAGGAATGAAGATTCTGCGCGCATGCAGCCCGCAATTATTTACTTTGTTCCAATGGACACATGTCCCCGAGGCATCACATGTGCCCCAAAGTTTGAGTACAGAGCTCGACAAATGAGAATTTGTGGGGGAACTCTGTCGGAGCACGGGACTTCAGTCCCGATTGGAAGCACCGTTATTTCGGGACTGAAGTCCCGTGCCCCGACAACGACAAACATCGATATAGTGAGTTTTGAGAAGATCCCAATTGTCAATCCCCTGTCATTCTTTAAGACCTACGCGCCCGGCATAGCGTTGCATCAGCATAGCGCCGTATTCGCGGGGCAGCAGCTTATCGGCATAGTGGGCGCGGTATTCATCCAGCTCCCAGGGCAGGAACTGGTTGCGCCCATAGAACTCGCCGGTTTCCTCATCCACGCTCTGCAGACTCAGGAAATCAGAAAGGCACTGCTGCTGGGCTTCGTTGAGGAGGCTCTTCTTCTGGCGGATGTATTCCTCCAGCTCACTTTTGGGACTCAGACCGGGGTATATTTCCACCACACCGCGCAGGGCTCCAATCATGAAACGGGGAATCAGGAAACGGTACGCCTCCGGGCCGACGAAGCACAAGGATATCGAGCAGGCAAAAAGCAAATCATCGGGGATGGCGTGCCAGTCATTCCTCTCCTCGCGGGCAGCCAGCACATCCAGCACTTCCTGGCTCAGGTAGTCATCCATCGCTTCTCCGCAAATCAGCACATAGGGTTCATTCAGGCACTGCACCCCGGCAAAAGCCTCCTCAATCTGCTCCACCAGCCTTTCCTGCAAGGGGGTCAGCGGCATTAAATCCGGCTTGTATTTCTTCCGTGAACGCTCAACTCGATGCAGGAACTCCGCAGCCGCAGCCAATGCCCCGGGACTGGCAGAGCCCTTCTTCAGGCCGGCCTCCCGCACTTTCTTTTTCTGCCCCTGCTTTGCCATGCGCACAAGTATAGCACCGGCGCCATTCGACATCAAGTTCTTACTTGGCACCGGAAATTGATTCTGCTATAGTAGGGAGCATGAGAAGGCTTTTGCTGATACTGGCAACCGGCATGTTGCAACTGGCACAGGCAGTGACGGTGGAGATGCGGCACACACACGGCGTGTTCTACCCGGAGCTGAAGCAGCAGGGTATCCTGCAGCTCAAAATCACCGGTGAGCCGGGTGAAAAGATTACCAGACTCGATTTCAGTGATGGCAAAACGACCCAGACGGCCGATATCCAGCTGGCGCGCCTCTCCACCTCCGGCAACTGGAACGGCTACACCCTGAACACCGACCGCCTGGTGCAGGAGAAAGACAAGGCCAAACCGGATAAAAAAGGCAAATTCTTCTTTGAAACGTCCATTGAAATCGGGTCGGAACCGGTCTATTACTGGTTGAGTTACGATTTATCGCGCGGGGCAAAGCGCGGCAACCTCATTGACGCGCTCTGCACCAAGGTGACCCTGGCGGATGGCAGCACCGTGAAGCCGAAGCTGAAACGCGCCAAGGCGCTCAAAAAGCGCGTTGTGGGGCGCATCTATCCCTTCCCTTACCGCATCGTGCCCTACTACCGCCCGCGCTGGGTGAAGGGCTGGGGCAATGCCACGGAAGCCGTGCACCTCACGCCGGAGCACTTCAACCTCTTCACCGACCTGGTGCATTTTGCCTACACCGTCTCCGCGCAGGGCGATGTGGCATACCAGTGGGCGGGTGAAGGAGTGGAACCCGCAGAGATTGCCGACGGCGCACTGGCAGAAATCAAACGCCTGCACAAGGAAGGCAAGGCGAAATCCCTGCTGCTGGCGGGCTTTGCCCACATGGATGACCCCATGACCACCGCCGTGGCCGACCCCGCCACCCGCCGCCGGCTGGCCCGCAACATGGCCACCTGGGCCATCGAGCGCGGGTACGATGGCATCGATATCGACTGGGAATACCCGGACACCAACGAGCAGTGGACCCATTTCGGGCTCTTCATGGCCGATTTGCGCGAGGAACTCGCGGGCTCCGGCTTCTCGCTGAGCATTGCCGCCTCCGTCACCTACAAGGTGCCCACCTTCATGGTGACCGACCAGCTGGATTTCCTCATGACCATGTCGTACGACGATATCGGGCCGCAGCACGCCTCGATGGGACGTTTCCAGGGAGATGCCACCCGCTGCATCAACAATTTCCACATGCCCAAGCCGCGCATCGTGGTGGGGCTTCCCTTCTACAGCAACGAACAGGGCAAACTCACAGAGCAGTTTGGCTATTCCCAGATTATCGGCTGGTATCCCAATCTGAAACCGGGAGACAACACATTCCAATCAAAAAAGCAGGATGGTTCCCCCGGTCCCATGCATTCATTCAACGGTTCTCAGCTCATCGCCGAAAAATGTCGCTGGATGAAGCAGCAGAAATTCGGAGGAGTGATGATCTGGGCATACGATACTGATGTCAAGCTGAATCACCGGGCCTCGCTTGCCAAAGCCATGTACAAGGTGGTGCGCCAACCAAAAGCTAAGAAATGACGCCAGAATCCCAGTTACTGTATGCAGCCTGGTGCAGCAACGCGCCCCGGGTGGCAGAGCTGCTGTCCCTTGGTGTACCCGTGGACACGCGCGATGGCAAAGGGCGCACGCCCCTGATGCTGGCGGCATACACCCGTTCTCCGGAGACGGCGCAGCTCCTGCTGGGCGCCGGAGCCGACACCCAGGCCAGAAACAAGGGAAACCGCCCCCTCATCGACTACGCCAGTGACGCCACCACCGCCCGGCTGATTCTGGAGCACACGCCCCCGGCACTCCGCAGCGCAACAGCCACGCGACTCCTGTTCACCAGGTGCAATCTGGCTGCACTTGCCCTGAAAGCCGGAGCCAGTGCGAATGCAAGAAACAAGCGGGGAGACACCCCGCTGATTTACCACTGCTGGGATTGCGGATTCTACAACGCCCCGCTGGAACCCATACGCCTGCTACTGGAGGCCGGGGCAAACCCCGACGCAATCAACAGCCACGGTCACACTCCCTTGCTGATGGCTCTCTGGACAGAGAGAGAAGCCATGGTTCGCCTGCTGATTTCTGCGGGGGCACACAGACTACCGGAATCTTACACCCTCACTCTCAAACAATCTGAATTGCTTCAATCATGTTCTCGACCAGTATAAAGAAAGCGCTTCTTTCGTGCATCTGCGGGTTGATGCTGCCGGCAACCGGGCTCACCGATGCCGAATACGATGCCATCGAGGAATATGAA
Source organism: uncultured Verrucomicrobiales bacterium (assembly GCA_937916135.1). GTDB lineage: Bacteria > Verrucomicrobiota > Verrucomicrobiia > Verrucomicrobiales > Akkermansiaceae > Akkermansia. The sequence continues at coordinate 12,656 of CALFTQ010000155.1, forward strand.
AACAGATTCTGGCAAGTGCTCGAGCAGGTCAATGACAAGGAGAGCGCCGATGCCGCCGCACAAAAACTGCTTCACCTGCCCCATGCGGATGTGGCAGAAAAAGCGCTGCTCCCGCAATGGTGGACAGATGGCAACGAATCTGCCCCTCTGGTGAAAGCCTGCTTCTACGGTTCGGCGGCTCTGGCTGAAGCCCTGGGATTCCCGGCAGAGGACAGCATCATCCCCTCGCCGCTCGCGCCGGGCATCGTCAGCATGATTCAGATGGACATGCTGCGCAGCCTCACCAAACCCATTCCTGAGAGCAGGAAGAAGGCGGAGAAACTGCTGGCACAAGGAAAAGGGCTGAGCCCGGATGTACTGATGACACTTCCCAATGAGGTGGCAAGCAGCATCAGCGGAGGATGCGGATTCACCCCGGAGAGCGCGTGGGGCATTGCTGCGGATGATTTCAGAAAATGCCAGTTTACCGCAACCCAGCTTATCCTATACGCCTTTCCCTGCCAGACCAGGGCTGAGCAACGCATGGAGTTCAGGGGCAACAAACGATTCCTGGTCTATACCGTTTCCCTGTTACGCGGAGAAAAGAAATACGAGGTAGAACAGTGGTTCGATATTTCTGCCATTGCCCCGGTATACCCGGAAGCCATGCGGAAACAAGCCGCGAATGACCTGCACGAACTCGCCAGCGAACTTCACTCAGCCCTGTTCTGCATCTGGGACGAGGAATCAGCCAGCGAACAGGTGCCCGCTATCGCTTCGCTTTACGAGAAATGCCAGCAGAAAGCCCGAATCTGCGAAGAACGCCAGAGTATCTGGATGCTCTGGATGAACGCATTTGATATACCGCGCCGCGAACGGATTGCATCTCAACTCATCAATATAGAAAAAGAAAACGACTTCGGTTCAGATACCTTGCTGCGCTTGCTTCAAAGGATTAAACTCCCCCTGTATCAATGAAACGATTTCTCATCAGCCTTTTCACAGCCCTGCTCCTCTGCGCCTGCCAGCAGAAGGAGCACACCTGGTCACTGCTGCAAACGCTGGAATACCTGGATTTCCAGCAGTCCATGTCCAGAGGGGTGGATTATCTGGGAAGCGATGCGGATTTCCACTACTTTGAGCACAAGCTGGAAATGGCTCCAAATGTACGATTCCGCATCGACCGCATTGCTGAATACACGCCCAGCACCCCCATGCCGTACCGGGCATGGTTTCCCGACCGGGTTCCGGTGGAGGACGAACTGAGTTCGCTCAGCCTGATTATCCTTCATGATAACCAGCCCGGAAAGTTCGTTTACTGGTACAAGGGAAAGAAGATTGAAAACCCGTCTGCGATATCCACTGATATCCTGCAGACCATACGTCGTATCTGCCTGCCCAGTAAACACACAGACATCAACGACCAAGCACTGCAGCCCATACGCCACCACCTGGAGAACAAGATAGATGCAGACTTCTCAATCCCCACAAGTGGATTGCCCGCCTACATCCTCGAGCTCAGGGGCAAAAAAGGCACCATCTCCAGCGACGCACTGGACAATCTAATCAAGGAGCAGCCTTGAGCTTCGTTCTCTCTGACCAGAGCGGCAGATACTTCTGCACCAGATTCTCGGTTCTCTCGCCCCACCAGAGCCCGGGCATGCCGAGCGATACGCCCGTGCTCCAGAGATACAGGTTCCCGCCGGGGACAGCCGTCAATCCATCATCCGGCGGCAGAATCAGCCAGGCACGGCGCTTGCCGTGGTCGAGCTTCATTTCCAGCTGCCGCTGGGCGCGGAATACCTCATTCGCCTCCTGGTAAGGGGATTCCTCGATATCTGCCGCCTCCACCTGCACCCGGGCACCCACGGGGATATTGCCTAGCACACACTCCTCCACCACCGCATGGAAAACGATGTTGTAATGGCAGAAGCCTTGCGTGTTGACCTGCACATGTTCGTGCTCCAATCGCAAGCGCAGCACGGTGGCAGCGACCTGCATGTCCGCCTCCATCCACTCCACCGGCTGTTGGGAAACGCGGGCCGCGTCTGCGGGACGCTCGATGACAGCAGCACCCCTGCTCCACCAGCACACGCCGAGCAGGAGCACAGAAGCCGGAAGTATCCCCATATAACGCTTTTTCATAGCCGCAAACGCGCTCAGTATAGCACCCTGCGCCGGCATATCAAGTGTTTTCCGACATGCATTGAAAGAAAGGGACACACAAGCGCGTAGTAATGGGCATACATGAAGAATCAGCTCATCATTACCGCCTCTATCTGCTCCTTACTCAGCCTGCCGCTGGTATCGCTTGCCGATTCCGCACAGAACGTCCGGCAAGTGCAGGAAGTGCAGCAGGCCATCCAGGCCGGCGAACACCCGTTTTTTAATAAGAGCATGTACCCGGACTGGTCGAAACTGACCCCGGAACAAGCCCGCACCGACTCCGCCGCCGCCATGGTGATGGCCCGCCACCGCCTGGAAGCCATCAGCAACATCAAGCCGGAGGAAGCCACCTTCGAAAACACCTTCCTCGCCCTCTCCCACGCCCAGGATGAGCTCGAAAAGGTACAGAACCGCATCTACCACCTCAAGACCGTGGCCGATAGCGATGGCCTGCGCCAGGTGCAGGAAGAACTCATGCCCCTGTGGAATGAACTGGGTGCCGAGGTGCTGGCAAACGAAAAGCTCTGGGCCGTGCTGCGCAGCGCCGCCGCCCAGCCCTGGGTGAAGGAGCTCTCCCCCGCCAGGCAGCGCTACGTGCAGCAAGTCATCGAAAACTTCCATGACCAGGGCGCCGACCTGAGCCCGGAGCAGAAAGAACGCAAGAAAGAAATCGAGGACGAAATGTCCATGCTGGAACTGGAGTTCGGCAAAAACGTCCAGGACTCCACCGAAGCCTGGGAACTCATCATCACCGACCCCGCCGCACTGGCTGGCATGAGCGCCGACTGGCTCGACAAAGCACGCGAGGATGCCCGCAAACGCGTGCATGGCGATGATGCCGCCCCCGCCTGGCGCATCAGCCTGCGCTCCACCAGCGCCTACGAAGTGCTGCGCCACTGCACCGTAGAAGCCACCCGCAAAGCCTGCTGGGAAGGCACACGCACCATCGGCACCGGGCAATACGACAACGCCCCCATCGTCGCCCGCATCATGGAACTGCGCCGCGAGCTCGCCGAACTGCTGGGCTTCAAAACCTTTGCAGACCTGACCACCCACCGCCGCATGGTCGGCAGCGGGGAAAACGCCCTGGCATTTGTGGACGGCATGATGCAGAAGGTGAAACCCACCTTCGATGCCGAATGCGCCCAGGTGCTGGACTTCGTAGAGAAGCGCACAGGCCGCGTCACCACCGCCCTGAACCCCTGGGACCGCAGCTTCTACCTGCGCGAAATGTCCGAAGAAATGTACAACTTCGACGCCGACAGCATCCGCCCCTACCTGGAAAGCAAGCGGCTCGTAGACGGCATGTTCGACATCTTTGCCAACCTCTACGGCATCTCCTTCACCGAGCTACCGACCCAGTGCGTGAAGCCCGGCGAGAAACCCGATGCCATCGCCATCGAAACCTGGCACCCCTCCGTCAAAGCCTATGCCGTCACCGATGACCGCACCGGCCAGCACCTGGGCACCTTCTACATGGACCTCTTCCCCCGCAGCATGAAGCGCGAAGGCGCCTGGGTCATGCCCCTGGGCTATGGCAAATCCGCCGGTAACGGCCAGCACCGCGCCCCGCACCTGGCCGCCCTGGTGGGCAATATGACCCCGGCCAGCGCCGATGGCCCCGCCCTCTTCAGCCACCGGGATGCCGTGGTACTCTTCCACGAATTCGGCCACATGATGCACGTCATGCTCAGCAACACCGAGCTCGAAGCCCACGCCGGCACCGGCGTGGCCTGGGACTTCGTCGAGCTCCCCAGCCAGCTCTGCGAGAACTGGGCCTGGGAGCCCGAAGGCATCGCCTCCTTCGGCTACCACTACCAGCACGGCACCCCCATGCCCGATGCCCTGGCTGCCAAGCTCAAAGCCAGCCGCTTCTTCATGCCCGCCACCAGCAACATGGGCCAGCTCTGCATCGCCAAGCTCGACCTCGAAATGCACATGCACTACGATGAAAAATTCAAGGGCAAAAACCTCGAGGCCGCCACCCGCGAACTGCTCAGCAACTGGCAGATAGCCTACACCGTGCCCGGCAACTCCATCATGCGCACCCTGCGCCACTGCATCACCGGCGGCTACTGCGCCGGCTACTACTCCTACAAATGGGCCGAAGTGCTCGCGGCCGATGCCTATACCCGCTTCCGCAACGAAGGTGTAATGAACCGCAAGACCGGCTCCGATTTCCGCAACGAAATCCTCTCCAAGGGAGACAGCCAGTCCGCCGCTGAAATCTACCGCAACTTCATGGGCCGCGACCCCAACCCGGATGCCCTCCTCCAGGTGCAAGGCCTCTGCAAGTAAGGAATTGACCACTTCCCCCACCGGTGTCGTCAGCTGACGGCACCTTTTTTTAGCATCGCAGCTGCTTTTCCAGGAGCACGCGACAGACGGGAATTGTGCGAAAAACTCTGCTGCCAGACGGTACTTCAGGCCCGGTTTGACGCATCGGCATTTACAGAAACATAGCACCTCGTCCCGGAAAACAGTGCCGATTTATCGGACCACGCATATACACAGGCCGCAAGATATCAGTACACCGCGACAAGCTCGATATAAAACGCGCAATCCGAGAGGATTGCGCGTTTTGAAAAGAGAGCTCCAACAGGCTTAAATATCCCAGTTATCCAGCCACTTGAACGATACAATGCGGAACTGACGTCCCATAACTTTGTTGGTGTTGGTGAGGCCCTCACCCTTGGTACCATCCGGGTTGTAATCCACATCCTGCGGGTCGTTGGTGGGATCCACATAGTTCATGGTGCGCTGCACCACGGCCTCGCACCAGGCTTGAGCCAGGATGGCCTTGTTCGGGTTGCGCACACAGCCATAGGAACGCACGGTGAAAGTATCATCACGCACTGTCAGGATGTTGCCCAGTGAAGCGAGCACGTCACTCTGAATCAGGTAACCGGGAGCTGCCGTGTGCAGGGAACCCATGCCGGCCTCCGGATTACGGAACATATTACCACGGGCCTCAGGCACTTTCACATCGTTGAAATCGCGGTTGATATCCGTAGCATCGATAGCAGCCTGCAGAGCACCTTTCAGACCATTCTCGCCCTGTTCGAGGCGGCGGTTAATGAAGTCAGACATGCTGAGGAAGGGTCCACGCTTGCGCACCTGCTTCACTATTTCCTCTGCCAGCTTGCGAATGGATTCAGCCTCCAGCATGCGCACCTCACCCCAGGCAGAAGCCATGCCGCCATCACGGAAAGAGGTAGAGCCCTGCATCATGCTATAGCCACCCAGGCCATCCACGCTCTTTTCAGTAGTGGAAAGCATGAAGCGGGAGAAGAGCACCTGATTATCACTCTTACCATCTTCCACAAAAGTAAGGCGATTATCCTTGCCTGCCACCAGCTTGCGCTTGGCGAGACCCTGCAGCACAGCAGCCCAGGCTTCAACAGACGTGGAGTTCACATTGAAACCACCGTCAATCATCAGATACTGAGCAATATATTTCCAGCCATCTTCGGCCATGATGCGCTTGATAACCTGTTCATCATTGTAGGGTGTATTGACACGCTTGTAACGAGAGACCGGGAGCTCTTCCTCGCCCTTCAGGAACTTGGAGAGTACCTCCTCAGCTTCTATCTTGCCATTCTTATCCGGCATGTCAGAAACCGAAGAGCAGAACCAGCGATCCCACAAGGCGTCGTTAATCATCAGGCCATGGTCAAAGAAATCACCGAAAATCTTGGCGTTAGAAGAGAAATCATTGGCCTCTGTGTTATTCTGGAAATAGGTGTACACGTCATCCGCCGGCAAGCAGGGGTCAGCAAAGGCATTGCCAATACCCACGCCGGGCACACCGGCCTGATACTGCATGCGGCGGAGCGCACCCTGTGTCACGTAATCGCCGGAGGTGTTGGACTTATACCAACCCGGCTGAAGGCGCATGCCGGAAAAACCAGCGAGAGAGAACGGGGGATGCACCGGCAACTCGAGAACGGAAGCAAAGGAAACCTGCTCACCTTCACTAGTAATACCCAGGAGCCCATTGCGCCCGATATTGTCCATTGGGGCGCTGTCCATACCTGCACTTACACGCAAAGCTGCAAGCTGGTAGGGGTGGTACTTACGCATCTGAGGATCAGGGTTGATGATGGCGCTGCCCCAGAACGCAGGGCTGGAATGCTGCCAGATTTTTGCGCGATAGTCACCTGGGAAAATCACAGAATTTGTGTGAGAGCCCGCGGATTTTGCCACAACACCAACCGCGCCTATGTAGTAAGGCACGTCCGGGTCATCCTGAGAGCCATCCGTTTTCCACTCAGTCTCCGAGCCACCGCAGAATTGGGTCTCGGTTTCGGCGACATTAGCAGGGTTATACCAGCCCAACACAAAACGCTGCGGAGAAATGCCACGCTTATTAGTGCCGGTATCGCCGGAACTGGGGTTACTGGCGCTATTGTAACCAGTGAACACCGTGAGACACTCCGAATGCTTGGGTGCAAACCACTTACCATCTGTTCCGGCGCTATTGGGCTCACCCTGGCCAAGTCGGAGCCTGACGTAGAACTTGCCGCTATCGACATTGGCCTGAGTGGGTACGCCAGGTGCATCCGCACTATCGGCGGCGCGCCCTGAATAGAAGCGAGCCTTATATCCGGAGACCGAACTGGGGTTGTAACCGGGCACCCACGGATTGGCAAATTGCTTGGAGTAGTCGCCGGTCACACGAGCCTTGGCGGGCGAGAAGAAAATAACCTCACCCGGTTCAAATACAATATCACCGGTTTCATCGCCGGCTGCGGCGAGGAAGAAATCACCGTAGTCACTGCCGTAACGGCTCTGCTGCATCAGGTAATTATTCCAACCATACTTCCAGGTGTTGGTCTGCTGCACGCAATAGGTATCTATCCACGTAGTCTTGTAAGGCAAGGACTGAGCCCAAAGCTGCTTGCCCCTCACACGCATGGGCACGTTATACGGATTCCACCACAGGAACATAGGTGCAAAGCACATGTCAAGATCATAGGTCGGAGAATCCTTTGCGAGCTTATCCGTTTCTTTAGTCACCAGGCCGAAGTTCGACATGAAGGCCAGAAGCACGGGGGTGCGGGCATAGCCAGCGGACTGGCTGCCCTCTTCCATCATCGCGCGAGTATCAAAATAGGTCTGCCCCAATTCAGAACTGGTCATTTCATCCGGGTCATCCTTGTAATTCATCTTGCGGTCGAAGGCAGAACCACTCATGCGCGTATAGGCTCTCTGGACATCACCCAGAAGACGAGCCGTGAAGTTTCTGGTATCCTTGGCGGTACCATCCGGCCAGCAATTATAGTAAGCATGCAGATTCTGCCAGGAACCGATGGGCATATCAGACTCCGTCCCCTGAGGCACCTGCTGGTTATCCGCGATGGGGCAGTCCTGGTTGGTACGGGCCGCAAAGTCGGTGTCCTTCAAGCTCTTCTTATTCAGAAGCAGGCAGAGATCCTGCTTGAAACCGCCCATACTCACGTTGATGGGCAGAGTATAAGAAGTCGTAGTCGCATCAAAGAAATAGGGCATACCCGCAGCACGGGAAGACGAGCCGATAAGCGGAAGGGATGCAAGGGTGACTATACGCGCAGGCTCCTCGATTTCGTCCGGCAGAAAGTCGAGGTCACGGTTATCCACAAAGCGGGGAGCGGGGGTATCCCAGGTACGGTGGAGAGCCTCGTACTCGTCTTTAGGCTCCTCACGGTTCTGTACAGACACCTTGGCTTTCTGGTTTTCACCACCAACCCACCAGGCGAAGCATGCTTCATTCTTGCCTGTGGCAGGCATCTTCAGCAAATCGGCATACACATAATGCTGGGCAGAGAGAGACTTGCCGAGGGTACCCTCGCCTACCATGCAGATGCGCTGGCCGGGGGCACGGGAGCAGAGCTGAGCCGCGGCATTCATCGAGCGGGTAGAATTGCGGTCGCGGGCAGAAATCATCCAGCGGCGGAACATATCGGAGCGTCCCTTGGAATAGGTGCCGGAAATCTTGCTGCCGAGACCGGAAACACTCTTGCCGTAGATGGGGCCGTCCCAGCTGTTCCACACACCGAGCAGATGCTGAGCAGAGCCTCCATCATTATTGCTGAGGATGCCGGAGCTGGCCGTCACGCGCTGGTCAGGCCCGAGCTCCACCTGCAACTCACCAATGGCGGCATCCAGACCAACTAGGGCTTGCTGGCGGGCCTCCGCCTGCAGCATGGTCTGCAACGCAATGCGGTTCTGCGAAGCAGCCGTTGCCATAATCGCCACAGCCAGCATGGCCAGCAGCATCATAAGGGTCAGAGTTGCAATCAGTGCAAACCCCTTCTTCGGGCGCTTGCGACTGGAGGACGAGAGTTTTTGAGTCTGTCTCAATTTCATAGAAAAAAATGCGAGTACTTTCTTACTATACACAAGCCTCGCCCCGCGTCAAGCAAATTCAGCCTAAAACAGCGTTGAAATCGGGCATGCAAAGGAGTCAAATTCCATCCCTTGGGTGCAATTACCAAAAACGAGATTGAACCAGCGCGGTCTCTGTGATACAATGCGCGCACGACCATGAATTTAGATGAGCTGAGACAAGGAATCGACGCCGTGGACGCGCAGCTGATAGAGCTGCTCAAGCAGCGTGCAGCCTACGTACACCAGGTGGGTGAACTCAAAAAGGCCAGCGGAGCCCCCACATTTGTTCCGGAACGAGAAAATGCGCTCATCTCAAAGCTTCTCAAATTGAACGATGGCGTGTTGCCGGAAAAGAGCCTGCTGAGCATCTGGCGGCAGATTGTGAGCTGCTCCTTCAACCTGGAGGGGAACATGCGCATCGGCTACCTGGGGCCGGAGGGCACCTGGAGCCACCAGGCCGCGCTGAGCCGCTTCGGCGACAGTGTGGAGCTGGTGCCCTACTCTTCCTTTGCGCACATCTTTGCCGCGGTGGAGCGCAACGAAGTGAACTACGGCGTCATTCCGCTGGAAAACAGCACGCATGGCAACGTGGTGCAGGCCATGGATTTCTTTGCCCACACGCACCTGAGCATCTGCGCCCAGGTGCACCAGAGCGTGCAGCACTGCCTCATGGCCAACATCCCCGCCAAAGAAATCCGCACCATCTACTCCCACCCGCAAGTGCTGGGCCAGTGCAGCGTGTGGTTGCAGCAGAATTACCCGGAAGCCGAGCAGATACCCACTGCCAGCAGCACCGCCGCCGCCCGCATGGCCGTGGAGAAAGCTGCCGATGGCGCCGCCGCTCTCGGGAGCCCGCTGGCCGCCAGGCTGCACGGGCTCAACATTCTGGCCGAGCAGGTGCAGGACGTGGCCACCAACACCACACGATTCGTGGTCATCGGCACCCAGAAGACGAAGCCCTGCGGCAAGGACCGCACCACCATCTGCTTCACCGTGCCGCACAAGGCCGGCGGTCTGGTGGATGTGCTGGAGTATTTCCGCACCTACGGCATCAACATATACTGTCTGGATTCCCGCCCCACGCGCGACACAGCATGGGAATACCTCTTCTACATCGATGTGGACGGGCATGAGGCAGCCGAGCCGCTGAGCAGCTGCCTGGCAGAACTGAAAGCCCAGTGCCCCGTGTTCAAAGTGCTGGGCTCCTACCCCGAAAGCTGAATATTATGTCCTTCTCCCTTTCCCAGGCACAGCAACTCCTCCTGCACGCCCGCCGCAGCGGGCGCCTGCCGCATGCCCTGCTGCTCACCGGCACCCCGGCGGCCGGCACCCACCAGCTGGCGCTTGCCCTGGCTGCCGAGCTGAACGGCACCACCGCCACCACACTGGAAGCGCTGCGCCACCCCATGTGCCGCGTGCTGCGCCCCGGTTCCAAGAGCCGCAAGATTCTCATTGAGGACATCCGCGGCATTGAACCCTTCCTCGCCCTGCGAGCCGAGGAAGGCGCCACCAAATTCATCGTCATCCTCGAGGCCGACCGCATGATGGAAGAAGCCGCCAATGCCTTCCTGAAAACGCTGGAAGAGCCACCGCCGCAGACTCTCATCATCCTGATTACCGAGCAGCCCAGCCGCCTGCTCACCACTATTCTTTCGCGCTGTGTGCGCGTGCCCCTGCACGAGCCGGGCAATACCCTGCATCTCTCGGAAGCCCAGCAGGCCTTCCTGCCCGCAGTGGCTGCGGCCCTGCCCCTGGTCGGCTCCGATGTGGCAGCCCTCGCCCTGCGAGCCGATTTCCAGGCCCTGCTGGCCGAGCGCCGGGAGCAGATTACCAAGCGGCTCACCGCAGCCGTCAAGGCCGAGGCCAAGGCCATAGCAGAGGGCACCGACATCCGCGACTGGGAAGCCCGGCAGAAAGATGCCACCGCCGCGCTCATCGAGACGGAGTACCTGGCCGAGCGCGAACAGATGCTGGAGCTGCTCTCCCTCTGCCTGGGACAGGCCGTGCTGCTGGCCTCGCACGCGCCGGATGTGCAGCCGCTCACCCCGGAAATAGCCGGGCTGGCCGCCGCGCGCCCCGTAGCGGAGCTCCTGCTGCGCATGCGCGCGCTGGAAGCCCTGCGCACCGACCTCAACTTCAACGTGAACGAGGCCCTCACGCTCGATTCACATCTGCTCAACATCATCGGTAATATCACGTTATGAACAGCATGACCGGATTCGGAGCCGCCACGGCTCCCCTGGGTGGTTCCTCCATCCGCGTAGAAATTGGCGGCGTCAACCGCAAACAGGCAGAAATCGCCGTTGCCCTGCCCCGCGCCTGGGCCGCACTGGAAACCACCGTGCGCGACATCGTGGCCGCCGCCGTCTCCCGCGGGCGAGTCAACGTATCCCTCACCCTGCAGCAGACACCCGGCGCCGCCGGTTCCCTGGCGCTCAACCGCGACAAGCTCGCCGCCCTCACCGCCACCCTGGCCGAGGCCGAAAGCACCCTGGGCCGCAGCATCGATACCTCGCTGGATGCGCTTCTCCGCCTGGGCATCATTGCCGAGGAAACAGAAACCGATATGCCGCTGGAAACCGTGCAGGCCGCGGCCGAGCCCGCCGTGCGCGAAGCACTGGAAGCCTTCCTCAAACTGCGTGCGCAGGAGGGCGAGAACATGAAGCGCGACCTGCTCGGCCGCATTGCCACGCTGCGCCAGTTCCGCGAGCAGCTCATGGCACGCGCCGCCGGCGTGGCCACACGCCACCGCGAGGTGCTCCTCAAACGCCTGGCAGAGGCCGGGCTCCCCCTTCCGCTGGACGACGAACGCATCATCAAGGAAATTGCCCTCTTTGCGGATAGGTGCGATGTGTCCGAGGAAATGACCCGCCTGGAATCCCACCTTAACCAGTTCGAGAAAATCTGCGACAAGGCTGAACCCGTGGGCCGCACGCTCGACTTCCTCTGCCAGGAAATCTTCCGCGAGCTCAACACCACCGGCTCCAAGGCCAACGATGCCGAGCTTGCCCAGCTCGTTGTCACCGCCAAGACCGAACTCGAAAAAATCCGCGAACAAGTCCAGAACATCGAATAATTCATACTTCGTACTTCCCACCTCGTACTTCGTACTTTTACTATGCTTGGTTCCCTTCTCATCGTATCCGGCCCCTCCGGCAGCGGCAAGACCACCCTCTGCCGCCGCGCGGAAAAGGATGGTCTCACGGCCTACTCCATCTCCTGCACCACCCGCCAGCCCCGCCCCGGCGAACAGGATGGGGTCGACTACCACTTCCTCACCCCTGAGGACTTTGCCGCCAAGGTGCAGGCCGGCGAGTTCCTGGAGCACGCCACCGTGCACGGCAACAGCTACGGCACCCTCAAGAGTGATATCATCGAGCTCCTGCAGGCCGGCAAAAACGTGGTCATGGATATCGATGTGCAGGGCGCGGCCAGCATCCGCGCCTGCGAGGACGCCATCATCCGCCGTGCCTATGCGGATGTGTACATCCACATCCCCGCCGATGAACTGGAGCGCCGGCTCCGCGGCCGCCAGACCGATGCGGAGGAAGTCATCCTCCTGCGTCTCCGCAACGCCGCAGAGGAAGACGCCCGCATGGGCGAATACCAGTTCGCCCTCGTCTCTGCCGACCGCGAGAGCGACTACGCCCGCTTCACTGCCCTGCTCACCGCCCTGAGCATGCGCACCGGGCTGTAAGAAGCAGCACTTGTTTCCATCCGTTTTTCCACATGTCGAGGGTGCCCATGAATCTCACCCGGCATGTGGAAAAAATTTACCCTTGCACTTCTGTTCTGCTTTGCCATGCGCGGCGGTATGGCCGTTGCCGAAAGCTTTGACTCCCTCGATGCCATCATCAACGTCGATAAGCAAATCCGCGACTACAAACACGACAAGAAAATGCGAAAAAAGGAGGAAAAACGCCGCGAACAACGCGAACAACGCCGCCGCGACAGACACGATGACCGCCGGGACAACTGCCGCGGCCACCGGCACCGCTGAGCAGGTTAAAAGAGCCCGATAAATTGGAATTTGTGGGGGAACTCTGTCGGAGCACGGGACTTCAGTCCCGATTGGAAGCACCGTTATTTCGGGACTGAAGTCCCGTGCCCCGACAACGCCAAACATCAATTTGTTACCCCTTCAGTACGTATAACACATCAATTTTTAATTGCCGCGTCAATAAAACGGAGCCCCGGCAGGGGGTAGCAGAAAGCACAGCATCAGTGTATTGCATCACTTTCTGTCACTCCTTCGGGGCTCCGATATTTTTCAATAAAAGACAGTTAATTCATGTGAAGGCTGAGTATGAGCCACACTTCCCCCAGGGCGGGCAACGCCACATATAACAGCGCGAACGCAAACGCCCGTTTCCAGCTCAGAGCATGGACAAAGCGCATCACCAGAGCAAAGCAGAGCAACGAGCAGGCAAGCGGGAACTGTGGGTAGACTATCATTATCCAGTTCAATTCATTCAGCGAGCTCCAGGCCGACAAGCGCGGTGCATACAGGCCCAGATTGACGGTAATCAAAGCAGTACACGCCACGATGGCCGCAGAGCTCAACAGCTCCACCTTCCGGGAAATGCCTGAATGACGCGTGGCGAGCCACACAAAGAACCAGATGTAAAGCACCTCTACCAAAGCCCCCAGCAAATCAAGCCATAAAGCCCGGGACATATCCAGGAAACAGGGTACGAACAGCAAGCTGCATATCCCTTGCGCAAACCAATCGACGCCGCCGGCATACAGGGATTGCTTCCAGTCGCATTTCAGCATATACCGCCCCAGCAGGAACACCAGCAGAGCCCCGGAAAAAAGCAGATGTTGCAGAACATAACAACCTGCCGCCCCCATGTCACCATAAGTATCCAGGAGGCCAATCAGCACCCCGGAAGGCAGCAGTATCATGGCATAGCGGACGGCCTCGCGCCAGCCCGGTCTCAACCAGAGCAAAGCGGCAAACATGCCCGGAAGCATGCACAACAATCGCATCAGCAACTCACTATCCATCCTGCAAGTTCGGTTATCCTTCTTCCGTATACTCAGCCAGCCACTGTCGGAATCCCTCCTTGGGCTGCAGGAGGGTTCTGAAGAAAGCCTCCTCAAACTGTTCCTTCTGTGTGGCGGGGTAGAGGCTCAGTGAGCCCTGCCTGTAGACAGCCAGGCCATGCGCCTGCATCTTCTTAAATCCGGCAGGCATGGCAATGCCTTCGCTGCGGCAGATTGTTGCCAGCTGGGTGTCGGTATAGTGCCAGGGTGAGCGCAACCAGAAAATGGCCACCCAACCGTCATTATCCAGCTTCTCGATGCGGATTTCCACAGCCGCACCGGAATTCCAGGAAAGATACGCAGGCTCGGCCACCACTTCATCCGTTTTCTTCTCCAGCTCGCGGAAGTTGGCGGCCAGGAGTTCGAAAGGAAGCTCCGTTTCCATGCGAACTGCCTTGTTCCAGCCTTGTTTCTGCTGGCGGGCCTTCTTGCCGCGTTTCAGCTCGTCCTTTGCATCACGCTTCAACAGGGCAACGGCTGCCGCCACCAACCCCGCACCTACCACCAGCATGAGCAGCTGACGGAAATCAAATCCGGACACCGAAAACCAGTACCCAGCCCCCAGCACAAGACCCAGACCGGCAAGGCCATATAACAGGTATTCGCAGATAAGCTTCATGCCCCATGAGCTTAGCACATCATGCACGGAAATCAAGAATTTTCTTGAAATCGCGATTGTTATAACCGATAATGGCACACGGTTCACATGAAAACAATCAGTACATTATGCATCATCGCCGCGGCCCTGCTGGCGCAGCTTGCAAGCGGAGAATACACCAACACCAGCCCCGCAACCGAAGCGCTTGTTTCCAAGGCGCACAAGATGGATACCCAGGCCATGGAGCAACTGGGCGATATCTACGCCGAGGGCGAAGGTGTTGACAAAGATCCGGGCGAAGCCATGAACTGGTATACCTTCGCTGCACAGAACGGCAATATGTCTGCCAACAAAAAGCTCTGGAAGCTGGAAGGGCATGCAACGCGCAAGGTCAAGCTCATTGAGCGGGAATTCGACGATGAAGCGACGCACGACTTGCTGGCCTACCTCTACCTCACTCACAAGGAAGCAAACATACTTAAAAAGGAGGCCGTGCCCGAAGGAATCAAGACCAAGCCCTCCTCTGCTCCGGGCTATGTGATGCCGCCCGAATACAAACCAGCCATCGTCAAGAAATACCTCAAGAAAGGAGCCAACCCGCTTGCATATATCCCCATCGAAAACATCAACTACCCATTGGGTGCCAGCGGTATGAAGCTGAACGTCTTTGCTCTGGTAGCCCGACACAACGATTTCAAGACTCTCGACTTACTCATTTCGTATGGCTGCACCATCAACAACCATGGAGAGCACCTGATACACCGAACCTTCAATGAAATGTCCTCCGGGAATGCGAAAGAAGCTGCCCGCATGCTGCAATATCTCCAAAGCCGGGGAGCCCACTTCAAAGCCATGACGGACTGGGGCGCCACCTGGATTATGGAATGCGCCTGCGCCGACAGCCACAAAGGTATCGAATTCCTGATTTCTCAGGGAGTCGACCCGAGTGCATGCATCGAAAACCGATACATCATCGCCGGCAAATTCCGGGAAGCCACTATAGGCGACACAGCCCTTCTCATGGCAAGCAGAAATAAGAATGTACGTTCCATGGATGCGCTGATTAAGGGCAAAGCGAATCTGAACTACATCTGGAAAGGCAAAACTGTTCTTGATAGCGCTCTGAAGGATGAAGGTGTTGTTTTCCCCCCGGCTGCCAGCTACAAGAAGGAACTTGCCCGACTTTTAGAGCTCAGCAAAAACCCTAAAAAAACAAAGAAAGGCATCGTCACCAAGCTCACTCACGCAAAGGACTTCAGTGTTGCCAACCTGCTGAAACTGGCCGGGGCCAAAACCGCAGCTGAGCTTTCCGGCATAGATTCAGAGCCTGAAGCACCTACCCCGTAACCGGGCTCACCCAAAAAGCAGGAAGAGAGCTCAATCGAGCTCTCTTTCCTGAATGCTATCAGATGTCGAGTACGCTTTACTCCTCCTCTCCTTCGGTCTCAGCCAGCCAGGTCATGAATGCCTCGCGCGTGGGCAGGAAGATATTATCCATGAAGGCATCCTCCACCTGTTTCCGGTGCGGCTCCGGATAAATGGAAAGCACCCCCTTACTGTAGATAAGGAGGCCGTGTGCCTTCGCCTTCTTGAACTCCTCCGGCATTTCCTGCGCTGCCGACTTGCACACCCGGCGCAACTGGGTGTCGGTATAATGCCAGTTGGAGCGTACCCAGTACAGTGCCATCCAATCAGACTCCCCCACACGGCGGATCGAGATATCGGCAAAGGATTGCGTGTTCCATGACAACCACCCCTGCTCGACGGTTACCATGTCATCCACCTTGGCAAGAGCCAGGAAACGGGCCACCAATTCGTGATAGGGCATAT
>CALFTQ010000156.1 GCA_937916135.1 uncultured Verrucomicrobiales bacterium
TGTCCATCACCACCAATACGGATAACACATCAATCTTTAATTGCCGGAGCAATAATCACTTATATCGCGGCGTGTAAAATTTCAAGTACTACTTGAAATTTCACACAAGCACCCACAACACACTCTTAATAAGGAAATCGAGCAGAAGTTCAACCATGCTTATCGACGACACGGCTTCCCCCCCCTCGGCAGGGACCAGCGCATGGTTCCACTACCTCCGCGACCGCGACGGTAAGGAAACAGTCACCGTGAAGCCCGTCCGCTCGTTGTCGGATTCCTTCGCCAGCTATTTTATATACCGGACCATTGCATCGGTATAGTATAAGCTGGAGCCACCCCATTCACTTTGTCTGCCCAAATACTCCACACACATGAGATGCTCCTCATTCCCTGCATCCCCTCCCCCAAAAAACAGATTGTCTCAAAAAAAATCAGAAAAAAATTGGCACATTCTTGCTATATAGTAAATAGAGACTATAACACAGAACATAGAAAGAACAACAAATCATGATAGAACTACCAGAGATCTATGACAATATGGAGGAGGTTCCCCCCACGCAAATTGATATATCATCCAAAATGAATGACTTTCCCCAGTTCCGGGGGTTGAGCAACCTTGCTCCGAAAGAATTTGTCATGGATGGCATCCAGTTTTTGTGTCTGGAAGGATTTCTTCAGGCGTTGAAGACAAATGACCCTGATTTGCAAATGGAGATATGCAGCATGGGTGGCTATCAGGCAAAGCGGAGAGGTTCCAAAATTCTCTGGCAGAACAAACAGACACTATACTGGCAGGGAAAAGCCTATGGTCGCCACACGGAGGAGTACCAGCAGCTGATTTCCCGAGCTTTCCAGACCTGCTATGACCAGTGCGACGAATTTCGAAAATTGCTGGCAAAAACCGGTAATGCGACCATCACGCACAGCATCGGCAAGGAGGACCCCACACAAACAATTCTGACCATTTCAGAGTTCGTAAACCGACTGATGCAGCTGCGCAATACCGGAACTCTCTTCTGATTCCAGCCTTTTCTGCTCCTGTATCCATCACGCAACTGGCTTTTCTACACAGCCATCTTTTCTAGAAAGGCTTCGGAAGTCACACCCAGCTCCCTCCGCTCTTATTACCCCCGTGTATCCAAATGCCGGATACGCGGGGGTGCTTAGTTGCCCACTTACTCACCGCACCATCGCCAGGAAGCGCATCGATGCCCCCCTCTCTCAGTCAGTCTGGATTAGACTTTCTTCTTACGCGACAACCATTTGTAGCTTTTTCGCTATTTTGTCGATATGTTTTTGATTTTTTTATTGACTTTTACACTTTTACTGCTACATTAAAGCCAGCCCGACTACATAAACATCTCTCCATCGAGACAAAAATCGGGGTAACCTAATCACCAAATATAGAACTATGACCATTACATCTCTTACCATTGCCACGCTGAGCCCCTTCATGATGGCCGATGCTCAGGAAAAAGCCGTTGCGCCGGAGGCAGTCGCAGCCCCCATCTACAACTGGGAACAGCAAACCGCCACAGAGGGTATCAACGAAGGTGAGTTTGAGGCAGGCCAGACCATTCGCGGCTCCCAGAGCTTCTGCGGTTCCCAGCTGGTCATCGACGACTGGTACCTTGCCTGATCCGGCATCACACACGCAACACAGGGCAGCGAAGTCCCCCAACGGACGAAGCTGCCCTTTTACATTCAGCACCTCCCGGAAACAACCATGATTCTGATACTCACCAACAGTCAGGATGGCACCACCGACCTCCTCATGCCACACCTCACCCCATTCGCAGAGGTATTCCGCTTCAATATTGACCTGTGGCGGGACTACAGCTGGAGTATCGGAAGCGAAGGCTACAAACTGAGCGATCCCACCGGGCGCACCTGCCGGGAGCGAGAAGTGGGAGCCGTGTACGACCGCAAGGTCATGTTCGACCCTCCCCGCATCGATGTGCCGGCAGAAGGCTGCCCGGAAGCCTGGCTGCGCAACGAAGTGCTGCTTATCTGGAGCGGCATCAAGGATTTAGCCGTTCACAGCGGCAAATGCGCGCTCATCCACCCCTCCCCGCACGGCACCTGGTACAAAATGCGCCAGATGCGCCTGGCGGCAGAATATTTCCCCGTGCCCGCCTGGCAGATGCTGCACCGCGCCCCGGTACAGCTGGCGGGCGACACCGTCTGCAAGACCAACGGAGTAGAACCCATGGGCAACGGGCAGATTCTCATGGTCAACAAAGTCGACCCCGCCCGGCTAGATACCGCCTACCCCTGGTTCCTGCAGCAATGCCTCAGCCGCGCCACACACGATGTCACCGTCGTCTACGTGAACGGCAAACTCTTCGCCTACGAAATGCCCCGCGGCGGCAGCACCGACTGCCGCATCGACACCTTCAACAACGCCGACACCTGGACACCCTGCGAACTGACACCTGAGCAGAGCGACTCCATCTGCCGCATGATGCGCCGCACCGGCCTCTCCTTTTCCCGGCTTGACTTCCTGCGAGATGCCGCCGGCACCCTCCATTTTCTCGAATTCAACGTGAACGGCCAGTACGCCTGGCTTGACCTGCACAACGAACGCGGCCTGTTCACCGCCATTGCCCAGGAAATCCTCCGCGTCCACAATGCCAATTCATAATTTGCAACTCCCCTCCATGTTCTATTCCTTTCTCCAATTCCTCGGCTACCTCACGGCCTTTATCTGCATTTTTGCAGGGGTGCTCTACGGGCTGCTCTGCCTGTGGGGATAAGCGAATATCTGAGCTATTGATACACAATCTGCTTGACATACATCTCAGAAATGCTATTTTGAGCATCGAAGAAACGTAAAGTCAGAAAGAACTGAAAACGTAAGCCTCGCTAGAGAGGCAAGCCCTTGCCCGGGGTAAAACACTATCCGGATTCCAGGCAGGTGAAACCTCCACCATATGCAATAGATACCCCCCCAGTAATAGGAATGGATGACAACTCCCTGCCCCCAGGCACCACTCTCGGACACTACAAGCTGCTTGAAACCTCCAGACAAGGAGGATTCGGGATTCTCTACCGCGCCTGGGATACACGAATGAACCGGCAGGTGGCGGTTAAGGAATGCTTCCCCACCTCGCTCTGCCACCGGAACCCGGAGACTGGAGAAGTGCAGCCGCATACCGAAACGCTGCGAGCTCAGTACGAAACTGTGCTGAATGATATTCACGAAGAAGCGCAGACCCTGGCAGGGCTGCACCATGCGAGGATTGTCCCGGTATACGATATTTTCCGCTCAGCGGGCAGTCTCTTCTATGTGATGCCCTGGCTGGAGGGAGGCTCACTAAGGGATAAGATAGCCGCACAGGAAAGCATTTCAGAGGAGCAGGCAGTCCAATGGCTGCTGGAGTTGCTGCCAGCGCTGGAATACCTGCATAACAAGCAGATTATCCACCGCGATATCAAACCGGGCAACATCATGTTCGATGCCGAGTGCAAACCGGTGCTGGTGGATTTCGGCTCGGCCCTGAACCGAGCCACCAAGGTGGATACCACCACCCAAGGCGAGTTTTCCCCGGTGTATGCCTCCCCCGAACAGGTAAGCGGCAAGGGCAAAATCGGCCCCTGGACAGATTTGTATTCCCTGGCCGCCACCTGGTACGAACTGTTTTCCGGAACGCAGCCTGAACCTGCCCAGCAGCGTCTCATCAAGGATGATTTGCTCCCCCTCCCCGCCGGAGACACAGTCATGGAGCAAAGCATCATGCAGAATCTGGCCCTCGCGATGGAGCAGCGCTGCCAGTCTGCACAGGAATGGTATGACTGGCTCCTGGCGGGGAAATCACCCGCAGCCGTTACCCGCAGCCGCCGCGCTGTGTGGCTCAGTGCCGGGCTCCTGCTTTTTCTTTGCATGGGCATCGCCTTCTACGCGGGCGCACACACCTCATCCCCGCAACAGTCCCAGCCCACGGCGGAAACCAGCATTGACGCCTCAGAAGAAAGCTACCAGGAAATCTGCCAGCAACTTGGGCTATACCAACTTCAGCAGCAATTAGAGACCACCCAGCAGCGTTACTCGGAAATTGAACAGAACTTTCTGAAAGATGCAGGTGAGCTTCTGGAGAAAATCAGAGGACTGGCCAGAGAGAAGAATCCCCAAGAAACTCGGCTGAAGGAATTCTATGGCTTTGAAGAAAAGCTGAAAGAGCTCAGAGAGAACGCGATTGAAGAAATCGACCGCAATCTGCGTGAGGAATCCGAGATTTATTCTCAATTGCAAGATAAAATCAGCAATCCGGATGCTCATTACCCATGGAAAACCCAACAGGAGTTCCTGATGCTCCGAAAAATCCAACCCAGACTGGAGAAGGATTTTGAATCCGGAGTAGACTACGGCACCTCGGCCAGCATGACCATTGGTCAGTACGGGGTTGAAGAATTGTGGAAGATAGAGCGGGCGTTACAAGAACGCACGCGCTGAGTATGCAGGCTTTCCCGACTCCGTCTGAGCGCGTGTAAAATTTCAAGTAGTACTTGAAATTTTACACAGGCATCCATAACCATCTGATTATAAAACCGCCGCATCGGCCATCTACCGATGCGGCGGTAAAATCAGGGATGGAAGGCAGGAGAATCAGTCCTTCTTACCGGCGATGCCCATGGTGTAGCCGTTGTACTCGCGGAAGTTGTACAGGGGCTGACCTTCGGGCACGGCGTAGCCGATGTTCTTGCGGATGGCGAGGAAGTCGGCAATGCCGGCTTCATCCACCTGGTTGAGCTTGCCACCGTGCATATCGGCAAAGAGCACCATCTTGCAGTAGGCATCGGCATTTTCCATGAACCACTCGGCCTCCTCAATGTGGCGGGCACCGGTGATGACGCCGTGGTTCTCCATGAACACCACGGTGCTCTGGCGGGAAGCCTCGGCCACGGCGGCGGCGGTCTCGGGGGAGCCGGGGGTGCCGTAGGGAGCCAGCGGGATGTGGCCCAGGAAGATATCAGCCTCGGGGTTGATACCGTTCGGCGGCACCATGCCGGCAAAGAGGAAGGCATTGCAGCACGGGGGATGCGCGTGGATGCAGGCGTTCACGCCCACTTCCTTCATCATGGCGATGTGGGTCTTCACCTCGCTGGTGGCGGGGCGGTAGCCGCAGAGCTGGCCGGCGTTCATATCCACCAGGCAGATATCGTCCACGGTCATGAAGCCCTTGGAGCAGAGCGTGGGGGAGCAGAGCACCAGGTCCTTGGCGACGCGCACGGAGAGGTTGCCGCCGTTGCCGTCCACGTATTCGCGCTGCCAGAGGCGGCGGCCCATATCGACCATGCGCTCCTTGATAACGCGGATTTCGGGGCTGTTGAAGAAAGCGTCGATTTCTTCGCGGGTCTGCGGGTCGTAGTTCTCCCAGGGGAAGATGCGGTCCGGCAGAGCGGGTTTGATGTAGAGTTCGGGATTAGCCATACTTAAAGTGAATAATGAATAATGAATAATGAATAATTAAGAATTAAGAATAAAGTTCGGCGTAGGCGGCCTGCTGTTCGCCGGGGTTGATGACGGTGTAAGTAATGCCGAAGGCATCGCGGCAGGATTCGGGGGAATCGAACACCCCTGCCCCGGCGAAGGCATACATGGAAGCCCCCAGCACGGTGCTTTCGGATACGTTGGAAATGCGGATGGGCAGGCCGAGGATATCGGCGCGCATCTGGGTCCACACCTTGTTGCGGGCGCCACCACCCACCAGCAGCAGGTCGGTGGACTTGAAGCCACCCACCTTCTCCAGCTTCTCCAGGCGCTGCTTGAGGCGCAGGGTGAGAGCCTCCATGGCGGCGCGGTAGATGTGGGCGCGGGTGCGGCCCAGCACCAGGCCCTGAATGCTGCCGGGCACGGCATCGCTGGGCAGGAAATCGGGGATGAGCTTCACGCCATCGCAGCCGGGGGCAATCTTCTCTGCCTCGGCATCCATGGTATCGAAGCTTTCGCCATTGTAACAGGTGGCTTTCACCCACTCGATGATACCGCTGGCAATCCACTGCAGGCCGGGGTTGAGCAGTCCGGTCTTGCTGTCGTATTCCACGGTGGCACCGGCGGCGTAGTCCTCGGGCTCCAGGCTGGCCTTGGCGGTGCGCAGCATCAGGATTTCCCAGGTGCCGCTGGAAAGGAAGGGCTGGTTCTCCTGCACGCCGCTGCCGAAGAGGGCAAACTGCGTATCATGACCGGTGGAAACGACCGGCACGGCATTCGGCAGGCCCAGCAGCTCGCAGGCGGCGGGGGTGAGGGTGCCGATGGTATCACCGGCATTCACCATGGGCGGGAAGAGCTCCTTGCGGATACCGATGGCGGAGAGAATCTCGCTGCTCCAGTCGCCGGTGCAGAGGTCGGTCATCTGGGAGGTGCCGGCCATGGTGCGGTCCGTGGCCATCACGCCGGTGAGGCGGTGGGCCAGGATGTTGGAGATGAAGAGCCAGGCGTGCGCCTGCTCCACCAGCTCCGGGCGGTTCTCCCTGAGCCAGATGAGCTTGTAAATCGTATTGAACGCGAACTCACCCACACCGGAAATGGAATTGAGCATGCCCTGCGGCATGTACTCCGCCACGCGCTTCATCACCTCGGCCGTGCGAGGGCATTTCCAGGAAATCACCGGGTAGAGCAGCTCGCCGGCCTCGTTCACCAGGGCGCCATCCACGCCGAAGGTGGTGATGGTCACGGCCTTCACCTGCGAAGCATCTATCTGCGGCAGAATCTCGCGGGCACAAGTGGCCAGCTGGTTCAGGATGCGGTCGGCATTCCACACGTGGAAATCCGGGTTCTCGCTCCCCGCATCGGTGGAGTTGGGCTGGCTGGATTTGGCCACCAGCTGCCCTTTGTCATCAACAAGAATGGCGCGTACATTGGTCGCGCCGCAGTCTAAGCAAAGTACGTATGCCATATCTGGAAAAAGCAGGCAAGCTGCCGGAGGCATTCCGGCAGCTTGCCCAGGGGTGAGGGATTAATACTTACCGTAGATGGGGCCGAAGTTGGCGCAAGCGCGGAAGTCGGCGCTTTCGGGGCACTCGGTGCCGAAGAGGCTCCAGGCAGCCGGGCGGTATACCTGGTCCTCGGGCACGTTGTGGGCGTACACCGGGATGCGGAGCATGGAGGCCAGGGTGATGATATCAGCACCGATGTGGCCGTAGGTCCAGGCGCCGTGGTTGGCACCCATGTTGGCCATGACGGTGTACACATCCTTGAAGCCGCCCTTGCCGGTAAGGCGCGGGGCAAACCAGGTGGTGGGCCAACCCGGGTCGGTGCGCTGGTCGAGCTTGTCGTTCACCTCCTGGGGCAGGTCGCAGGTCCAGCCTTCCACGATGGTAAGCACCGGGCCCTGGCCCTTCACCAGGTTCATGCGGATCATGGTCACGGGCACGCCGCCCTTGGACACGAAGTGCAGGCTGTAGCCGCCGCCGCGGAAGTACTCGCGGTTGGCCGGGCACCACTCGGAAGCACCCATCATGGCCTCGATATCGGCCTGGGTGGTCTCGCCGGTCTTCTTCATGATGGGGGTGCCATCGGGAGCAGTGGCGTGCATGTTGCCGTCCAGAGCGGTGGAACCGGAGTTGATGAGGTGCATGATGCCGTCCTTGGCCAGGCCTTCCATGGTGTAGCCGGTCACGCGCTTCACAGCAGCGGGGCTCCAGTAGGTGCGGATATCGGAGAAGCAGGCGGCGCGGCCGGTGAGCTGGTGCAGCAGGAGCATGCACACGCCGTTCATGGCGTCGTTCTCCGTGGCGAAGGGAATAGCCTCGCGCGGGCCGTTCCAGTCGAAGGTGCTGTTCAGGAGGGACTCGGCCATGTCGCCGTTCGGGTAGAAGTCCGTCCAGTGGCGCTGGCCCTGGAAGCCACCGCAGATGGCGTTGAAGCCCAGGCCCTCTTCCTCGCGATCGATGGTCTTGAGGTAGGGGTTGCCGTGCATCATGTCGCGGAAGATGATGGTCATCAGGATGCTTTCGCGCAGGGTGCGTTCCTTCTCCTCGGGGGAGAGCACCAGGTCGGGGCGGTTGCGATCCGGACCAATCTTCACATACTTCTTAGCCCACTCCATGGCCAGGTCAAACTCAGCCTTGTCGTAGATGCCCAGCTCCATGCGGCGGCGCACTTCGGTCATATCGACCGGCTGCACGCGCATGCCGAGGTAGGCTTCCCAAAAGGAGTGGTCGAGGATGGAACCGGCGATACCCATGGAGCAGCCACCGATGGAGAGGTAGCCCTTGCCACGCAGGGTAGCCACGGTGAGACCGGCGCGGGCGAAGCGCAGAATCTTCTCTGCCACGTCCTCGGGGATGGTGGTGTCATCGGCATCCTGCACGTCGTGGCCGTAAATGGAGAAAGCGGGCACACCCTTCTGGGCATAGCCGGCCAGAGCAGCGGCCAGGTACACAGCGCCGGGGCGCTCGGTGCCATTGAAGCCCCAGATTGCCTTGGGCGTGGTGGCGTCCGTCTCAAAAGTCTCAGTGATGTAGCACCAGCAGGGGGTCACGATAAGGGAGCAGCCTACATTGTTCTCAGCGAACTTCTGGTTGCAGGCAGCGG
Organism: uncultured Verrucomicrobiales bacterium; assembly: GCA_937916135.1. GTDB lineage: Bacteria > Verrucomicrobiota > Verrucomicrobiia > Verrucomicrobiales > Akkermansiaceae > Akkermansia. The sequence goes on from CALFTQ010000156.1 coordinate 8,537, forward strand.
CCTCAGCCGGGCCACCGATGGTGGTATCGGCAATGATGCACTTGACCGGCTGGCCGTTGGCGTGGGTCACGTTGGCCTCGATGAGGGCAGCGGCGGCCTTGGCCATGTTCATGGTCTGATCCTCCAGGGACTCACGGACACCGAGGCGGCGGCCGTCAATCGTGGGGCGGATCCCGATGGTGGGCAATGTATCGTACTTCATATACGTTTGGTTTGGGTTAAATTATTTATCAGAAGTAGTGGTGGGTTTGCGGAAGATGAGGCTGTAGAGCAGCACCACCGCGAAGCAGATGGCAGGCACGATGAAGGAGGCACGCACCGCAGCGTGGGAGGTGCCCAGGTTCGTATCCCAGGTGTTGTCGAATGCCGTGGTCAGGCAGAGCCAGGCACCCTCGGCATCGCCGATAATGCCGGCCATCCACGGCGTAATGAGGGCGCCGCCCAGAATGGCCATGATGAGACCGGCAGCCCCCAGCTTCACATCGCGCTGGTTCAAGCCACCCAGGGCAATGCCGTAGATGGTCGGGAACATGAGGCTCATGCAGCCGGACATGGCGATAAGGCACAGGATATTGGCGGAGAAATCAAGCCCGCCGATGGTGAAGAGCACCGTGCTGGGCAAGTAGATGACACCCGCACAGGCGGCAATGGCCGCAATAGCGAACAGGCTCATCATGCTGGCGGGGTTGAACTTCTTCATGTAGTAAGTAGCCACCCAGCGGCAGACAATGAAGAGAATGATGGAGATGAGGTAGTAGGTGGCAGCCGTGGCGGGAGTCACGCCCAGCTCTTTGCAGCAGTACACATTCAGGTAGGTCCAGGCGGCAATCTGAACACCCACATAGAAGAACTGGGCAATCACACCGCACCAGTAGCGCGGCTGGCTCAGCAGGGAGAACAGCATCGCGCGGTAGTCACCCACCAGGAACAGATAGACAATCGGCCCCAGTGTGCCGTACAGCACCCAGTGCACCTTGTCCATATCCGGGAACAGGAAGTAAAGCACCGTGAGCGGCACCACTGCAAACAGCGCAGCCACCAGCACGCGGATTCCGCCCTTGCCACTGCCCGTGGCAGGAGCTTCAGTAGCGGCAGTCTCCTGCGTATCCTTGGCGCGCAGGAAGAACAGCCAGATAAAGAAAGCAATGGCGCAGAGCCCCACATACGGCGCACACACCCAGAACAACTCGGTATGAACAATCGCCTTGAGCTGCTCAGCGGGCATCAGCGCGCGCTCATCAGCCGTGGCGGGGTTCAGGTTGCTCAGAATCAGCTGCTGAGCCAGGAAGATACCACAGATGGACCCCACCGGGTTGAAGGCCTGGGCAAAGTTCAGGCGGCGCACGGCGGTCTTCTCCGGCCCGAGGGAAATCACATAGGGGTTGCAGGTTGTTTCCAGCACCGAGCAGCCGGCAGCCACCACGAAGATGGCGATAAAGTAGATATCGAAGCTCTGGTTAATGCAGGCGGGGATATAGCAGAGCGCACCCAGGATATACACACCCAGGCCGATGAGCACCCCCTTCTTGTACGAGAATTCCTCAATCAGGATAGAGGCAAAGATTGCCAGCACGGCATAGGCTCCATAGAAAGCCACCTGCACGAGGGCTGCCTTTTCCTGAGGTATGGTAAAGATATTCTTGAATGCAGGTACCAGATTATCCGTCATGTTGTTCAGCAGCCCCCACAGGGCAAAGCAACTGACCAGCATGAAGAATATGCTGCGGTACTTGCGCGGCACCACGGGGGTCAGATCTTTCTGCGCATTTGTACTCATACGGCGCATTCTACCATATCCACCCCTCAGGTCAACGCGAAAAATACCCATTCGTTCATTTTTTCATGCTACCGCTCGTTTTTGATTGCCCCGGCACCGCCGTGTGTGGTATATAGCGTGGCAACATATACTGAGCTTCCCGAAAAAACAGCAGAAGTTCCTTTTCTATAATTCCTCCATTTCATCATGAGACAAGCACTGACGGGCATCTGCCTACTCCTGACAAGCCTTGCCACCGCTGGCGATTTCTCTGCAAACGAACATTTATGGTACACCCAGCCTGCCGGTCTGCCGAACACGGCGCTCCCCTGGGCGCCCCGCCCACACGCCGCAGGCAACCTGCCCGGCAAACTCAACCGCGACACCTGGGAAAGCCAGACCCTGCCCGTCGGCAACGGCCGCATAGGCGGTACGATATACGGCGGCGACCGGCTCGATTGCGTGGTGCTCAATGAAACCAGCCTGTGGACAGGTGGTGCCAACGCCCCGGAAAACGGAGCAAACTATGAATACGGTCCCAAGGCCGGCAAAGATGAATTCGGCAGTTTCCAGCCCTTTGCCAACCTCTACATAGGCTACTCATATCCCGAGAAGACAGAAACCACCCATTACACCCGGGCTCTGGATTTGCAACAGGCCGAAGCGGTTACGCAGTTTCAGCGGAATGGCGTGCAGCACCGCCGCAGCTGCTTTGCCAGCCGCCCGGATGATGTGCTGGTCTACAACGCCACCACGGACAAGCCCGGCGCACTGACCGCCCGCATAGCCCTGGCGCCCTACCACAATGTGGAGTACAGCCAGGAAAACGGCAACACCATCATCATGCGTGGCACACTGGCCAACGGCGAGATATTTGAAGGCCGCATACTCGTGCGTACCAAGGGAGGCTCCCTCCGCATTCATCCCGGCAAACAGCACGTGCACGTAAGCTACCGAGGCAAGAAAGATGCCATGATTCCGCACTTCCCCGCAGACCAGCTCCCCTACGTGGAGGTGAAGAACGCTGATTCGCTGGAAATCCTGGTCAGCATGGCCACCGACTACAAGCAGAGTTACGCAGATAATTGGAAAGGCGAGGACCCCGCCATCCGCAACAAACGCGTGCTCAGTGCCGCCGCCGGAAAATCGGCAGAGGACATCCGGCAGGCACACCGGAAGGATTACACCGGCTATTACGACCGCCTGAGCCTGGACCTGGGCACCACCCCGCAGCTGCTGGCCGAGCTTCCCACCGACCTGCGCCTGCTTTCCTACCGCAGCCGCTACGGGCTGGGCAAGCCCGCCTTCGACCCGGACCTGGAGGAACTCATCTACAACTACGGGCGCTACATCCTCATCTCCAGCTCCCGGCCCGGCAACCTGCCGGTTACCCTCCAGGGCATCTGGAACAACAAGGTGCACGCCCCCTGGGCCAGCGATTACCACAACAACATCAACCTCCAGATGTGCTACTGGGGAGCAGAAGTGGCTAACCTGGCCGAATGCCACCAGCCGCTCATCGACTTCATCCGCAGCATGGAAGCACCGCTGGGCGAAAGCACCCGCCAGCATTTCGGTCAGCACGTCCGCGGCTGGACAACCCGCATCTCCCAGAACCCCTGGGGCGGCGGCGGCTGGATCAAATGGAACCCGCCGGTCAATGCCTGGTATGCCCTGCATATCTGGGATCGCTACCTCTACTCCCAGGACAAGGAATACCTGCGCACCGTTGCCTACCCCCTGCTCCGGAACATCTGCCACTTCTGGGAAGACGAGCTGAAGGAAATCGGGGCACAGGGCAAGGGGCTCAAGACCCGGAAAAACGAACAGACGCCCGTGCAGGACCTCACCGTGGCCGAGCATCCCGAGCTGGGCGAAATCAAAGAAGGCTCCCTCGTGTGCCCCATGGGCTGGTCTCACGAATGGGGTCCGCTGGAAGATGGCTGCGCCCACGACCAGCAGCTCATCTGGGAGTTGTTCGATAACACCGTGCGCGCCGCCGACATCCTGGGTGTGGATGCCGAATGGGCAGCCGGTCTGGCCGCCAAGCGCGACCGCCTGGTGGGCAACCGCATCGGCAAAGGAGGCTACCTGCAGGAATGGATTGTGGACCGCCAGACATTCGCAGACGGCAAGAGTTCCCTGGTCGGGCAGCGCCACACCTCGCACCTCATCGGCGTGTTCCCCGGCACTTCCATTTCGCTTGAAAAAACACCGGACTTTGCCCGGGCCGCCATGCGCAGTCTGGAGCTCCGCGGGCTCAGCCAGGACAACCGCCGCAGCTGGACCTGGCCCTGGCGCACGGCGCTCTGGGCGCGTTTCCGCGAGGCCGACAAAGCCTACAGCATGGTGCAGCACTACATCCACTACAACCTGCTGGACAACCTCTTCGGCAACCACCCGCCCATGCAGATGGATGGCACCTTCGGCATGACCGGTGGCATGAGCGAAATGCTCATCCAGAGCCACGCCGGCGTCATTGAACTGCTCCCGGCCCTGCCCGCAGAATGGGCAAATGGCCACGTGAAAGGCATCCGCGCCCGCGGCAACATCACCGTGGATATGGAATGGAAGGACGGAAAGGTAACGCAGTACCAGCTCCACACCACCAGCCCGAATCCGGCGCCGGTCACCGTCATCGTGAATGGCGAGCGCAGGCAGGTCACCCCGGTGGCAGCAGAATAAGCGCCGGCAATCTCCCCCCGCTTCCATGAAAGCATGTGGCCCGCTACGCCACATGCTTTCATTATTTTGGTTGACTCACGCATGCGCGTGTGGCAAGATAGCGGCGTTATGTTAAAAGGAATTTCCCCGGTTGTATCTCCCGCCCTGCTTAAAATCCTGGCCGAAATGGGTCATGGTGATGAAATCGTCATCTCCGATGCCCACTTCCCTGCCCACACCTTCTGCGGCACCGTAGTGCGCGCCGATGGACTGGGGGCCGATGCACTCCTGAAGGGCATCATCCCCCTGTTTGAGCTGGACAGCTACGCCACCCCCGTCATCATGATGGAAGCAGTACCCGGCGATACCCTCGACCCCGCCGTGGAGGCCAAGTACCGCGCCGCCATGGGCTACGAAGGCACCATCGAGCGCGTGGAGCGCTATGCATTCTACGAGCGTGCCAGGCAGGCCTATGCCTGCGTCATCTCCGGTGAGACCGCCAAGTACGGCAACATCATCCTCAAGAAGGGCGTGACCCCCATCTGCGACTAAATGTACCGCATCTGCAAAAGCATTGAGCTGGAGAGCGGGCACCTGCTCTCCAAGCACCCCGGCAACTGCCAGTTCCCGCACGGCCACACCCGCAGCGTGGAGCTGGTCTTTGCCGCCGAAACGCTCGATGAGCACGAGATGGTCATGGATTTCAAGGCCATCAAGGAAATGATGGGCGAGTTCCTGGAGCAGTTCGACCACGCGCTCTGCATGAACACTGCCGACCCGAACTTCGAAAAGTTCCGCGCCATCTACGGCGACCGCATCATCCCCTTCGAGCAGAGCGACCCCACCAGCGAGGCCATGGCCCGCGTGGTCTTCGAACACGCCGCCCAGGCATTGAAAAACGCCCAGGCCGGCCACAGCACCTACCCGGTGCGCAACTGTGTGCGCCTGGAGCGCGTCCGCGTCTGGGAAACCAGCAGCAGCTGGGCCGAGTACGAAAGGTAATGCAGATTTCAAAATGCACCCGTCTCCGCGTCTCGCTGACGCTCGCTTGCTACGCCGAGTCAGGAAATGCAGAATAAGTAGCGAGGTCGCGGCTTCTGCCGCTCCTGGTAAGAAAAAAGCTCTGAGAATCCTCTCAGAGCTTTTTTTACATTCTCCTGCGCGCAGCGCAGCGAATTTCATAACTTAATCACTATTCGGGAACCTCTAAAAACTCAAAACTAACCAACAAATGGGAATTTGGTGATTAGTTTGCGAGCCGTAGGCGATCGGAATTTATAGCCCACGTTAGTGGGCGACATATCCATAGCGAGGGGCGTAAGCC
>CALFTQ010000157.1 GCA_937916135.1 uncultured Verrucomicrobiales bacterium
TTCTTTTCTGCCCCCAATTTTTGCATTTCGGTGTGCATATTTTTGTCCGAATGCGGAACTGAGCAGTGACGAGCTTTGCACTTGCGCCGGCAGGGGCAACATGCTACATTGGGAAGTAATGAGCAACAAGTGCATACTGGTGGCGGAGGACGATGCCGCTATCCGGCGCGTGCTGGCGGATTCGCTGAGCGGCGCAGGGTATGATGTGCGAACTGCGCCAAATGGCCGCGTGGCGCTGGAATTGCTGCTGTCGGAGCCGGTTGACCTGGCGCTGCTGGATGTGAACATGCCGGAGCTCAGCGGCTTCAAGCTGCTGCGCATCATGCAGAAGGAATGCCCCGGTATCCCCAGCATCATCCTGACCGCCTGCGGCGATGAGCAGGACCGCGTGAAAGGGCTGCAACTGGGGGCGGATGACTATGTGGTCAAACCCTTCAGCATGGCGGAGCTGCTGGCCCGCGTTGCGGCTGTGCTGCGCCGCTCACCCGGGCGGCAGCTGGCGGTGGCCCAGGAGCTGCACTTCCCCGGCGGCTCACTGGATGGCGAGACCCGCCGCGCAAGCTTCAGCGACGGCACCCCCATTCCCCTCACGGAAAAGGAGTTTGAGCTTTTCCGCTACTTTCTGACCCACCCCGGGCGCGTGATTCCGCAGGAAGAACTGCTGCTGCGCGTGTGGGGCAGCCGCAACAAGGCCGCGCAGACCCGCACCGTGGCCGTCACCCTCACCCGGCTCCGCGAAAAGCTCGGGGCGGAGCCCTCCTCCCATATCGAAACCATCCGCGGACGCGGATACCGCTGGAATGAAGCATGAATAAGAAACTGTTCCTCATCATCACCTTTTTTTCCCTGCTTACGCTGAGCGCCGTCTCCTGGCTGGCCTACGAGGCCTTCACCCTGGATGCCCGCCTGCTGCAACTGGACAAGGACGCCCAGCAGAAGCGCCTGGTGGAGCTCTCCCTGCCCCGCATCCAGGCCGAAATCAAACGCCTGCTGGAGCAGGAGCGCAACAAGCTGGGCTATGCTCCCCCCATAGGCCAGCTGGCCTATGCGCCACCCACCGCCGACATGCCGGACTATGTGCGGGGCTACTTCCTGCTTACCCCTGCCGGCCTGCAGGTGCCTGAGGGTCAGGAAGAGCTGCTGGCAGAAATCGAAGGCAATCCCGCCATCATCGACACCATCCGCCGCAAGGCATTCAACCCCGCGGCCCCGGTGTACGACCCATCGCAACCGACCCACCGCACCATCGACCCCAGGACCCAGCTCCCCGTTTTCGGTGTGTATGAAGCCGAGAACCAGGATTTCAGCCAGCCGCTGGAAATGAAGGGGGAGCCCGGTCCCTTCTTCTCCTGGTACTACATGGATGACATGGTGTACATGCGCAGCATACGCACCACCCACGGCTCGGCAGCAGAGGGCATACTGCTGGATGCCGGCAAGCTGGCAGAGCGGCTCACGCCCTTCATTGAGCCAGCGCTGAAAGGAGCCACCATTTCCCTCTGCAGGAAGAAGGAACCGGCCAACCTTTTCCCGCTGCCCATGGTGCTGCGCCCCGGGGCCGATGTGGAGGTGCCGGACACAGCCGCCCGCCGCGAAGCCATGCGCGGCACACTGGCCTCGGCCACGCTGGTCACGGTGCTGGCCATCGGCATTCTCTTCGGGCTGCTCTTCTTCTACGGGCGCATGGAACGCCGCCGCTCCGACTTCGTCTCCGCGGTCACCCATGAGCTGCGCACCCCGCTCACGAGTTTCTCGCTCATGACGGAGATGCTGAAAAACAAGCTGGTGCCAGCCGAAAAACTGGAGGAATACCACGAAACCCTGCACCAGGAAAGCCAGCGCCTGGGCCACCTGGTGGAAAACGTGCTCGCCTTTGCCAGACTGACCCGGGGCAAGCAACGCGGCCGCGCCGATAAAGCCCCCTGCCCCGAACTCATCGACCGAGCCCTGCGCAAGGTGGAACAGCGGCTCAAAGAGGCTGGCTTCAAGGTGCAGGTCAAGCACGACAAGCGGGCCGAGCTCCTCACCCTGCACACCGACCTCATCTCCCTGGAGCAGATTTTTACCAATCTGGCGGATAACGCCATCAAATATGCCGCCACGGCTGAGCACCCCACCATCAGCATCAGCACCATGCGCGGGCACGATACCCTCAGCATCCGCTTTGCGGACAATGGCCCCGGCATCCCGCCCAAGCTGCAGCGCGGCATCTTCCGGCCCTTCTCCCGCTCTGCCAGGGATGTGGAAGGCCGCAAGCCCGGCGTGGGGCTCGGCCTTGCCCTCTCCCGCGATGTCGCCCGCAGCATCGGCGGCAACCTCGCGCTGGAAAAGAGCAGCGACAAAGGCACAGTATTCACCCTCACCCTGCCCCTGAACTGACCGGACGGGGCTGACAGCAGCTTAATCCAGGCGCAGGAGCCGCTCCACCTGCGGCAGCAGCGCTACATCTGCCGGCAACCAGTCCACGCTGTGCAGGGCCGCTGCATCCAGCCAACGGAAATCGGTATGCTCCCTCAGTTGAAGAACTCCATTCGTTATCTGAGCGTCAAAACACTGCATACTCAGGTGAAAGGCGGGGTAATCCCACTCCACCGTATGCAATAGCTCGCCCACTCGAATCTGTACACCAAGTTCCTCCAGAATTTCCCGAGAAATGGCAGCCTGCGGTGATTCGCCCGGCTCAATCTTGCCTCCGGGAAACTCCCAGCCGCCGCCATGCTTCTGCTCCGGGCATTTCACCGCCAGCACCTGCCCCGCAGCATCCCTGATTACCGCGGCCACTACTTCTATCACCTTCCGGGCATCGTTCATCACCCCAGCAGATTAACAGATTTTCCCGCCGTATGCAAGCCCGGCAAAGTCAGCTCCCGCCTCTTCCCACACGCGATTGGCCCAAAGGTTTTATAGGGAATTGAAACATCAATAACTATTGGGATGGAGCACCTCTGCCCGAAAATTGGCATTTGTAGGAAATCTTTGTCGTCCCCATCCCCAAACTTTGGAACATGCATGGGCTCTTCCTGCTGCATCGGGTTCTGTGCTCTGGCAAATTCTCCCTACAGAAAACCCCGGAGCCTCGCGGCTCCAGGGTTTCCAAACCAATAGAAAGAAAGGGGATTCTTTAGCCCAGGGTCGGCTTCTTGGCGCGACGCACAGCACCGAAGCGCTTCTGGAACTTGTCGATACGACCCTCGGTGTCCACGAACTGGTTCTTACCGGTGAAGAAGGGGTGGGAGTCAGAGGTAATACCGCAGGAAATCACATAGTGCTCAACACCGTCAATCTCCTCCTTCTTAGCGGAAGTAGCGGTGGAACGGGTGATGAAGCGGCGGCCCGTGGTGATGTCCACGAACACAACAGGATTGTACTTGGGATGGATGTCAGCTTTCATAGTCTTTCAGGCTGCGTTACCGTCGCAGCGCGCCGAGATTTTACTACGCTTTTCTTTATTGTCAAGTCGTATTTTCCCTTCTATCCTCATTTTGACATGAATTTCAAGAATTTTTATATTTCCTTGCAAATTGATAGAAATTACTATTGACAGAGCAGTTTCTTTGTGGTATTTTAGAATCGTTCCAAGCAACAAGATAGAAAGGAAACCAAATATGAGCAACTATACGTCCACCACTGTACATGAAGGAAGCATGCGCTGCGTTACAAGCTTTCCGCAAGGCAAGGCCATATTCACCACCGATGTAGGCTCCGCCCTGGGTGGACGAGGGGAGAGTCCCTCTCCTGCGCAGATGCTGGCCGCAGCCGTAGCCTCGTGCATGGCCAGCATGATGGCCTTCATGGGAGCCCGCCGCGAGCTGAACACCGCCGGCATTTCCATTGAAGCCGGGTATGAAGAAGGCAAGAACGGCATCACGGCACTGAGTTTCCACATCACGGTACCGAATCCGACCACGGCGGGAGAACGCGCCGTGCTGGAAGCCGCGGTAAAGAGCTGCCCCGTGGGTGCAGCCATTGCCCCAACCGTAGAAAAGAAGATTTCCTGGACCTGGGCCGAGTGACCCACTATAGGCTGACAACAGAAGACACAAACCAAAGAGAGAAAGGTGACCGGGAGGGGCAAGTGTGTGGCCTCTCCCGGTTTCATTTACCAGCCCGGGTACATTTCACTTGCCAGGCAGAATCGCATCTGCTACACTCTGGACATGAAGCACCCCCGAATTCGCAGATGGACAAAGCGCCTGGGCTTTTTCCTTGGCAGTGCCGCACTGGCCATGCTGCTGCTCACGGGAGGAGGGACGGTATGGCTCTGGTGCTGGAGCTGGGATGGAGCCCCGGTGTTTCATGAGAGTTGGAATGAAGCCGAGCGCGCCGCACTGCTGCAACTGGACGACGAGCTCCGCCAGGCTCTGCAGGAAACCGTTTCCTCAGTGGATGCCAGACCGGATTTTTTCGGGTTGCTGGAGGGGCAGAACAATCTGGAAGCATTGGCAGATGAACTCCACACCATCTATATCGGCAGGGAGCTGAGCGCAAAGTTCCACGAGCAGTTGCACCGGGTGGCCGGGAATGGCAATGGAGCAGATGACGAGCTGATTACTTATGGCACAAACCCAGCCCACCAGACAACGCTGGCCATCTGGGCGGCACAAACCGGCAATCTGCCCGCACTGGAAGCACTCGTTGCCCACGGTGCCAATCCGAACACCCTCCTATATGACGATAAAGGCACCGAGATGGATACCCCGCTCACGCCGGTCATCAACGGTTGCTTCCTGAACGGCGAACGTGTACCTTGGGAGAAACGGCGAGAAACGGCGGATTTTCTGCTGCAGCATGGAGCCGATATCAATGGCACCAAGCGCGTTATCGGGCTCGCTTGCGACCTTCCCCTGGTGCTGCATGGTGAAAGTGCACCCTGGCTCTGGGCTCTCGACCACGGCAAGACCATGAGTATCGAAAATCTCTGCAACATCGTGGCAGAAGAAGGTGCCATGCCCGTTCTCGAACGCATCCTGCGCGAAAAACGCATTGATATCAATGATGTGAGCGGCACAAAAACCGCGTTGCAGGCACTTCTGCACCCACTGCGATATGTGCCGGACGATGAGGCATGGCAAGAACTCCAGGAGCGGCAGATAGAGCCGCGGCTCGATATGCTGCTGGCTGCCGGCGTCGTCCCGGCCCTGCTTCCGAAAGAGGCAGAAGCTCAACGCCCCGGCGAAAGTGATAATGAATACCACGAGCGGTTGCTCAATACCCGCGCCTGTGATGATTTACCCGCAGACATCGTTCTCTCCGCTCTGGAACAGGCAGAGCTTCCCCAGCACCGGGAGCTCTGCCAGCGCATTCTCAACAAACTCCGCGCCGTCGGAGCCGAAAAGCCGACCAGTTCCACATCTCCGGACGCGCCCTGAGCCCCGCTTCGCGGCATGCGCAGCCCCCATGCAGGGAGACAGAAAAGACAAGGCGCAGAGCAAGGTGCTCAGGTATTTACTCATGGTTCAGATACAATCCGGGTATTGGGGGAAAGACCGTAAACCTGGGGCTCATACATGAGCTGAGCCTGGGCGGGCGGCGCGGCAGAGGTGCCAGCGCGCTTCACGCGGGCGTAGTACTGCATGTTGAGCAGGTCGCGGCCCTCCCAGCGGGTGCAGAAGCCGCGCACACGGTCAGCCAGGTATTCGCGGTGATCGAACCAGAAGCTCCAGCGGGTCGGTTCCAGACCAGCAGACTGGCCGGGCACATTGGGGTTGATGGCCTCCATGCAGGCGGGAAGGTAATCCTCCAGCACCAGATATTTCAGTTCATCTGCTACCTTGGCGCAGGTGAGCGTGACACGCACCACATCGCCCACCTTGAAAGAGGTAGCGGGGCGCCACACGCCATCTGCCCCCCTGGTCTCATACAGGCGGGTAAGCTGCAACCCGCACTCCGTCACGCCCGGGTAGTCAGTGGTGGCCGGCAGGGCTCGCACGCTGAAGGTGGCATACACCGTGCCTTTCTCAGCGGCCAGCATGGTGGGCAGCGACTTCATCTCCTGCCCGGGCTGCCAGGGCAGCGGCACGGTGGTGCAGCCCTTGTCCAGCTTGATTTCCGTACCATCCTGCAGCAGCAGCGTGGCCTCACCACCCTCATTTTTCTTGAGATTCAGGTACTCCGCCAGTGCCAGCAGGGTCCAGGCATGGCGCTGCGTGGTTCCGTGGCGGTAATCGCGCCCGACTGTGCGCATCCAGCTGCGGAAAGCCGCATCCCCCTCAGCCGGGGTGGTCAGCAGGGAAAGGATGAACTGCATGCCGGCGCGCGACTCGCGGTCGAGGCAGGCATCCTTCTTTTCCAATGCCTTGCGCAGGACCGACATCATGCCCTCAGACTCACCGCGGGTGCGGGCAAAGCAGAACTGCGCCATGGCAGAAAGCTTGCTGGTATCTGCCTTCCAGAGGTATTGGAGCAGATTCTCCAGTTTTTCCTCAGGCACCTCATAGCCCTGCTCCTGCGCCAGCTTCAGCACACAGGCCGCATGAGCACTGGCCCACAGACAAGATTCGCGCTGGCCGGCCCAGTAGGCCAGGCCTCCGTCCTTGCACTGGCGGTTAAGGAGCTCGGCAATAATCTCCTTCACGGTATCCCTCACTTCCTCCGGGCTGGTTCCGGCCATGAGCGGGCAGAACGGCGCGAGGTGATCATACAGCAGCCAGGGGATGAGCGCCGAGGCGCGCTGCTCGGTGCAGCCGTAGGGATAGGTCAGCAGGAAATCCGCAGCCCCGGCCAGGTGCAAAAGAGGATTGGCCGAGACCTGCAGCTCCATCCTGCCGCGGGTGGCAGATGCAACATCCGTCCCCATGAGAACCGCAAGGGATTGTGCAGAATCCCCCGCTGAAATCGCAAGGCGATGCACTTCCTTAAGCACCGGAGCAGGGAAACGCACCTCGAATTCGCCCTGCACCGCATCGCTGCCGGGCTTGCCGAGTGCCGTCCAGCGCAGTTTCTGTGCACCTTCCGAGGCAGCCTTGAAAGGGAAGTACAGGGTGCCCTGCCCGTGCGCGGCCAGCGTTATCTGCCGGGACTCCGCAGCTCCTTCGAGGGTGACAGTCCAGGTGCCGGCCTCGTCCGTATTGTTCACGATGGAAAGCGGCAGACGCAGTTCATCGCCCAGGCTCATGAAGAGCGGTGTGCCCGGGGTGAGCATCACGGGCTGGGCCACGGTGAATTCACCCGAGGCAGAGCCGAAGCGCTTGCCGCCCTTATCCAGAGCCACGGCAAAGACGCGGTAGGTCGTGAGCGTGTCCGGCAGCTTCACCTCCGTGGAGAATCGCCCATCAGCATCCGCACGCAGCGCACCTTTCCACACGGCAACAGGCGCAAAATCCGTACGCAGACGCGGCGCCGTCATTTCGCTTCCGCCGGCCACTTTCCCCAGGCCTGTACCCATCGCCATTGGCGCCGGAGCGGCATCCAGGCCGATGCCTACATCTATGTCTATCCCCTCCTCCGTAGCGGCATCCATCATTGCATCCATGGCCCCCCCTTGAACAGCAACAGGTTCAGCATAGGCCTTCTTGTAGAAAGTTGCCGCGCGATTCAGGCGCGCCCCACCGGCAGCGCTGCACTCAACCTGACAAGCTCCGTATGATGCCGGGGTAAGGGAATACCCCTTGCCCACCAGGTCACCGCGCCAGATGCCGGGCATGAGACCTGGCTCCCCCACCAACCGCTGACGTCGATACGGCGCCCCGGCCCCGGTGAGGCTGAAACGGCGCGACCAGCCATGGCAGAAGAAGGATTCGGGGTCGGGTTTCTCATACCGCCCAACAGAAAGCATACCGGCATCCACCGCGTAGAGGGTCACCTCCGCATCGGCGGGCTGTCCATCTGCCAGAACGCGGCCGGAGAGAGTCACCGTCTCCGCCGGGCGGCAGACCTTCTGCGGCAGGTTCAGCTCCACATCCAGGTGATATTTCGAAATGGGCACAAAACACGCCTCATGGCAGATTACCGGTGCCGACTGAGTATCAGCCGGGGGCAGCACCAGGGTGGCACTCACCGAGCCTTCCTCTCCGGCTTGCAGCGGCACCCGGTGGGTCTGAATCCCGGCCTGCACCGGCAGCACCAGATGACGCAGCTTCTGCGCACAGCCAATGAAGAGATGAGCCTGCGCGGCCTTCGGCAGCTCGCAGCGCAGCTCCAGCTCACCCGCCTTATGCTCCAGCTTCAGCTCGGGAGACTCCGCTCGCGGACGGAAGAACCAGAGCGGATGCGTCGTGGTGCTTTCGCGCCCTTCGGCATCGCGCCCACTGATAACCCAGGCATCAGCATCGGGGTACTTTTCCCGGGCATCAAAAGGCAAGGGGTGGCCGAGTTCACAGTTGGCGGGCACCGTCATGCTGCCGGACCAGAGCTCAACCTTGCGGTCTTCCATCTTACCTAAGCCGTTGTCGCCAATGATGGGTTCCCGCTTATGCTGAATAAGTTTCAGATTCAGCTGCTGCTCACGCTCCAGCACCTTATCTGTCCGGACATCGAAAAGCTTCACCCGGCCATTCGCGTTGCGCACATAGAAATCAGCAGGGTATACGGGCTTGCACACCCTAGGTATCCGCACATATTCTTCGCGGTCGTTCACCACACTGCCGCGCACGCAGATGACGCGCCGCTCCTTAACCGGTTCCTTCAGCTCCCGGGTGAGGCTGGCCTTGCCCTCAGCATCAAGCTTGAGCTCAACCTGCTCGTTCTCCACATTGAGGGAACACTCTGCCCCCGCCAGCGGCACCCCGCTGTAATCCACCGCAGAAACACGCACAGTGTAACTATGCGGAGCCACAGGATTCACCTCCAGCTCCATAGCTGCCTTGAAGGCATCCCGGCGGAACACCTGACAATTGGCAGAAATCCACTGTTGGAACCTGCCGCACTCCACGCCGATGGAGTAGAAGCCGGTCACATCGTCCTCGCCCTTCGGCAGCAGGAACTGCGCCTCGAAGGCGCCGAACTCGCCCAGCGAAACCTCGCGGGTCTGCAGATTTTCCCCATTCGGCGCGCGGAAAATGAGTTTTGCCTTCTTCTGAGCCGGAATGGCGCAGCTGCCATCGGCCAGCTTGTGGCGCAGAATACCGCGCACATTGATAGTATCGCCGGGGCGGTACAAGGGGCGGTCCAGCACCAGCATGGTGGACTGCCCGCGGCCCCGGGAACCGGCACTGCGTCTCTTGCCGTGCCACAGATTGAGCAGCACGGAATCATTCCCGCTGCGCACTTCCACCAGACCATTGATGGCAGAATCTTCCGGCAACCAGGCAATGCCGTTCTGCACAGTCAGCTGGCACCGGGCACCGGCCTTGTCGCTGTAAGTCACCGTGCCGGACTCCACCGGGGAGCCGTCCGAAAAGCGATTCACCAGAATAGCGGCATCGCCCACAGCCACATTCAAATCCGTAACCTGCACCACCACATCCTGCTGCGAATCCAGCGATTCAGCAGGTTTCCTGTGCTGCTGCAGCGCACTCCGCACCCCGGCATTTGCTACAGGCTGCAAGCGCAGCAGATACGTGCCGGGAGCCACAGGGCCGCCGATAGCGGAATCGAGCGGGAGCACGGCCTCGCCGCTCTGCAGCAGGCCACCGACTCCGGCGGGAAGCTGCATTCCGGGCAAGGGTGTGGCCCCCGCCAGCACCTCAGCGCTGCGTGCTGCTCTTTCTTTTTCTTCATCGCGCAGACGAATCAGCTGGTAAACATCCTGTGACCTGCCACTGTTGTTCACCTCCAGACCGAGCTCACGGCGGGCATCCAGCATATCACAATCCAGTTGACGGGCCAGCACACGGGCAGAATTGCTCAGGCGCCCTTCCACGGCCAGAGCCCGCTTGTCTTCCGCCACGCGCCAGGCACTCACCTTCACGGAATCCAGGTTCGTATACGGCAGGCGCAGGTTATGGTCACCTTTCAGGGGTACTTGCACGGCCTCGCCATATTGCAGCACGGGCCAGGCGGGGTTCAGCGCAATGCGGTGGCGGTGCTCCGCGGCCAGTCCCCAGCCCAGAGCCGACTTGGTATCACCCGGCAGCACCACATCCAGCACAGCCGGCACCGGGGCACTCACCTCCACAAAGAAACCGAGCGCCAGCCCCTTCGGGGTATAGGAAAAATCGCCACCCGGGCGTACCCAGTGCGGGCCAACCATGGGCAATTCCTGAGCCCCGGCGTAGCGGAACTCCAAGCGCTGGCCATTCAGCATCAGCTCTTTTTTACCTTCCCCGGTTCTTGCCGCCACCTGCTCACCCACCGCCAGCTGCATGCGGTCAAACAGCCCCGGCAGCTCTGCTGCCTTCATAGGTTCGCTGAAAAAGACACGCAGACGGCAGGTCTTGTTTTCATGCAACACCCACTCCACTCCAGAGCCCAGCTCTGCTTTCGGCACCAACTCACAGACAGGATCCGCCGTGGCAAAGCCCTGCGCCTTCTCCGGCAGGAGAAGCAGGTGCCATTCCTTCTCCGGCTCCAGCGGACTTACCGGGCGCACGACCACATGCCCCGGCAGCGGGGTATCGGGGGTGAGTTTTTTCCACACGTCTTCGCCGCGATTCTCCAGGATGCGCAGTGTATTCAGAGTCACGCCGTGCTTCAGGCATGCCGGCTCGAGCGTCGTCTCCACTGTCGTGCTGTAACGGACTTCCTCGAGCTCTTCATCCCAGTGGGCCTCCCGGAATACAAAGCGTAAGCCGGAATCGGGCGAGAGTCCGCGGCTTTCACGGGTCAGGTGGTGATTAGCGCTCACCACAACGCCCACTCCCTTGTCATCCATGAAATCCTTTCCGCTCAGGGTATCATCAGGGCAGAAAAAAACACGTTCCTGCTGCGGCGCCTCTGCCCCGCCCAGATATGTTGTGCCGGGATTCAGGCGGAACCTGTATTCCGTGGCGCAGGAAGTGCCCACCGGGAAACTGATACGCAAGGTATCCTGGTCGCGCCACACGCCGGTGGGCTTGAACTGAGCATCGCCGGTGATAGTGAAGATATCGCGCCCGAGGTCCTCGTCACTCAGACCGGAGGTATCGTCGTAGTAGCCATTGTGCACAGCAGTCTGACTCACCAGTGGTTCCGGGAACTTGAACTCCACAACCTGCTCGTAAAGGTAGGGGTTCAGTCTCGGCCATTCGGCCGAATGGGCAGGAAACAGGGCGGCAGCGCAGCCCAGCAGCAGGATGGGAAGATGTTTCATAGACGTTTGGTTCCAGTTTCAATCAAGGTTCACTTTTGATTCGGGCATTCGGAGAAAGACCGTAAACCTGCGGTTCATACATGAGCTGGGCCTGCGCCGGCGGGGCCATGGAGGTGCCGGCACGCTTCACCCGGGCATAGTAGCGCAGGTTGAGCAGGTTCCTGTCCGCCCAGCGGGTGCAGAATCCACGCACGCGATCGGCCAGGTACTCGCGGTGGTCGAACCACTGACTCCAATCCAGCGCCGGGAGCCCCACAGCCTGACTGGGCACATTCGGGTTGATAGCCTCCATGCAGGCCGGCAGATAATCCTCCAGCACCAGGTATTTCAGATCATCTGCCACCTTGGCGCAGGTGAGCGTGACGCGCACCACGTCACCTACCTTGAAGCTGGTAGCAGGGCGCCACACGCCGTCTGCCGACCTGGTTTCATACAGGCGGGTCACCTGGAGCCCGTGCTCTGTCACCCCGGGATAATCCGAAACAGACGGCAGAGCCCGCACACGCAGGGTGGCATACACCGTGCCGTTGTGGGCCGCCAGCGTGGTGGGCAGCGACTTCATCTCCTGCCCCGGCTGCCAGGGCAGTTTCACCACAGTGGCTTGCTTGCCCAGCTGCATCTGCGAGCCGTCCTGCAAGGCAAGTATGGCCGTGCCTCCCTGCTCCTTCTTGAGGTTGAGGTATTCCACCAGGGCAAAGAGCGTCCAGGAATTGCCCTGGGTGGTGCCGTGGCGGTGGTCGCGGCCCACGCTGCGCATCCAGGTGCGGAAGGCCGCATCTGCCTCATCGGGGTTCTCCAGCATACTGAGCATGAA
Source organism: uncultured Verrucomicrobiales bacterium (assembly GCA_937916135.1). Classification (GTDB taxonomy): domain Bacteria; phylum Verrucomicrobiota; class Verrucomicrobiia; order Verrucomicrobiales; family Akkermansiaceae; genus Akkermansia. The sequence continues at coordinate 11,982 of CALFTQ010000157.1, forward strand.
TTGCAGGCTGGACTTCGTTTCGCGCAGAATCCAGTCGCGGGATTCATCCTCTTTCAGCATCTCACGCAGAATATCCTTCATCTGCCCGGTCTTGCCGCGGGTGCGGGCAATGGCAAAGCGCGTGCGGGCCGATTCCTTGCTGGCAGAGGTCCACCACAGGTAGCTGTAGAGCCTGTCCATGGCATCCTCCGGCACTTCGTATCCCATTTCCTGCGCCAGCTTGAACACATAGCCCACATGCGCTGTGGCCCACAGGCTGGAGTGGTTCCACCCGCCCCAGTAGGAAAGGCCTCCATCCTCGCACTGACGAGGCAGCAGCTCATCAATCACTTTCTGCACCACCTTCTTCACATCCTCAGGGGGCGTCTGAGCCATCTTCGGGCAGAAGGGGGCCAGGTGCTCATACAGAAGCCAGGGAATAAGCGCCGAGGCCCGCTGCTCGGTACAGCCGTAGGGGTACTCCAACAGGAAATCCGCAGCCCCGGCCAGATGCAGCAGCGGATTGGCCGAGGCCACCAGCTCCAGCTCGCCACGCGTGGCGGTACCCACCTCGCTGCCCAGCAGCGTGGCCAGCTGCACCGACGCCTCGCCCGGAGCGAGGGTGAAGCGGTGCGTTTCCTTGAGCACCGGCGCGGGGAAACGCACGGCGAACTCGCCCTGCACCGCATCGCTGCCGGGTTTGCCAATCGCGGTCCAGCGCAGCTTCTGCTCACCTTCCGCTGTGGCCTTGAAATCGAAGAAGAGCGTGCCGCTCTGGCGCGCACCCAGCGTGATTTCCTGCGGGGCTGCTGCACCCTCCAGCGTGACGCACCAGGTGCCGGCTTCATCGGTATTGTTCACGATGGAAAGCGGCAGGCGCAGCTCATCGCCCAGGCTCATGAAGAGCGGAGTGCCGGGCGTGAGCATCACGGGCTGCGCCACGGTAAACTCACCCCTGGATGAGCCGAAGCGCTTGCCGCTCCTGTCCACCGCCACGGCAATCACCTCGTAGGTGGTGAGCGTGTCCGGCAGGGTCACCTGGGCGGAGAAATGGCCACTGGCATCGGTGCGCAGCGCCCCCTTCCACACCGCCACCGGAGCAAAGTTGGTGCGCAGCCGCGGAGCCGCCCCGGGTGCATCCGGCATGGCGGCATAAAGGGGGCCTTCATCCGAGCCCTCCCTCTCTTCGGCTTCTTCATCCCCGGGGGGAGTATAGAACACGGCTGGAGCCGGAGCTACTGCACAGGCTTCCTGATATTGTTCGCCGTAAGATAAAGCATCGTCCAACATAGTCAGTATGCCCTTCCTCTTCCTGGAAGCCCTACCGAAGCCAGGTATACGGAACGAAGGGCTGAGCGAATACCCCCTGCCCACCAGGTCACCCTGCCAGAAGCCGGGCATGAACTGCAGCAGGGATTCACACGCGTGCGAGCCGTAGCCCAATGAACGCACCAGCGAGAACCTGCGGGCATCGCCGGTAAAGAAATAAGCCTCCGGGTCCGGGTAATCATAATGGCCTACGGAAAGCATGCCGGCATCCACGGCATAGAGGGTCACCTCGGCATCTGCAGGTTTACCGTCCGCCTGCACCTGGCCGGAAAGCGTAATCGTCTCTGCCGGGCGGCAGACCTGCTGGGGCAGATTCAGCGATACCGCCAGATGATAGCGGCAGATGGGCACAAAGCAGGTCGATTCCGTGCAAACAGCCTTATCCCCTGGATTCTGCCCCGGCAGAACCAGCGTGAGGCTGAGGGTTCCTTCCTCGCCCTCGGCAAGCGGCACACGATACGTCTGCTTGCCCGCCTGCACCGGCAGGGTCAGGTGGCGCAGCTTCTGCCCGCAACCCACCAGCACATGGGCATGCCCGGCATGCGGCAGCTCCGCCAGCAACTCGGCCGCGCCATCGCGGGCCGTGACTTTCAGCTCCGGACGGACCTCATCCCTGGTTCTGAAATTCCATGTCCGCCTCCTGGTTTCACAGCATCGCCCGGCTGCATCACGACCGGTAGCTACCAGCCAGTCTGCCTTTCCGAGCAAGGCTTCCATTTCCTCCGGGAACGGTAATCCCAGCTCACAATTGGCCGGCACGGTAAGGCTGCCGCTCCAGAGCGCAACCTCCTGTTCCTTGCAATAGCCCAGTCCATTGGGGCCGGGGGTGCACTGTTCCTGATTATCCACCAGCTTCAGCTGCACCGTCTGCTCCCGGTTCAGCGGTTCGCCTGTGCGGGAATCCATCAACTTGATGCGCTTGCCCTCGCACTTGATCCAGAAATCGGCAGGGTAGATATTCTGCCGCAATTCCTTGATTTTCACGTATTCCTCGCGGTCGTTCACCACATCTCCACGCACCACGATATGCTGACTTTCCCGCATGGTTTCCGTCACCGCGCAGGGGATGACCGCCTTCCCCTCTGCATCCAGCGTGATTGCCTTCGGCTCACCGGAGATAACCAATTTGCAACGGGCACCGGACAGCGGGGTGCCGCTGTAATCCACCGCCGACACGCGCAGCGTGAACGACTCCGCCGCCACCGGGTCGATATCCAGCTTGCGCTCAACCTTGAACGCATCGCGCCGGAACACCTCGCAGTGCACCGCTGCGCTTTCGCGGAAATAACCGCATTTCACCTGCACTTCATACCTGCCGGTCACGTCATCCTCACCAGTCGGCAGCGTAAATGTGGTCTCGAAGGCACCGAAATCCCCGAGCGGCAGCTCGCGGCTTTCCAATTCCTCGCCATTCGGGTGGAGCAGTTTCACGTTCACGGTCTTTTCCTCAGGAAGGGCAGCGCTGCCGTCCACCTGCAACCTGCGCAGCACCCCACGCACATGCACCTCATCACCCGGGCGGTAGAGGGGGCGGTCCAGCACCAGCAGGGTGGATGCCTTTTCTGAAGACAGCGCAGGGTCATCAAACTCTCGCCGTGTACTGAACGGAGCCCGCACCAGCACCACATCGGCCCCGGAGCGTACCCAGACTTTGACACCGCCATGCCAATCCTGCGGCAGCCAGACGATACCGTTGCGGATATCAAGCTGCCGGGGCTTATCCTCGCTATCCAGCCAGGAAATGGTGCCCTCCGCCACCGGGCGGCCATCCGAATAATGATTCACCAGGATGGCGTCCTCACCGAAGCTCACGTTCAAATCGGTCACCTGCACCACCACATCGCGCCGGGAATCGAGAGATTCCTCCGCGCGTTTCAGCTGCCGGAGCGCATCGCGAACTTGCGGGTTGGACTCAGACTCAAGCCGCAGCAGGTACATGCCGGGCAGAGGCTCGCGACCTATGGCATCATCGAGCCGCAGCACGGCTTCACCACTCTGCAGCATGCCACCGGAAAGCGCCGGAACCCGGCAACCCGGGAAAGGAGTGGCATTCTTCAACACCATGCGGCTTCGCGCAGCTGCCCACTTCTCCGACTTGCGGGCTGCAGACAGCCTCGCATCAGCCGCTTCCTCAGCCTCAGAATCTTCCATCCCCCGCCTGTAGCGGGATTTCACCATATCATACCGCAGCTTGCTCTCAGCCACGCCGGAAGTATCGTGCAGTTCATGCCGGAAAGCAGAAGCCGTCATGTCATGCGCCAGGCGCCAGGCCTGCACCTGCACACCGCTCACATTAGCCGCAGGAATGCGCAGACGGCGCTCTCCCTTCAGCGGCACAATCACATCTGATTCCGGCAGGAGCCGGGGCCAGGCAGGATTCAGCGCAATGCGGTGGCGGTGCTCACCGGCCACCTTGAAGCCGAGATACGACTGCGTATCAGCCGGCAGCACCACATCCAGCAGAGCCGGAGCCGTGGCAGATACCTCCACCACAAAGCCCATGCACTGCCCCTGCGGCACATAGCCCAGGAAAGCAGATTCCTCCTCCTCTTCTTCTTCCTCCTCGTCATCATCATCATAGCGCCAGCCCTGCCGCACCGGCTCCATCTCCAGCACCCCGGCATAGCGGAACTCCAGGGTCCCGGTCTCCAGTTTGAGGCGTTTTTTCCCGGTTCCGGCAGATTCAGCGGCATTGGTTCCCACCGCCAGCTGCATGCGGTCGAAAAGCGCCGGCATATCTACCGTGGACATGGGGTTGCTGAATCGCACTTCCAGCCGGTATCCCTTGTCAGCATCGGTCAGCCATTTCACGCCGGTACCCAGCTCAGGCAACGGGTTCACCTCACAGCACACGGGAAAATCTCCGCAGAACCCCTGCCCCTCCTTCGGCTGCACCAGAAGGTGCCACTCATCATCTGCCGACAGGGGTTTCACCGGGCGCACCACCACATGCCCCGGCAGCGGACTGTCTTCCCGCAGCTTGCTCCATACCTTCCTGCCCCGCTGCTGCAGCTGCTCCAGCGATGCACCGGTAATCCCCTGCTTCAAGTATGCGGGTTCCACCGTGGCCTCAACGCGCCCCACGTAATAGGTATTCCCCGTCCAGAAGCTCGACTTTGCCTTCCGGAACACAAAGCGCAACGGGGTGGACGGCGAGAACTCCATGCTTTCCTTCGTACGATACTGCTGCGGGCACACCACAACCCCCAGCCCCCGGGCATCCATGAAGGATTTGCCCTCCAATTTATCAGCCGGACAGCGGAACTTCACCGGCTCCGTCGGCACAGGCTCACCGCCCAGGTAGGTGGTGCCAGGCTTTATCTGGAAGGTATACTCCGTGGCGCAGGAGGTGCCTTTCGGGAAACTGATGCAAAGTTCATCCTGATCCGTCCACCGGGCGATGGGTTTGTGCTTATCATCCCCGGTAATGGTAAACAGATGCCGCCCCAGGTCTTCATCACTGTAGTTGTACCCGTCATGTCCCCTTCCATTGCCCACCACGGTCATGCTGACCAGCGGCTGGGGGTATGTCAGGTCCACGCTCCGGTGGTCTTCGAACACACTCGGCACCTCATCCCCCGCCGCCACAGGCAGCACAGATGCCATCAGAACCTTGGAAATCAATCTCATGCGTTTCATAAAACAATACCTACTCGTATTCTAGCACAGCAGTGTGGTAAAACAAGCAAATTGTACGTTTTTCTCGCCCCGGCGCATTCGGACAAAAATATGCACACCGAAATGCAAAAATTGGGGGCAGAAAAGAA
>CALFTQ010000158.1 GCA_937916135.1 uncultured Verrucomicrobiales bacterium
AGCGGATTAACAATCCGAACAAGGAGCGCGGATATGGTTAGTATAGAGAGATTAAGAGAGACGTTGCGAATGGCACTGATGCTGGTCGAAGCCCATTCTGTGGTGAATTTCAACGAGGCGGTGCAGGATCTTCTGCAGGCGAAGCAGGGGCGGCGTTCACGCACAGTGGCTGAAATTCGCAGTGTGTGCCGGCGGCTGATGCGTGGGCGCCCGGGGCTGGCAGAGCGTAAGGTTTCTGAAATGAGCCGGAGGGAGTGCGTGGAACTTATTCAGCTTGCGCCCACTCCGCGGCAACAGCAGAAGTTTCGTACCATTTTGCATGGGTTGTTTGCCCACTGCTGCCGACAGGAGTGGGTCGCTGTAAATCCTGTGGAGTTGATCGTGAATCCACGCTTGCAGGAGCATGAAATCTTACCGTTGGGATGGAATGAACTGGTGAGCTTGCTGCGCCATGCCCGTATCGCCCGGCACCGCTGCTGCATGCCGGCGTTAGGCCTTATGCTCTGGGCAGGGGTACGACCAGCTGAATTAACTCGCTTGCGATGGTCGGATATTGACTGGGAGGAATCAGTGATTTCCCTGCGTTCTCAACACAGCAAGACCGGTGGGTGCCGCCACATTCAGTTGCAGTCTGTTCTTTGCTCCTGGTTGCACGAGCATGGCGTGGGTCAGGGAAAAATCTGTCCCCCGAACTGGGGGAGAAAGTGGCGGTGCCTGCGTGATGCCGCCGGCCTTTCCCCCTGGCGGCAGGATGTACTGCGCCATACCTTTGCCAGCTATCATGCAAAGTTTTTTCATGATTTTGCCCGCTTGCAGGAGGATATGGGGCACCGTTCCGCATCATTGCTTCGTACGCGTTATCTGAGCATGCAGGGGCTCACTGCTGCGCATGCCCGACTCTTCTGGACCCCGGGGGCTCTATGACAAAGCATCGCGTTGCATATCTGCCAGACTGTAGTATGATGCCGATATGTTTATTTTCACCGTGAAGCAAGGGCACTGTGCCATTGTTGAAATGTTTGGTAAGCCGGTTTCTGTTAAAAAAAGCGGGTTGCAGTTCCGTATCCCTTTTCTTCAGAAACTGCGTGATGTTTCACCGGCCTGGGGTTCGTTGTCCAATAAAGACGGATATTTTATAGAACTGACTGAGCAGTTGCTTGATACACAGCCCCGTTCCTGTATCACCAAAGATAACGCCACCATGCAGATGAACTGCGTGGTGCGCTGGCGTATTACCGATCCTATCAAGGCTGTGTATGAGGTAGAACGTCTGCACCAATCTCTCATTGAATTAGTGCTTAATGAGATGCGTTCTCTTATCGGTAGCCGGAATCTGGATGAGATTCTCTCCTCTCGTTCAGAGATGTCGGAGATGGTGACGCTGGCCGTTTCTGCCACCGTAGCACGCTGGGGTATTGCCATTACCTCCATTGAAATCAAGGAACTTACTACCGATACAGAGACTCGTGAGGCCATGCTTCGCCAGATGGAGGCCGAGCGTATCAGCCGCTCAACAGCTCTGCAGGCTGAGGGTGAAAGTACAGCTAAAATCCGCTTGGCCGAGGCCGAACGTCAGGCTGCCATTCTTCGGGCTCAGGGGGCGGCAGAGGCGTTGCGCCTGGCCGCAGAAGCTGAAACCGCATACGTTGAAAAACTGGCTGCTGTCATCGGGGCAGATGCCGCGGCTAAGGTGCTCATGAACCGGCAGGCATTGGAAGGATATGCTACAATATCTACTAATCCTGCTTCAACTGTGTACCTGCCCAACAGCGTTCCTGCCGTCGTAGATCTTAAACGCTGATGCCCGCTCATGACTACTGCGCTTTTTCTGGCAGATTTCTTCGGCGTGTCGAATGGCACCTTCCTGCATTGGATGCTGGCAATCAGCCTCACGCTGCTGGTGTTGGATGTATTCTGCAATACCGAGTTTCTCTCCTGGATTTCCATGCTGGTATTTGCTCTCTGGAGCACCATGCAGTTTGAGCTCCCGGTGCAGTGGATGGTGCTGGTGTACATCGTTATCCTCATCATCTGCGCCGTATTTTACTATACGCTCTGGACGCACTGCGTGCGACGTCTGGTGATGGATGTTATTCTGCGCCGGGCTCCAAAAGAAGCTCAGGAGAACCTGTCCGGCACGCGTGGCCGTATTGTTGGTCAGGGGGATAACCTCTGCGTTAAATACGGTGACCAGTTCCTGCCGGTAGCTGCGGAAGAACGCAGTGGACTGACAGCAGGAGATGCTGTCATCATTACCGGAGTGCATGATGGTTTTGCTTCTGTGAAACAGGTGGCAGATTAAGTTTTTTTAATCAGGAGTTGCTATTATGGCGGAAGTGTGCTAAGCTCGCGCGCGTTATGGCAAATACGTCCCTTACCCCTGAACTGGCAAAGCTGGCCGGCGAACTTGCTGCAGCCTTTGCCAACAGCCAGAAAGTAGTGGCCGCTAAGGCCCGCATCGGTCTTTTCTATCAGAACCCGGAGGCTACCGACCTGTTCCGCAAAGTGAGCGAATATGGCGAAACCCTGCGCAATAAGCACATGGAAGGCATGCCCCCCTCGGAGGAGGAGCTCAGCAAGTTTGACCAGCTGCGCTCTGCCGTGGTGGAGAATGAGCTGTGCAAGGGCTTCCTGGAGTCCCGCCAGCTGCTGGATGACATGCTCTCTGTGGTGAACCAGTACCTTTGCCTGGCCATTGAGAAAGGCGCTGCCCCCAGCGATGAGGAAGTGGCCGATGCAATGACCCAGCAGATGAGCTCCTGCTCCTGCGGTGGTGGCTGCCACGGCGATTGCGGCGACTGCGATAATGAGTCCTGCAGCAAGCACGAGTGCAAGTGCGGCCACGGCGATGACCACGAATGCTGCGGCGGTCATGGCGATGGCGAATGCTGCGGTGGCCATGGCGAGGGCCACGAGTGCAAGTGCGGCAAGCACTGATCCTGCACACTTATGTTCCGCTGGGTGAAATCGCGCCTGTTTTTTCTGGCCGTGGTGCTGCTGGTGGCGGCATTCATGTCCTGGAAGGGTGCGTACACCTGGCGGGTTGATTTTGAATTTCCCTGGTGGGGGTATGGTGCTGTGGCGCTGCCCCTGCTGGCTGCGGGTGGCATGCTGCTGGCCCGCCGGTTGAAAAAGGATGTGCTGCCCGGAGCCGGTGCGCTCTGGGTGGTGCTCCTGCTTTCCTTTGCGGTAGACAGCATCTGCAATCTGTACGCCTATTCCACCCCGTGGCAGCTGCATCTCTCGGTGCTCATGAGCATGGGAGTCATGCTGCTGCTGTGGGCAGTGCTGCGCTCCGGGGCCATTGTGTTCTGGGTGCTGTTCCTGGTGCTGGAGATGATGCAGCTGGTTGGGTATGAACAGTACGGCTCCCGCATCAATTCACTGGTGGTGGCCGAAATCATCGAGGCCTCCTGGGAGGAGGCTCAGGCCTATCTCACCCCCGTGAACCTGGGGCTGCTGGTGGCTGCTGTGGTTCTCTCGGTGCTTTTCTGCTGGGGGCTGCAACGCACCCTGCGCCGGCAGCAGAGCCTGGCCATGTTCAATGCGGCCTGCCTGTTCGGGGGGGCTTCTCTGGCTTTTGGCCTGCTGGTGCCACCCAACAAGCAGAAACAGGATTTTTACTGGCCGGCGCCGGAACTGCCGCTTCTGTACGCTGCTGCCAGCGAGGCTCTTACCATCAATGAGGCCACTATCAATCAGGTGGAATCGCTTAACTCTCCAGCCGAGCAGCCCTCCGCTCTGCACACGCTGAAAGGCGGCGAAGGCGTGGTGCTGGTGGTGCACGTGGGCGAGAGTATCCGCGCCGACCGCATGAGCCTGAATGGTTACGAACGCGATACCACCCCCTGGCTGCGGCAGCAGCAGAATCTCATCAATTTCCCCAGCTGCATTTCCGCCGCCTGTGATACCTGCAAGGCCGAGATTGCGATTCTGACGGATGGCCGCCGCGATATCATGGGGGCGGCTCCGGAAATGCTGCCGAAGACCGGTTCGGTGCTGGAGCTGTTCACGGCAAATGGCTTTGAGATGTACTCCTTTTTCGGTCGGCGTTGTGCGCAGAAGCTGAAGTACGACCGCGTGGTGCTCATGCTGACCCGCCGCTCTAAACAGAAGTTCAATGCCCCGGGCAGCCCGTGGACCTCCGTGCCGCAGATGCAGGAGGTGCTGCAGAAGGTGCCGGCCGGGCAGAACCTGCTCTTCTTTGTGAACAACGAAGGCAGCCACACTCCCTTCGAGCACTACGACCGCCAGAATACCCCCTTTGCCCCGGCTGCAGTGCATTTCCAGAATCCTGCTGCTCAGGCGGTGGAGGTGAACAATGCCTACGACAGCACCATCCACTACACGGATGAGTACTTCCGCCGCGTGGCGGAGACTATCGGCCACCGGCCTTTTGTCTACCTGTATGTGAGCGACCACGGCGAATATCTCGGGCACGATGGTATGTGGGGCCGCGCCGCTCTGGGCGAACAACACTCCAGGTATCATGCCACTGCCGGTTGTAAAGTGGGTATGTTTGTGCTGTACAACGAGGCTTTTGCCCGTCTGCACCCGCATTTTTCGGAGAAGTTGCAGCAGATGCGCGCCAATGCCGGGCTGACCGTGGCGCACGAACACATTTTCCACACGCTGCTGGGCTTGTTCCAGCTGGAGACACCGCATTATGACTCCTCGCTTGATTTGAGCTCCCCCTCAGTCCGGCCTTATGATGGCCCCCAACCCTGATTTTTTTCCTCCCTGTGAACTTCGTATATTTTTTCCTGACAGCATTGGTAAGCCTGGGCATAGGTGCCCTGGTGGGTTTCCTGGCAGCCTCCCTTCGTCGCAAGGATGCTGATGCCCGGCTTTCAGCCCTGCAGCAGCAGAATGATTTCCTGAAACAGCAGATGCAGGCAGAGGAAACCCGCTGGCAGGAACGCCAGCAGCAGCAGGAGGAACGTTTCGAACAGCTCTCCCGCCGCATCCTGGATCAGAATACCAGCCAGTTGAAAGCCAGCAGCGCAGAGCAGCTGGGCCACGTCATCCAGCCGCTCCGCGAACAGCTGGAGGGCCTCCGCAAATCGGTGACGGAGACGAATACCGGCAATGCCACCGCCCGCACCAGCATAGAGACCTTGGTGAAGCAGCTCATGGAGCGGGCAGACGGTATCAGCAAGGATGCCTCCAACCTGACTCGCGCGTTGAAAGGGGATTCCAAAATGCAGGGCGACTGGGGTGAAATGATGCTCTCCCGCCTGCTGGAAAGCAGCGGCCTGAGACCGGAGGAGGAATTCTGCACCCAGCAGAGCTACAAAGATAAGAAAGGCAACATCTTCCGCCCGGATGTCGTGGTGAACCTGCCGGAAAACCGCACCATCATCATCGATTCCAAGGTGTCACTCACGGCCTATGCCCGCTGGGTGGAACTGGAGGCGGATGCCGCACCCGCAGAGCGGGAGTCCGCCCTGAAGGCGCATGTGGACTCAGTGCGCAAGCATATTCAGGAACTTGCGGATAAGGATTATGTCTCCATCGTGCCCGGTTCCATTGGGCATGTGCTCATGTTCATGCCGAATGAATCTGCCTATATAGCGGCGGTGCAGGCTCGCCCGGAACTGGTGCGCGAGGCCTACAGCCGCGGTGTGCTGCTCATCAGCCCCACCAATCTGCTCATGGCCTTGCAGCTGGCCTATAACCTGTGGCAGAAGGAACGCCAGTCCCGCAATGTGCAGAACATTATCTCGCGGGCCGAATCCCTTTACAAGAAATGCGTATCGGTAGGCTCCAGCATGGAAAAGATAAAGCGCTCCATCGATACGCTGTCCAATGCCTATGAACAGGCGGAGGGGCAGTTCCGCAGCGGGCGCGGCAGCCTTTGCCGCCAGATTGACCAGCTTTGCGAGTTCGGCATTACCCCGGCGCGCCGCCTGGAACTGGAGGAACCAGCCGAAACCACTGCTGCGGAGTGAAATAACACTGCTCTTTTGCCACACGTGTCCCAAAGTTTGAGTACTAATCTCGATAAATTGGAATTTGGCGAGCCGCAGGCGAG
>CALFTQ010000159.1 GCA_937916135.1 uncultured Verrucomicrobiales bacterium
TGCGGGCTGGCACATTATATACAGTTGGCCGCGTTTGGCAAGTCTAAAATTAAAAAATTTACAAAAAAGTTGCAAAAAATGCATAAAATTTTCAATAGGGGTGAGGTTCTGGTGCGTTCAGAGGGGGAGATGGTGGCGCTGGGGCGTGAAATTGCGGCCACGCTGGTAGGTGGTGAGGTGCTGGGGCTGGTGGGAGATCTCGGCGCGGGCAAGACTCACCTGGTGCGGGGCATTCTGGAGGGGGTGGGAGCCGGGAATCCGGCGGCCAGTCCTACGTTCTCGCTGGTGCATGAGCACAGCGATGGGCGCTTGCCTGTGGCGCATTTTGATTTTTACCGCATGAAGAGCGCTGATGAGGCGCTGGGGATGGGCTGGGATGAGTACTTGGACAGTGGCTCTGTGCTGCTGGTGGAGTGGGCAGATCGTTTCGATGGCGCGCTGATGCCGGAGGACACGCGCTGGCTGGTGTTGCAGCATGTGAGCGCGACGGAGCGCAGCGTGGAATTGCGCTGAACCCGCTTTAGATTTACAATCTACCCGTCCTCGCGTCTCGCTGCGCTCGCTTGCTACGCTTGGACATTAACTTTGTGGGTTTTTATCGTTGTATGTCGAAATAGATGGCGTTGGGTTCGCCGGTGCGGATGGTGCCGGGGATGGTGGTGCCGCGCCCGAGGGTGGCTTGTATTGCGCCGATGTTTTGCAGCTGCACGCCCGGGGCGAATTGTACGCGCAGGGGTCCCGGAGCCGGTTTGATGGCGGAGAGGTCGAGTATGAGCTGTGGGGCGGTGAGCGTCAGTTTGCCCTGTAGGGAGGTGCAGGTGTAGGTGGGCACACCCTTTGCCGAGGGCTGTTGGGCGGGGGCTGAGCCGAGGAAAATGACGCTGCCGAGCAGGCGCAGGGTGGCACCATTGGCCGATAGGGTGCTGTCGGGGCGGATGGAGGTATTCACCAGTGTGAGGGTGCTGCCGCTTGCCGGGTGCAGGGCAAGATGGCGTAGGCGTGAACTGATGGGGCCGTAATCGCCGATGGTGACTTCGGTGGGGGAGGTTGGCTTAATATCAGCGAAGAGCAGCTCGGCCTTTTGGGTGTTGCTGCGTAGGGTGAGCAGTTCGCGCCCGCTGTGCTGTAGCGAGAGCGTGGCTCCCGGTGCTATGAAGATATGCGATGACGTTACGGCGTTGCTTAAAATGAGCCGCCCGCTGCGGATGTCTATGCTCAATGCCTCCAGCTCATTGCTCAGGTGGAATGCCGCTTTTTCGGAGGCGCTCTCGACCACCAGGTTGCCCGGGCCGCTTATGTGGCCGGAGTAGTGGGTGGTGGTGTCGGTTTCGGCTGAGCTTACGAGCCTGAGCGTGACGCCCTCCGCCAGTTCGATATCGCCCTCGTGCATGGTGTAGGTGCCGCCGGGCTGCACGCTGACATGACCTGTGTGGCGTACGGCTGCTGCGGCGGGCAGGGGGCAGAGAGTGAGCAGGAGGAGGGTGCAGAGGGCGGCTTTCATGAGGTTGGTGGGGTGGCGTGCTCCAGGAACAGGCGTTTCTGGCGGCGGATGGCGGTGAAACCGCCCGGTAGACAGCGGCGGGATGTGGGGGCATTTGCCGGTAGCATGGCGTCGAGCGCGAGCACCATGGCCTCGTCTACTTCGGGGACGCTGTGGCGCAGGAGGTAGCGGCGCAGGATGGCTTTGCGCAGGGGCAGGGGCTGCGCCAGCACGAAGGGCAGGTACAGGCGCCCCTGCGGGTCTTCCGCAGGCAGGGCTGCCAGGGCGGCATCCAGCGCTTGCAGTGTTTCGCTTTGCAGGCGGGCGCTGCGGTTGAGAATAGGGGCTACATCCCGCCCCATGGCTCGATTGAGAGCCGGTATGGCCTCCAGCCGCAGGCGGTTACGGGCGACGTCGGCGATGG
>CALFTQ010000160.1 GCA_937916135.1 uncultured Verrucomicrobiales bacterium
GTGTCGCGCTTCACCACTCGCTATGGGTATGTCGCCCTGACGGGCTCAAAATTCCTCGGGCTTTCAGCCCGACAAATTTACTCCTGGTTTGTATCCGGCGTGTAGGGAACATCGCCACTGTGATTGACTGGTAGCTCAACCGGTTCTCCGCCCAGTTTGAGGGGCTCTTCCGGCGCGGTCGACGGTTTGCAGCCTGCCGCGCCGGGAATCTGTTGTTGATTTTCAGAGGGTGTGGGCTTTTGTTCATAAGGCACAACGCCCGGCACCTTCTGCTTATCGCACCCGGTGAGTACGGCCCCTGCCATGGCCAGGAGTGTGGGGTAGAGCGGGCCGGATTTGCTGGTAGAGGGGCTGATTTTCATGGAGTTGAGGGAGAGATGGTGCTATTCTTTGTAGAATTTGTTGAGGATAAGGGCGAGGGCGCCATCTCCGGTTACGTTGCAGGCGGTGCCGAAGTTATCCATGGTGATGTAGAGGGCAATCATGAGCGCCTGTTCCTGCTCGCCGAAGCCGAGCATGGATTGCAGCACGCCCAGCGCCGCCATGATGGCGCCTCCCGGCACCCCCGGTGCGGCTACCATGACTACCCCCAGCATGAGAATGAAGCCGGCCATGTGACCGAATTCCACCGGGGTGCCCTGCATCATCATGAGTGCGCAGGCGCAGGCTACAATCTTGAGCGTGCTGCCGGAGAGGTGGATGGTGGCACAGAGCGGCACCGCGAAGCCGGCCAGGTTCGGGTTCACCCCGTTGCTGATGGTCTGGCGGAGGGTGACGGGAATGGTCGCTGCGCTGGATTGGGTGCCCAGGGCGGTGATATAGGCCGGGAACATGCGGAAGAGCAGCCCCAGAGGATTGCGCCGGGTGATGAGCCCCGCTATGCCGTATTGCAACAGCAGCACTGCGATATGCAGCAGGAAGATGATGCCGATAATCTTGATAAAGGTGGCGATGATGGCCGCTGCCTGCCCGGAGTAGGCCATGTTCAGTGCGATGCCGAAGATGAAGAGCGGCAGCAGCGGGATGATGAGCCGCCCGATGGTGCGGTAGATGATTTCGCGGAAGTCATTGAAGGCCCCGTGCAGCACGCCGCCATTCATCTGCGCCATGCCCAGCCCCAGCATAAAGGCCAGCACCAGCGCCGGCATGACCCCCATGATGGGCTCGATGTTGATGGTGAAATAGGCCGTGGCTTCATTTCCCGCAGCTACTTCAGTTGCTGCACTGGGCGTGATGAGGGCGGGGAAGGTAGTGATGGCGGTGCAGTAGGAGGCAAAGCCGGAGATGATGGTGGCGGTGTAGGCCAGGGCTACCGTGGCCAGCAGCAGCTTCCCTGCCTTCTTGCCTATATCTGCAATGGCCGGCGCTACCAGCCCCAGGATGAGCAGGGGGATGATGAAGCCCAGCAGCTGGCTGAACAGCCCGTTGAAGGTGACGAAGGTGCGCACCACTTTCAGCGGCAGTACCCCGCCCAGCAGGGAACCCAGCACCATGGCTATGATAATGCGCCCGACAAGGCCTAATTTAAACTTTCCTCTCATACAGTGATTAACATTACCATATGTCAGCCGGTGCTGCAAGCTATTTTGTGAGCAGGATTCGGGCACCGCTGCTCTTACTCTCGTATCCCAGTTATCTCGACGCCAGACGAATTCTCTCTATTTTTGCAGAAAAATAGTTTGTTCTTACACGGCGTCAGAATTGATAATCAGTAAAAAGTTGTCAAAGGAAGGCCTCATTTCCCGCCATTGCCGGGGGAGGGAATTTTCCGCAGAGCGGAAAGAATTGATGTTTTTTTACTTAAACTTTGGGATACGCGAGTTGCAAAATGAGAGCCAATGTGGTAGACTGGGCGGCGATATGAAGTTTCTCATCACAGCCGGGCCCACGCGTGAGGCGCTGGACCCCGTGCGTTATCTCACCAACCGCTCCTCCGGCCGCATGGGCTATGCACTGGCTGGTGCGGCCCGCCACGAGGGGCACGAGGTCATCCTCATTTCCGGCCCCACCACGCTGGATGTGCCTGCCGGGGTGGACTTCATCCCGGTGGAGAGTGCGCAGCAGATGTATGATGCCGTGCGCGATATGGTGAAATATGCGGATGCGGCCATCCTCTGCGCCGCGGTGGCAGATTACCGCCCGGTGGCGGTGCAGGAGCAGAAAATCAAGAAGAGCGGTGAGCGCCTGGTCATCGAGCTGGAGAAAACGCCGGATATCCTGGGCAGCATGCGCGATGTATTCGGCTTCACCGGCACGCTGGTGGGCTTTGCTGCCGAGACGCAGCATGTGGAGGAATACGCGCAGGATAAACTGCGCCGCAAGAAGTGCGATATGATTGTGGCGAATGATGTTTCGCGCCACGATATCGGCTTTGATTCCCGCGAGAACGAGGTGGCCCTGGTCTACCCCGATCATGTGGAATACCTCGAAAAGGACACGAAGGAGCATATCGCCCTGCATATCATCGAACACGCCACACTGATTCGCCGCTCATGAAGGTAACGATGGAGATGCTGGGCTGGGGCCCGGATTATGCAGAGGCTCTGGCGGCGCTGGGGCACCCGGAGTGGTACCCCGCCCGCATCATCCGCGAGACCAAGATCAATTTCACCGTGATTGCCAAGGGCAAGGGCGACCACGAGGTGGTGCTCTCCGGTAAGGTGTGGCACGATGCTGTTTCCGATGCCGACCTGCCCACCGTGGGCGACTGGGTGGCCGTGGACCCGGGGCAGGGGAAGGATCTGCCCGTTATCCGCGCCATGCTGCCGCGCCGCAACCGCTTCTCCCGCAAGACTCCCGGTCGCAGCTGCGCGGAGCAGGTTATCGGCGCCAATGTGGATATGGTGGTCGTTATCACCGATGCGGAGAGCGACTACAACCCTCGCCGCATCGAGCGCTACCTGACCCTCATCCGCAAGAGCGGGGCCGAGGCCGTGGTGCTGGTGAACAAGGCCGATACCGCCCCGGAGGAGGATATGAAGCGTGCGGTGGAGGAAATCCGAGCCCTGGGCTGCAGCGAGGTCTACCCCATCGTGGCCCGCTGGCGCAAGGGCTACCCGCAGTATCTGCGCCGCGTGCCCAAGGGCCGCACCATCACCATCGTCGGTTCCTCCGGCGTGGGCAAGAGCACCTTTGTGAACAGCCTGCTGGGCGATGAATGGCTGGAAACCGGCCATGTGAACGAAGTCACCGGCAAGGGCCGCCACACCACCGTGGCGCGTGAGCTGGTCATCCTGGCCGGCGGCGGTGTGCTCATTGATAACCCCGGCATGCGCGAAATTCACATGTGGACGGATGCCGCCACCCTCCGCGCCCAGTTTGCCGACCTGAACGAGCTGGAGAGCCAGTGCCGCTTTGCAGACTGCTCCCACCGCAAGGATGCCGGCTGCGCCATCCGCGCCGCGCTGGAGAATGGCACCCTCACCCAGGAACGCTACGAGCATTTCCTGAACCTGGATGCCGAAATTGCCGAGCTGGAGCGCCGCAACGAAAAGCGCCAGATGACCCTGGAGCGCGTGAACCGCCGCGAGAAACGCCACCAGATGCGCAACCGCGAAGACCGCGAAGACCACCGCCGGAACATGAATCCCCACCGCCGGCAGTACTACTCGGATTGACGATTGGGAACTTCTATAAATTCGAAACGAATCAACAAATTGGAATTTGTCGTTGTCGGGGCACGGGACTTCAGTCCCGAAATAACGGTGC
>CALFTQ010000161.1 GCA_937916135.1 uncultured Verrucomicrobiales bacterium
CCCCGACCTACGTCGGGGTTCAGGTTTCTTTTGGGTTTGTACGAGTGGTTACGCCGCCACGCTGACGCGTGACGCGCTCGCTATGGATATGTCGCCCTGACGGGCTCAAAATTCCTCGGGCTTTTAGCCCGACAAATTCCCATTTATCAAGCTCCGTACTCAAACTTTAGGACACCTGTGATGATGAACCTGCCTTGCCGTGCTGTCATTTAAACGCATTTATCTGCACTCGCGGCAATAAAGCAGAGAGCCGCTTCCGCGCTGTCGCAGAAGCGGCATGGAAAAATTGAGTGAAGAATCGTAATCAGGCCTCGTCGCCGTCGTTCCACTCGATGCGGTTCTCCGGCTTCCAGAGTTCCTCCAGTTCGTAGAAGTCGCGGGTTTCTCCGGCCATGACATGCAGCATCACGTCAATGTAGTCGAGCACGCACCACAGGGCATTAGGCGTGCGTTCGGCATATACGGGGGAGATTTCGTACTTTTCCCACACTTCCTTGTCCACATCGCCCATGATGGCGCGGAGATGCGGCACGGAGGTGGCGGTGCAGACGATGGCGTAGTCCGTGATGGAGGAGGTGCCACGCAGGTCGTAGATGGCGATATCGGAAGCCTTGGCATCGCAAGCCACCTGGGCGCAGGCAAAGGCGAGTTTCTTGCTGTTCATATTGTGTGTGTCGGTAAGGGGGTTAGATGGTATCTTTCTTTTCTTCAGCGTTTGAGGAACCTTCAGCGGGGGATTCCTGAGGAGCCGGGGGCTCGTCGTCGGGCGTTTCCAAGTCGGTGGGGGCGTCCTCATCCGCGGGAATGGGCGGGGGCAGCTGGCGCACGGGCGGGTCGGTCATCTCGCCAGTTTCCAGCAGCTCGGCCACCTGCTTGCCGCTCAGCGTTTCGAACTCGATGAGCTTGTCTGCAATGAGGAGCAGTCGCTCCTTGTTCTCGGTGAGAATCTGCACGGCGCGGTTGTAGTTCTCCGTCACGATGCGCTGGATTTCCTCATCGATGATCTGGGCGGTGTGCTCCGAGAAGTTGCGGGTGGTCTGGGAGATATCGCGGGCCAGGAATACTTCGCTGTGGTTGGTGCCGTATTCGATGGGGCCGAGCTTCTCGCTCATGCCGTAGACACAGACCATCTTGCGGGCAATGTTGGTGGCCTGGTGGATATCGCCGCGTGCACCGCCGGAAACATCTCCGAACACCACGAGTTCGGCGCAGCGGCCACCCATGGCCATCACGATGTAGTCCAGCAGCTCGCTCTTGTATTCGCTGTGCTTGTCCTCATCCGGCAGCATCATGGTCACACCCAGTGCCGGGCCACGGGGGATGATGGTGACCTTGTGCAGCGGCAGGCTCTTGGCCAGCGCGGTTTTAAGCAGGCACACAGCGTGACCGGCTTCGTGCACGGCGGTCATGTACTTCTCCTTGTCAGAGATTTCCAGCGAACGGCGTTCGCGGCCCCAGCGCACTTTTTCGCGTGCTTCCTCCAGGTCGCTCTGGTCAACGGTGGGTTTATTCTGACGGGCGGCGATGAGGGCGGCTTCGTTCACCAGGTTGGCCAGCTCTGCACCGGAGAAGCCGGTGGTGGCGCGGGCAATCGGGCCCAGATCCACATCCGGGGAAAGCTTCACCTTGCGGGCATGCACGCGCAGAATCTGCTCACGGCCGGCAGCATCCGGCAGATTTACCGTCACCTGGCGGTCGAAGCGGCCGGGGCGCAGCAGAGCGGGATCCAGCACGTCCACGCGGTTGGTGGCGGCAATGACGATGACATTTTCGTTGGCCGTGAAGCCGTCCATTTCTACCAGCAGGGCGTTGAGTGTCTGCTCTCGTTCATCGTGTCCACCGCCCACGCCGTGGCCGCGGTGGCGACCCACCGCATCAATTTCATCGATGAAGATCAGGCAGGGGTTATGCTTCTTGGCCTCGGCAAACATGTCGCGCACGCGGCTGGCACCCACACCTACGAACATTTCCACGAAATCGGAACCGGAGATAGTGTAGAAGGGAACCCCGGCTTCGCCTGCAATGGCGCGGGCCAGCAGGGTCTTACCCGTGCCGGGAGGCCCCACCATGAGCACGCCCTTGGGAATGGTGCCACCCAGGTTGCGGAATTTCTTCGGGTTGCGCAGGAACTCCACGATTTCCCACACTTCTTCCTTGGCTTCGGAGATGCCGGCCACATCCTTGAAAGTGACCTTGTTCTGATTGGGATCGAGCAGGCGGGCACGACTGCGGGCAAACTTCATGGCGCCGCCGGGGCCACCACCCTGGGCTCGGAAAAAGACGAACAGGAGCAGCAGCACGATAGCGAAGGGCAGCACATTGATGAGGAACATGCTCCAGGTGTTGCTTTCCACTACATATTTCACCTGGTTGCCGAGCAGGTCGCGTACCTGCTCACCCTGGAAGGCGGAGTTGAACTCCACGCGCACTGGCTCTAAATCTTTGAGCTGCACCTTGTTTTCCGCAGGGAGCCTGTACTCGCCTACAATCACGCCCTGGCCGTTGCCTTCATAGATGACCGGGCTGGTGCCGGTGGTGATGATACGGCCCTCGGCTCCCATGCGGGCAAAGTCCTCGGTGGACCAGATGCGGTCGCCCTGCGGTTCCTGCGGGGCTGTTTCCACGCGGGTGGTAGTGATACCGAAACGGTTGCAGAGGGAGCGGATTTCATCCGAATCCGTGAACGGCATGTAAAATGCGGCCTTCGGGTACTGGGGCACTGTCCGGTATTCAAATGCTGTGATGGTGCCTTCGGTGGAAGCCGGATTCAGTGTAACTTCAATAGGAAATTCCTTGGGCTGGCTCAGGACTACCTTGCCCGCGCGGTAGTCCTGGCGGAACTGGTCCAGCGAGATGCTGCGGCCGGGGGAGGCCAGCGCGCCATCGAACATGAAGGCAACCATCAGGATACCGGCAATGACGGCCATCAGAATCATAACTCCCCAGTTCGGGGAACCTCCGGGAGTGGGCAATTTGTTGGGCTGTTTGTTCGGGTCAGACATATGGTCTAGATGTACTTTTTCGCATTTTACCGTAGTTATTCCAGTTGCGGAATAGTCTTTTGTGCCATAAACGCCGAAAATGGCGTCAGCAGAATGTGGCAGAAGCGCGGAAATACCCGCGCTTCTGCCACAGAGTTAAATCATGTGACCCATGCGATCCCGCTTGGTGTCCAGATAATGCTGGTTATCGCAGTGGCCGGGGATGGAGATGGGGACGTGCTCCACCACATCCAGCCCGTGGCCGGAAAGCCCCTGTATCTTCAGTGGATTATTGGTGAGGAGCCGCAGGTGGCGCACGCCGAGGTCGCGCAGAATCTGGGCGCCCACGCCGTAGTCGCGCAAATCCGGGGCGAAGCCGAGCTTGATATTGGCATCCACCGTATCATAGCCTTGTTCCTGGAGCTTGTAGGCATGCAGCTTGGCCGAGAGCCCGATACCACGGCCCTCCTGACGCAGGTAGAGGATGACACCACCCTCCTGCGCCACGCGGCGCATGGCGGCATGCAGCTGGCTGCCGCAGTCGCAGCGGCGGCTGGCAAACACATCGCCGGTGAGGCACTCGCTGTGCACGCGGCAGAGAATGGGCTTTTCCGGGTCAATTTCGCCGCGCACCAGGGCCAGGTGGGTCTTGCCGTCCACCTTGGAGTGGTAGGAGTAGCAGTCGAAATCACCGAAATCGGTGGGCAGCTTCACCACTTCCTCGCGGATGACGAGTTTCTCCGTGTGCTGGCGGTGCTCGATAATCTGCGCCAGGGAGCAGGCCTTCAGACCGTACTTCTTCTGGAAGGAGCCCATTTCACCCAGGCGCGCCATGGTGCCGTCGTCCTTCATGATTTCGCAGCATACGCCTACGGGTTCCATGCCGGCAATGCGCAGGATATCCACCGTGCCCTCGGTGTGGCCGGCGCGGCGGATGACGCCGCCCTCCACCGCGCGCAGCGGGAAGCAGTGGCCGGGCTGCACAAAGTCATCCAGCGTGCAGCGGGAGTCGGCCAGCTTGATGGTGGTGATAGAGCGCTCGAATGCACTGATGCCGGTGGTGATACCCTCCTTGGCATCCACGCTCACGGTGAAGGCGGTGTGGTGCTTTTCGGTGTTGTGCTGGGCCTGCATGGGCAGCCCCAGGGCATCTACACGCTCGTGAGCCATGGGTACGCAGATGAGACCGCGGGCATGTGTGGCGATGAAGTTGATATTCTGCGGCGTGGCAAACTGCCCGGCGCAGACGAGGTCCACTTCATTCTCACGGTGGGGGTCATCCGTCATGAGGATGAGCTTGCCCATGCGCAGGTCCTCAATCACCTCCTCCAGGGGGGAGTAGACGATGGGGTCTGTGCCATCCGCCACGGGAACGGAGCAGGGGGGGAGTTCCTCCTTTTCCGGTTCCGGGGCGGGTGCCGGGGGAAGTTCCTCCCCCATAGTGGCGGCATCGCATCGATTGATGAAATCGTTGATATCGAAAGTGCCGTTGGTGGCGGTGAATTCGATGTGCTTCATGAGGTGGGGCTTACTTGTTCATCTTGGCCCAGGAGTCGCGCAGACCCACGGAGCGGTTGAACACGGGGTGCTCGGCGCTGTGGTCGTAGCGGTCTGCCACGAAGTAGCCGGTGCGCTCGAACTGGCAGAGGAACTCAGCCGGGGCTGCTGCCAGAGCGGGTTCCACCACGGCATCCTTCAGCACGGTGAGGGAATCGGCATTCAGGGAGGCCAGGAAGCCTTCCTTGTTGGCACCCGGGGCTTCATCCTTGAACAGTCGGTCGTAGAGGCGCACCTCGGCCTTCACCCCATACTTGGCAGATACCCAGTGGATGGCTCCCTTGCACTTGATACCCTCAGGCGGGTTGGAACCCACGGTGCCGGGGATGATTTCGGCCTGCACCTCGGTCACCTTACCCTCGGCATCGGCGGTGTATCCGGTGCAGATCATGCAGTAGCCGCCGCGCAGACGCACGCAGGCACCGGGGGAGAGACGCTTGTACTTCTTGGGCGGTTCCACCATGAAATCATCCTGCTCAATCCATACTTCCCTGGTGAGCGTAAGCTTGCGGGTGCCCAGCTCCGGCTTCTCGGGGTTGATGACGACCTCAACCTCTTCCTCGAAGTCAACGGGCACGTTGGTGAGCACCAGCTTGAGCGGCTTGAGCACGGCCATGCGGCGCTCGGCCTCGGCGTTCAGCTCGTTGCGCACGGCATTTTCCAGGCGGGCCACATCGGTGTTGGCGTTGAACTTGGTGATACCCACGCCCTCGCAGAAATCCACAATGGCCTTGGCAGGGTAGCCGCGGCGGCGCATACCGCAGATGGTGGGCATACGGGGGTCATCCCAGCCGGCCACATAGCCTTCCTCCACCATCTGGCGGAGCCTGCGCTTGCTCATCACGGTGTAGGTGATGTTCAGGCGGGAGAATTCGCGCTGCTTCGGTCTGGCGGGCACCGGGCAGTTATCGATGACCCATTCGTAGAGCGGGCGGTGGTTTTCGAATTCCAGCGTACAGAGCGAGTGGGTGATGTGCTCGTAGGCGTCCTCCAGCGGGTGGGCAAAGTCGTACATCGGGTAGATGCACCAGGTGCTGCCTGTGTTGTGGTGGTGGTCGTAGGAGATGCGGTAAATCACCGGGTCGCGCATGTTCATGTTGCTGCTGGCCATGTCAATCTTGGCGCGCAGCACAGCGGCGCCCTCGGCGTAGTCACCGCGTTTCATGGCTTCGAACAGGGCAAGGTTCTCCTCCACAGAGGTGTTGCGGTAGGGGGACTCGATGCCGGGTGTCACCAGGTTGCCGCGCTGCTGGCGCATGGTTTCGCGGTCCTGCAGGTCAACGTAGGCCAGTCCCTTCTTGATGAGGGCCACGGCGCAGTCGTAGTAGAAATCAAAAATGTTCGAGGCCCAGTAGAGGTGCTCACCCCAGTCGAAGCCGAGCCAGCGGATGTCCTCCTGGATGGAGTTCACGAACTCGATGTCTTCCTTGCAGGGGTTGGTGTCGTCGAAGCGCAGGTGGCACACGGCACCCAGGTGGGCATATTCCTTCGCCAGACCAAAATCCAGACAGATGGCCTTGGCATGGCCGATATGCAGGTAGCCGTTCGGTTCCGGCGGGAAACGCGTAATCGGCACCTCGCAATAACCTTCGGCCAGGTCCATTGCTACCATATAGCGGATAAAGTCTTTTTTCTCCTCTGTCGTCATGCGCGCGATTTTAACGCCAAAATGCCCCTGAATCAAGCCAAATCGGGCTCATGACAGAGTGAATCCGGGCAATTTGCACTAGCCAAGGCGGGGATTGTGTGCTAGAATGCCGCGCATGGATAGAGAAGCGGTAGAAAGGAGCCTGGATTATGTATTCACGGATGAAACGTGGTTGAAACAGGCACTCACCCACCCCAGCGTAGACCAGAAACGCAGCACCAACCTCAATTACGAGCGCCTGGAGTATCTGGGTGATGCCGTGCTGGAGCTGGTGGTGAGCCGGGAGCTTTTTACCCGCTACCCGAAGGCTGATGAAGGCGTGCTCACCAAGATGCGCTCGGCTATTGTGAGCCGTGCCAATCTGGCAAAACTCTGCGGGGAACTGAAGTGGGGGCAGTATATGGATATGAGCCCTCAGCTGGAGAAAAATGGTGGACGCGCCGCGCTCTCCATCCTGGCCAATACCTTCGAGAGTGTCATCGGCGCGGTGATGATGGATTCCAACTACAACGCCGCGCGCAAAGTCTCACTTAAGTTGCTGGCTTCCAGTCTGGATAACGCCCAGAATCTCATCGCCATCAATCATAAGGGCGAACTTCTGGAGAAACTCCAGGCTATCAACGGGCAGGGCCCGAAATATATGGTCGAGCTGGTGGATGAAACCAGACCCGCCGGACCTTTCCGAGCCCGCGTGATGTGGAATGATATGGAACTGGGCTGTGCCGAGGGGCATAGCAAGCACAAGGCTGAAATGGCTGCGGCGGCCAAGGCCTTGGAGTTGAAGCGCTTCGGAGCTTAAAGATTTACCTTCAGAATCTGCACCGGTGCTGCGGTCTGCCGGATGGGGGTGCGCTCTGCAGAGCCAGTCAGCCGCAGGTAGTGATTTCCCGTGCGTGGCATGGTAAGTCGTGTCATATAGCGCATATCATCCCGGCTGGTGGGGAGTTTCCCGCTGGAGATGACCTCGTTATTTTCGTTGACAATTTCGACCACCGGTGCGATATCCGGCCGGGGCTGGAGGTCGATGAGGAGCCTCTGCTCGTTTTCGGGGATGCCGGATTGGGCGTACCACTTGCGTGCGAGCTGCATGTAGCGCGATGTCACGTCCTCGGCTGCAAAATTCGTCAGGCCTTTTATATGTGCGAATTTTTTCGGCCACCAGGTGGTTTGCCCGGATGGGGAGGCGGCGAGGATGCGTTGGAAAGGATGCCGGGGATTGAGCATGCCGATGTATTCCATGACCCAGGGTGTGTTGAAATCCCGCTCACCCATTTCAATCATATGCCATTCACCATCGAACCACGCTTCAGCCCAGGTATGGTTGCCCTCGATGTGGTTCCAGGTATGCACGCCCACGGCGCGCGCGGGAATACCCACGGAACGCAGGGCGCAGACCAGCAGGATGCTCTGGCCTGTGCAGGAAATCTTCTTCTCTCGCAGCGTTTCCAGCACGTTCATGTTGTGTTTGCTGCGTTCCCTGGAATAGTAGGCTCCGGTCACTTTTCCTAAACCGCCGGATATAGACAGCACTGCTTCGCGGGCTGTGGAGCAATCTTTGACCAGTGGGGCAATCAGCGGGGTGAGCACACTACGCCAGTCACAGGGAATTTCGTCCACAACAGAGTCCGGGGAGACGGAGGCTGCGGCTATTTCTGCCGGAATGTCTTTGCTCCACGGATACTCGGCTGAGCGTAGCGGAGTAAGCATCAGGATGAGTACCACCGGGAACCACTTCATACCACTTCGCCGTAGAGAGTAAAGCCGGTGCACTCCGAGATACGCACGGGAACCAAGGTGCCTGTTTCAGCAGTGCCGCCGGGGATGATGACAGGCTTGTTCTGCGAGGTGCGACCTTGCAGCCGGTCTGGGTTGTTCTTGCTGGGGCCTTCCACCAGGATGGTCTGCTCGGTGCCGACCAGTGCCTGGTTTCGGGCCACGGCGATGCGGTTCACCGTTTCCAGCAGGTCGTGGTTGCGCTCCTCTTTCACACGCAGGCAAATCTGGTTCTCCATGGCGGCGGCCACGGTGTCGCGGCGCGGGGAGTATTGGAACACAAAGGCATTATCAAACTGGATGCGCTCCACTGCGGCCTTGGTTTCCAGATAGTCCTCATGAGTTTCGCCCGGGAAGCCTACGATGATATCCGTGGTGATAGCGAGGTCGGGGCGGGCCTCGCGCATGGATTCACAGAGCCGCAGGTATTTTTCGTTCTTATATGGGCGCCGCATGAGCTGCAGAATGCGGTCGCTGCCGCTCTGCATGGGGAAGTGGATGTGGCTGCACAGTTTGGGCAGGTAGGTGTAGGCATTCACCAGATCCTGGCGGAAGCCAATGGGGTGAGGGCTGGTGAAGCGGATGCGCTCCAGCCCATCCATGTCGTTGAGCTTTTCGAGCAGTCGCACAAAGGCGCCGCGGCCATCGATGACCGGTTCATCCTTGCCGTAGCGGTTCACAATCTGGCCCAGCAGGGTCACTTCCTTCACCCCGCGGTCGACCAGCTCGCGGACTTCCTGCAGAATATCTGCCTCCGGGCGGCTGCATTCGGAGCCTCGGGTGCTGGGCACGATGCAGTAGGAACAGCGCATCTCGCAGCCCTGCATGATGGAGACGAAAGCCGTGCAGTTGCCGGCGGGGGGCAGGTGGTCGCGGATGGCGTTCTGGAAGCCCTCTTCCTGCTGCGTGGCGCAGATGTGTGCGCCGCGGCGGATGGGTTCGAACTCCGGCTGCCCCAGGCGGCTGCGCAGCAGACGGTTGCAGAGTTTGTACACGTTGTGGTACTGCTGGGTGCCGGTCACGATATCCAGGCGGGGCACATCCCGGAAGAGGGAGGCGGCACGGCTCTGGCACATGCAGCCCATGAAACCGTATACCACCCAGGGTTTGGCCGTAGGGCGGGCGCAGAGCAGCCCCATCTTGCCCAGGGCTTTCAACTCGGCTTTTTCGCGCACCGAGCAGGTGTTGATGAGGATGACGTCTGCCTGGGCTTCATCCTTGGTCAGCTCATAGCCGCCGGCCAGGAACATGCTCGCCACCTGTTCGGAGTCGCGCTCGTTCATCTGGCAACCGTAAGTCTTAATCAATACACTGGGCATGCGCTTATGCTATCACACCCGCCTGTGCATGAAAAGCCCAATTCAAGTCTGCCGTTTACATTGTGAGGTCTTTGGCGCATTTTTCCTCGCGGATTTGCTGGAGCCCGGCGTGCACGAGACGCAGTGCAACAGCCCAGGCGATGATACCCAGTATGAGGAAGCGGAGTAATCCGAAGGCTTCCAGCCAGTTGGTGTTCCACACCAGATGCAGTATGATGGGAATGATGGCAATCCTCAAAAAACGGATATCTGTAAAGACGGCCCATTCGATACGGGTTGAATCATAATCACGGAGTCCTTCGGCTATACGATATTTGAGCGCGAGCCAATAGGCACCGGCTGTGATTGCGGTCCAGACGATGTGTCCGAATGGGGTGATGAGTGCTCTCACCTGCATGACTGCATCCGGATTGATGAGACTTGCGTTTTGTGCAATGGCGTATCCCTGCACCGGATTGATAGGGGTAATAAGCTCAGCAGCTGTGGAGCTGCTGATGAATCTGACTAGTTCCGTAAAAGTGTAACCGGAACTTTCAAATGCTGCGAATCCCGCGCCGACGCCGGCTCCCAGTAGCAGCCCTGTCAGAATGCGACCGTTGCGGCGGCTACCGGCTATCAATATGGCGGCCATCAGTTTTGCGGGCTCTTCGATGGGCCCGGCTATCCAGGCCATCAGCGTCGGGCTGACAGCCAGCAGAGCCAGGGAGAAGATGAGGGCCATCAACCCACCATAGAACATGGCTCTCATTACTTCAAGAAATGGCACCTCTCGCCGTACGTTCAGTTCAAAAAAGAAAACTGCTACGCAGAAGGGAATGGCAAAATTGCCCACAAACATGAGACCCGGCACCAGGTTCGGATTCTGAAAAGTGTTACACGCCCAGTTGAACCCAAGATACAGAAGGACGCAGGCAAAGAGCATGCGCGCAAAAATCCACGGTGTGGGCCATGCGCTGCTTACTGAGTGAAGAGGAGGTGTGGTGCCCGGGGTGCCGCAGCAGAATATCTCCAGCACTTCCTCGCGATGGTGCCGGCGGAATACATCTGCAAAAAAGTGTGCAAGGGAAAAGCCGCCTAATCCGTTCAGCCCTGTGATGTCATCTATGGTATCTGTCTCGCCGTGGTGCAGCAGCTCATCCACATGCAGCGAGCAGCCGCATTTGCTACTCTGGATTTGCGTGTCTGTGGCTATGAGTCCGCGTTTAAGCATCTCACGCAGTTCTGCCTGCACATAAGGGCCATCCTTTTCCCCATGCGGGAGCAGGATAAAAAATGTTTCTTCCGGCTGAGCTGTGCGCATGCCGCCATGTTACTCCTGCCGTGTCAGTGTGTCAAGTCAGAATGCCTGTTACAAACAAGCTGCCCCATCATGCGGAAATTATTATTGTTGATTGAAACTTAATTTGCCATGCATTATGAGACTCAGAGCTTGATGAACACGCGTTTCTTGTACAGGAACCAGCACAGGCACCAGGCCAGCAGCAGCGCGGTGGCCGCGTTGGCCACGCGCTGCCAGTCGGTGGAGAGGAAGAGTGCCCAGGTGCCGCCCAGCATGCGGTTGGTGAGCATCGGGAAGCTGATAAGGTGCGTGAGGATGTAGATGGCCAGGGCATTCAGCCCCACCACGCGCAGCGGCAGACTCCACTTCACCAGGCCCAGTACATCGATGACCAGATGGAACAAGGCCATGAGGATGGCGCTGATGCCGGAGCTGCAGAGCACGAATCCGGGTGTCCAGATTCCCTTGATGCAGGGCAGCCACCAGCCGCCTGCCAGCAGGATGAGGCCACAGGCCAGCATGGTCACTACGCGCAGCGGTGCGCGGACGATATTCAGGAAGAGCCGCCCGGCGCAATACCCCAGCAGGGAAAGCGCTGTGGCAGAGACAATGCAGAGCGGGCCCTCAGGGTCATAGCTGCCGCTGTGCAGCACGCCCGGGCAGAGGATGGCATCCACCCTGGCGTTGAAACAGCCGCCTGGGGTGTAGTTGCCGCCCAGGTGCTGCGCGGCGCCTACTCCGCCCAGGATGAGCCCGGCCAGCACGAGATTCGGCAGGGTGCGGCCACCGCAGAGCAGGGTGAAGGTGCCTGCCAGTGCCCCGGAAAGGCCGATGAGCCCCAGCACTGAGGCGCAGCGCATGGCGGATAAATCCCAGCTGATATTGCCGTTGACGAGGAAGCCCAGTATCACCAGTACCAGGGCGCGGCTCCAGAGGTGCAGCAGCGTTTTCCAGACCGGTGCATCCATTCGCCGCAGGTGCGAAAAGCACATGGCCATGCCTGCCATGAATACAAAAAGAGGGAACACGCAGTCATATAGCCGAAGCCCTTCCCAGGGGGCGTGCCCCAGCTGTTCGCGGATGAATTTCCAGGCTTCCCCGCCGCCGCTGACGGGATACAGCGTGTATACCAATGCGTCTATACCTATGATAATGAGCATATCCAGCCCTCGCAGAGCATCCAGTGAGGTAAGTCTCGCTCCCGGTGTTTCCATATGCAACCCATCCTACCATATTTTCCGATTCCTGACAAGAAGTGAAAAATAATTTTAGAAAAATTCTAAAAAAGCTTGAACAGAATCGAAAGTTAGTGTATCTTAACCCCAACAACCAATAATTACATATTATGTTAGTAGGAAAACAAGCTCCCGTATTCAAGGCAACCGCAGTGGTGAATGGTGAAATCGTGAATGATTTCAGTCTTCAGGACTATGTGGATAAGAAGTACGTATTGTTCTTCTTCTACCCGAAGGATTTTACCTTCGTGTGCCCCACAGAGTTGCTGGGGTTCCAGGCGGCGCTGCCTGAGTTCGCCAAGCGAGATACAGTGGTGGTGGGCTGCTCCACCGATACCGAGTACAGCCACTGGGCCTGGTGCCAGAAGCCTCAGTGCGAAGGCGGTATCTGCGGTGTGACCTATCCGCTAGTGGCCGATACGAACAAGACCATCGCTGATGCCTTCGATGTGCTGGCCGGCGAACGCTATGTGGACGAGAATGGCAAGCTGCAGGTCAAGGGTGAGCTGGTAGCCTACCGCGGGCTCTTCCTCATCGATAAGCAGGGTATCGTGCGCCACCAGCTCGTGAACGATATGCCGCTGGGCCGCTCTATTGACGAAGCCATCCGCATGGTGGATGCCCTGCAGCACTTTGAGCAGTACGGTGAGGTATGCCCCCTCGGCTGGCACCCCGGCCAGGAAGCCATGCAGGCCACCCATGAAGGTGTTGCGAAGTACCTCTCGCAGAATGCATAATTCAGAACGCAGAATGCAGAATAATTAAGTTAGTGCGCGGCTTTTGTCTCGCCTGAAGCAGAACCGGTCTGAGCTGAGCTCAGACCGGTTTAATTGCCGGAACAATAAAAAAAGCCTGAGCAACGCTCAGGCTTTTTTCTGTCCACGAGCTGCACGCAGCTCGCTCATTGTTTATTCTGCATTCTGCGTTCTGCAATCTGCATTTAATAAACGTCTTTCTGGTAACGCTTGGCGGCCTTCATATCGGCCAGGTAGGCGGCGGCTTCTTCTTCGGAGCGGTTGCCGTACTTGGAAATAATGGCGAGCAGGGCCTTCTCCACATCCTTGGCCATGCGGTTGGCATCGCCACACATGTAGAAAGCGGCACCCTTCTCGAGCCACTGCCAGATTTCCTCGCCGGCCTGCTCCATGAGGTTCTGCACGTAAATCTTGTAGGCCTGGTCGCGGCTCCAGGCAACGGAGAGCTTGAGCTTGCCGCTTTCCACCAGCGGGGCAGTCTCGTCCTCGTAGCAGTTATCGGTGGCCTGGTAGGGGTTGCCGAAGAAGAGCCACATGGGGCCGGCTGCGTTGTCGGCCATGCGCTGCTGCCAGAAGGCGCGGAAGGGGGCAATGCCGGTGCCGGGGCCTACCATGATGATGGGAGTGTTGCCATCCTCGGGCAGGCGGAAGTTCTTGTTGCAGTGCACAAACACCTTCACCTTGTCACCGGGCTGCAGACGGTCTGCCATGTAGGTGGAGCACACGCCGCCGCGCTTGCGGTCGTTGGTCGTGTAGCGCACCGCACCCACGCAGAGGGATACTTGGCCGGGCACGGCATCCGGGCTGGAGGCAATGGAGTACAGACGCGGGGAAATCTTGCCGAGGATGCTCACAAAGGAGGCTGCATCCGGGAAAGTGGCTTTGCAGGTGGGGCAGGTTGCGAGGTCGAGCAGGTCCCGGCCCCAGCAGAAATCCTTGAGGGCTTCTTTATCGGCCAGAATACCGGCCAGTTTCTCGCTGTTCGCCACGGCGTTCCACTTGGTCAGGTTGCCCTTCTTCAGGTTGGTGATATCGTAGGAGCTGATGAGCGCCTCGCGCAGCGGAGCCGTTTCGCCACAGGGCGTGGGCACTTCCGCAGCGGGGTCAAGCCCGAGAGCCGCAATCAGTGCATCCACCAGGGCAGGGTCGTTGCAGGGAATCACCCCCAGGGCATCGCCTGTGGTATAGGTCAGCCCCGAACCCTCCAGTGAATAATCCACATGGATGGTTTCCTTGGCGCTGCCGGGTTTGGTAACAGAGCGGACTCCCAGCACCGTGGCCGGGAACGGGTTCTTCATGCTGTACGGTTCCATTGTAGTGAAAAAATATACTTCTACTGACCGATAAACTACCAGACAGGTGGTGATTTGTCAAGGAAAAACGCCAGTAGGGCATCTCTCTTTCGCGCCACATGTGTCCCAAAGATTTGGTAAGCTATAGAAACATCAGCAACATTTTGGAAGAAGCCCCTTTCTGCCCGAAAAAATGAAATTAGAAGGGGATGGAACTTTGGCGATGAACGGGACTTCAGATCCGATTAAACGCGCCATGATTACGGGACTGCAGTCCCGTGCTCCGATAGCTACTAATTCCACTTTATTGCGCAGAGGGGAGCCTCCTTTTTCGTTCGGGGTGGCTTATGATTCATCGTAGGTTACAAGGATTCGGGCCACAGGTGGCAGGTGCTCGGCCAGCTTTTTGTTGAGCCGGGTAAGGCGGGCGTGACTCTCTTCCACTGTAAGGGAGAATTCCTTAGGAATGCGGATGACGCAGAGCCGTTCATTCCCTCGGGTGTAAGTGCTGATGCCGGTAGGCAGGGGCGCACTGCGGCGAATCATGGCATCCCGCACCTGGGCGTCCCAGTCATTGGGCAGGGGTGTGGAGAAATCCGGAACTCGCCGCATATCGGGTTCTACATGCAGGGCCACGACATCCGCTTTCAGGTTGCGGAGCACTTCTTTGCGGAAGGCTTCGATAGGCACTTGCCAGGATTCCAGTGTAGCCTTTGCGGGCAGCTCCAGATCCACCACCACCACGAATTGACCATCGTCTGTGTGCTGCAGTATGAGCCCGTGCACTCCAAATCTGTGGGTGAGTGCCAGGCGGCGTATGATGAATTCCGGTGTGTCGGGGAATCTGTGCGCGGGCTGCATGTGAACCATCGTTTCAGCACCCTCCAGCACTGTGGCAACAAGGGTTTCGATGGCATCTGCGATTTCATGTGCTGTGTCCACATGCAGGTCATGAGGAACCTGCACCTCCATATCCACATAGTAGCGGGAACCGGATTCGCGCACACGGAGCTTGGAAACAGGATAGGTGGGCATGCGCTCAGACATGGCGGCGCGTACCTTGGAAGAAGCCTCAGCATTCGCTTTATCCATAAGGTTGTTGATAGCTTCCATACCGAGCTCCTTGCACACATGCAGGATAAACAGAGCCACAACCAGCGAGGCAAATACGTCTGCGCGAACTAACAGCCAGTGGAACCAGCTTCCCTCTACCGCCATATCGGCCATGGCCGCACCCGTGATACCCAGCAGCACAGCTGCACTGCTCCAGATATCAGTTGAAAAGTGGGCGGCATCCGCCTCCAGGGCTGCGCTGCGGGTTTCTTTCGCCACGCGCCGGAGCATGGCAGCGCGGTTCACATCCACCACGATGGAGAGGATAACGACACCAAAGGCCCAATAGGAGAATTTCACCTCCAGTGCAGAGGGGTCGGAGCTGGCCAGTCGCTCAAATGCTTCCATGATGACCCAGGCTGCGGTGCCCAGCAGAAGCAGGGTCTCGCCCAGAGCCATCAGATTCTCCACCTTGCCGTGGCCGTATGGGTGCTCTTCATCTGCAGGCTGGGCCGCCACTTTCACGGCAAATACAGTGCCACCCGCCGCCACCAGGTCAAGTGCGCTGTGCAGTGCTTCCGAAAGAATACCCAGTGAGCCGGTTACGATACCTACCACCAGCTTCACCAGTGCCAGCAGGCCACTCCATATAACAGATGACCATGCAGCGGTGCTTTTCTTCGAGTCTGCGTCCATGTGCTAGACTCTACATTGTTTAATATGGATAGTCAAGCTGGAATAATTCCAGAAAAAATATAGGCATCTGTGCATATACGCCTCCGGGGCCTGTATAATCGATGAGGAAGGGGGGCGTGCGTCCGGGCCCTGTAAGCCAGATTCTGTCCACCCGCGCGGTGGCGGGCTGTGTGGCCATTTTTCTCGCGCCTGTTGCCAGGAGCGCCCTGCGTTTATAGCAGGGTGCAACTAATACCCGGGAATACAGCGGGCAGGCGACCCTTTCCCTGTTTGTCTTGCATCGCGCGGGGTTTTCCGTGCCTCCGTCGTTACCTTCGGAGCGGTGGGCTCTTACCCCACCTTTTCACCCTTACCCTTGCGGGCGGTTTGTTTTCTGTGGCACTTTCCGTCCACCCGGCATTGGCTCCGGGTGTCTCCTGCTTTCGCAGGACGCGCTGCCTTGTGATGTCCGGACTTTCCTCTACGGGGCTGGTTACCCGCAGCGACCACCCGGACCCGGACGGCACCAGCAGAGAGTACACCGAACACCATTGCTTGGCAAGACAAATCAGCTGAATCGGCTTGATTTTGGCTGGGAAATGCCGTAGAATACCCCTCGTTATGAAGAAACGCGTGGTCATTCTCGGCTCTACCGGCAGTATCGGCACCAGTGCGCTCAAAGTGGCGCGGGATATTCCGG
Organism: uncultured Verrucomicrobiales bacterium; assembly: GCA_937916135.1. Taxonomy (GTDB): domain Bacteria; phylum Verrucomicrobiota; class Verrucomicrobiia; order Verrucomicrobiales; family Akkermansiaceae; genus Akkermansia. The sequence continues at coordinate 16,268 of CALFTQ010000161.1, forward strand.
AGCGCATGGAAGTGGTGGCTCTGGCTGCCCACAGCAATGTGCAGAAGCTGGCTGAGCAGGCCCGCGAGTTCGGGGTGCGGCACGTCTGCATCTATGATAGCTCCAAGGCTGCCGAGCTGCAGCGCCTGCTGCCTGCCGGGGTGCAGGTGTATACCGGATTGGAAGGCCTCTGCCGGCTGGCTACACTGGACTGCGCAGATATGGTGCTGGTTTCCATTATCGGCACGGATGGCCTGAAACCCACGCTGGAGGCTATCGAGGCCGGGAAAGACCTGGCCATTGCCTCCAAGGAGATCCTGGTGATGGCCGGTGAGGTGGTGATGAACCGCGCCAAGGCCAGGGGAATCAACGTGCTGCCGGTGGATAGCGAGCACAATGCCATCTACCAGTGCCTGCAAGGCAACCACGGTGGTGCAGGGCAGGTGAACCGCCTGATTCTCACGGCCAGCGGCGGCCCCTTCCGTAACACGCCTCGCGAGCAGCTGGCGGCGGTGACCTTGGAGCAGGCGCTCAAACACCCCACCTGGCAGATGGGCCGCAAGATTACTATCGACAGCGCCACGATGTTCAACAAGGGGCTGGAAATGATTGAGGCCCGCTGGCTGTTCGACATCCCCATGGAGCGGGTGGATGTGATTGTGCACCCGCAGAGTATTGTGCATTCGCTGGTGGAGTTCTGCGATGGCTCTATCCTGGCCCAGCTGAGCAGCAGCGATATGTGTTTCCCCATCCAGTATGCGGTGACCTGGCCGGAGCGCCTGCCGAATTCACTGCCACATCTGGACCTGGCGCAGATTGCCAGCCTGAAGTTCGAAGCCCCGCGCTGGGAGGATTTCCCCGCGCTCACCCTTGCCCGCCAGGCCGGCCTCACCGGCGGCACCATGCCCGCCATGTACAACGCCGCCAACGAGGTGGCCGTGCAGGCCTTTGTGGATGGCCGGCTTTCATTCCCCGGCATCTGGGAGACGGTGGAGAAAGTGCTCTCCAACGCCCGCCCCCGCGATTACCAGGGCCAGCTGCCCATCATCCTAGAAGACGATGCCTGGGCTCGCGAGGAAGCACGACGGGTGATTTTTAATTAAAGTTCCAGCTTTCTGAAAATATCTCGCAGTGTTGTGAACTGGTTGAAGTTCTCACTGGTGAGCTCAAAATTATGCGCCTCTTGCAGATGCGCAGCAAGAGAAAGGAATGCAATGGAATCCCACTCAGCGTGTTTTCTGAACTCTTCATCCAGGCTGAGGGGGCTTGAATACTCCATCACGTTCTGAATGTCGTCCATGAACTGTTTTTCTGCTGCTGATAACGGGAACGACTGAGCGGAGACTTCATTAACCGTAACCGGGGGTGGAATATCCGGACCACCCAGAGCTTTGGGCAGGGGCTCAATAATGGCAGGGTTACCGTAGGCTTTGTGACCAGCGGGGACGTCACGGGTGAGAACGGTGCCTGCTGAGACCACGCAATTATCTCCGATTGTGACCCCTCCCAGGATAATGCAGCGAGTACCGATGAAGCACTTGTTGCCAATGGTGATAGGGCGTCCTGTCTTCAGACGTGGTGTATTCCAGCCACGCTCTGGAGTATAGGTATGGCCATCGGAATCATAGATGAGTGTATTTGCTCCGACAATCGAATACGCCCCTATGGTAATGTGGTTTGCACATACGATATTAGCCCCGCTTACACCGCTGTGGGCTTTCAACTCAATGCAGGCAGTAGAAGTGATGGTACGAAGTGCGACCGGATGCTCGGTCATTGGGTTATGCCGGGGATTGGAGGTAAGAGTTACACTCTCACCCAAGATGATTTGGGAACCTCTTTGCTTGCGAATATAGGGTAGTTTGTTTATCATGCATGTGGAAGGGCACACCACTCCTTTTGCTCTCAGAACACATATGTTAAGACGAGACAGAAAATTGAGGACGAATAGTTTGATGCGAGCAATCATTTTTGAAGGACAAGATGGTACAATTCCATAAGGCGATTTAGCATTGTTTGAGCAGAGAGAGCTTTCCGGCATTCTGCTTGACCGTATTTCCCCATACTGATGCAACGCTCTGCGCTGGAGGTAATATTCTGCACGCCTTTCACAAGTGAATCCACGTCTGTTGGGGAAATGATATAGCCGGATTTACCTTCGTTAACATACTGCTTGCTGCCGCACTGGTCGGAAATGATGACAGGCACCCCCATGACTCGCGCTTCCTTGGCAGCGGTGGGGCCGGTATCCGCCTTGCTGGGGTGCACCAGACACCAGGCCTGCGAAAGTTTCTGCACCACCTCGTCGCGTGAAATGCGGCCAAGGGGGATGAGGTTCTCCGGCAGAGCAGGAATGCTGCCGGGCTCCACTCCGGCGAGCTCCAGTTTTACATGGGCGAGCTCCGGGCGGGAGAAAGCCGCTATGGCGCATTCCAGATTCTTGAGAGGCGTATTGGAACCGCAATACAGGCACGTGGGGGAGTCCGCCAGTGCACGATCTTGATTAAAAAAGCGTTCTTCAACAGCGTATTCGAAAAGATAAGGGGATGCCTGGCGGGCTATTTCGCGCACACGCTCTGCTGCCCATGGAGATTCCGTTGTTATGTATTTGCTTGCGCGCAGTACTCCGGGTTCATAGATACTGTGGTGCCTGAAGAAGCGAGGCATGGGGCCTCGCTGCATATATGCCTTTAACAACCCTTGCACGGAATGAAGCCATTTCCCCTTGAAATCTTTTCCGCAAAGACCGAAGCAATCTTCGGTACCCCAGGTATGCAGCAGTTCCGGATTAATTTGACGCAGCTCTGCGGCTACTCGTCTCCGGTCTGTGAAATACGCAGTGTAAAGGCCTATCGTCTTTTTTACTCGGGGCAGCACATGAAAATGCTGTGCCCTTGATGAAAAGCGGACGGGGCGGGATATATCCTTATTCAGTGATACCCAATGAAGTTCGTATGGCCCATCCTCTGGATATGAATCGTAAAGAGCTTTCAGCCAGACTGCATAATGCCCACTGAACTGAGGCAGGCCATTATTCAAAAGCCATGCCGGAAAATTGCAGAGAATTGCTACTTTGGGTCGGTTCATACTAGGCCTTTCCAACAAGTTTTCTGTAGGTTGTCAGCAGTGCAGCATAGATGGGGAGCGGTAAACAGCGAATCATGCTGAATAATCCTTTGGCTCCAATTGCCCGGGAAATGCGAATGCGATTGATAGTCCCTTTCCTCCAGAACGAACAAAGCTGCTTTCGCTCTGCGATGTCTTTTTTTATGCTCGAAATGAATCTCTCAGCTTGAATGCCTGACTCTCTCAAAAACATTTGGATGGAATCACAGCAGTCCAGAAGGGGTGGCAAAGTCGTGTTGTGATAATTGTCGTTGAAATTCTCAAGTTGTATGATTGATTTGTACCCGCGGCTCCCATCAGCCCCCCCCTTACTCATATTCCCTGAGTTGTTGCGTATGTAGGCCGTTGTTCTGTAAATCTTAATTCCAAACCCCATACAACAGCAGCGCATGTTAGAGATGACATCATCAACCCAGTATCCATTTTCCGGCAGAGGACCAAATTGCTTAAAATGTCTACAAGACCATACTTGGTGAAGAGTATCCGATGCGAAAAATTCAGTCCACATATCGTTATGTCCATTAAGAACATCCAGACGCTCTACCCGCGCGTCCGATGATGCGGTCTGAGGCTTGATATTTAGGTTTTCTCCATCAACAAACGTTTGCATCAATGTATATACATACGAACACCCGGGATGATTCGCTATGGCGCACCCAATTATAGAGCATCGATCCGGGGTGGAGATATCATCATCATCGGCCCTCACAATCCAGTCGGATTCCACAAACTGGACAGCGTGGTTGGTATTGCCGGCCAGGTGGAGGTTGCGTGGTGTCTGGGTGACGACTACGCGGCGCTTGCCTTTGTAGGCGGCCACGCATTCCTTAATGATTTCAAAGGTGCGGTCGGTGGAGCAATCGTCTGAGAAAATGTACTCCAGTTCGCCCTCATAATCCTGCGCAAAGGCGCTTTCGATGGCGGCGCGGATGTACTTCTCCCGGTTGTGGGAGAGAAGCACGTAGGAAAGCTTGGGCAGGGCGGGGGGCATACAACTAAAAGGAGCCGCTCCGGTATTGGCGGAGCGGCTCTGTATAGAATTTCTTAGTGGTTCACGCGGGCGAACTGCTTGAGACGCAGGCCATTCAGGTGAATGAAGCCGCTGGCGTCATCCTGGTTGTAGTCTTCCTCCGTGTAGTCGGCTTCCATGGTGGCCATGGCGTAGCTGTACAGGCTGTTCGGGCTGCGGCGGCCGGCATACATCACGTTGCCCTTGTATAGCTTGAGACGCACCTCACCGTTCACCGTTTCCTGGGTCTTGGTCACGAGTGCCTGGATGGCCTCGCGCTCCGGTGCGAACCAGAAGCCGTTGTACACCATGGCGGCGTAGTCGGGGATGAGGGAATCGCGCACCTTCTGGGCCTCGCGGTCCATGGTGATGGTTTCGATATCGCGGTGAGCAGCCAGCAGGATGGTGCCGCCGGGGGTCTCGTAGATACCGCGGCTCTTCATGCCGACGAAGCGGTTTTCGATAATGTCCACGCGGCCGATGCCGTGCTTGCCACCCAGATAGTTGAGCACGAGCATGACGCCGAGCGGGTCGAGCAGGGTGTAGCCATCCTTCTCGCCCTGGGCAGTGGTGCCCACCGTGGCCATAATCTCAGCCAGGCCCTCGGTCTGCAGACCGATGATGTTGCCCTTCTCGAAGAGGCACTGCAGGTACTGGGGAGCATCGGGAGCATCCTCGGGAGCGTTGGAGAGCACGTACATGCCGCGGTCTTCCTCCTTGGTGGCATCGTACCAGGTGTCTTCCAGAATGCCGGCTTCGTAGGAGATGTGCAGCAGGTTGCGGTCCATGGAGTAGGGCTTCTTCATGCTCTGGCGAATCGGGATGCCGTGTTCCTCGGCGTACTTGATCATCTCGGCACGGCCGGGGAACTGGTCGCGCCACTCCTTCATGCGCCAGGGGGCAATCACCTGGAGCTTGGGTGCCAGCGCATTGATGGAAAGCTCGAAGCGCACCTGGTCGTTGCCCTTGCCGGTGGCACCGTGGGCAATGGCATCGGCACCTTCGGCGATGGCGACATCGACCATAGCCTTGGAAATGCAGGGGCGGGCAATGGAGGTGCCCAGCAGGTAACGGCCTTCATACACGGCGTTTGCCTGGAACATGGGGAAAATGTAATTGGCAGCGAAATCAGCCTTCAAATCACCGATGATGCACTTGGAAGCACCCGTAGCGAGTGCTTTTTCGATGACGCCATCGAGCTCTTCAGCCTGGCCTACGTCTGCACAGTAGGCGATGATTTCAGCATTATACTTCTCCTTGAGCCACACCAGAAGCACGGATGTGTCAAGACCACCGGAGTATGCAAGAACGATTTTCATTTTCTTATCACAGAGCGCAGCGGTTTCATTTGCGCACGTGGAGAGTATACACCTGTTGCGGGCCCAGTAAAAGCAAAATATGTTACATTGACGCAGATTCCCGCATGTACTCCAAAGATTTTGTGAGAAATAGAAATATCAGCAACATGGGAAGTCTTGCCCCCCTCTCTGCAGAGTTTGATTTGCCCCGTTTACGGGCAAACATCCCTTCAAATTCCTATTCATTGCTCCCAGCTTGCCGCGCATTATAAAAACCGCACCGGGATAAATCCTCAGTGCGGTTTCTTCAGAAATGAAGCCGTGCGCCAGACCAGAGCTCAGGCCATGGTCACCTTAGCAGCTTTGTGGATGAGCTCAGCTTCGCGCTTGACTCGCACTTGCAAGTCTGCCAGGGCATTCATGTAGTAGATGTAAGCATCATACGGAGAGGGGTAGGGGGTGAACCCGTTGC
>CALFTQ010000162.1 GCA_937916135.1 uncultured Verrucomicrobiales bacterium
TTCATGTAGTAGATGTAAGCATCATACGGAGAGGGGTAGGGGGTGAACCCGTTGCTCTTCTCCATATAGTGAAAGTGGTCAGCGCTTTGCAATTTGCGCCACACATGGATCATATCCCGGTCTTCACTGGCCTTCACAGCGCTTTCGAGGGCGTAAATCTTCTTCAGCGCCTCCTGTTGCATGACGTTGCCGTTCCAGTGGGTCGTGGTGCCGAAGGTAGAGCAGCTTACCGGGTTCGGGCAATTCAGTGTACCAGTGGATGGGAATGTACGCACTGCCTCGCCGGGAGTGTAAAACTCATTTCCGGCAAAAAGAGCTGCGGTAATCATGGTACGCCAGAATTCGAACACGCCGGTGCTGTCGGGTTGGCGCTCACCAAGAGTCTCGTAATCCATGGAGATGTTCACGATCTGTCCCGGCTCTGCATTCAACCACTCCACAAAAGTATGAGGAGACAGGGGGTATTCGCTCCAACTGGGGTCTGTGCGGCGATTGGCCAGATCGTTGGAAAGATGACGGTGGCGCAGCAAGGTCTTGGTCTTGGCGATGAGCGGAGCGCACTGAAGGTCATTGGTGTTGCGGTTGCTCATCATGCGGCCGTTGCCATCTGCCATGATGCCTTCGAACCCCATGTCATAGGCCTGCGCGGCGATAGCGTTGGAATAGAGCATGCCGGTGTTCCACAGCACAACAGGGCGCTGCCCGAAAAGTTTTTCGATGAGGTCGCAATGCTCCTCTACCTGCTCGGCAAACTCGCTCGTGGAATACAGGGAGGCAAGGGAGGCATAATAGGGCATGGCGAGAAACTCCACACAGCCGGTCTCTGCCAGTTCCTGGAAGGAAGCAATGAGATCCGGGCGGTGGTATCTGGCCTGCTCCAGAATTACGCCGGAGATAGCCAGGGCAAACTTGAATTTTCCTTCCGAAAGCTCAATAAGCTGCTTCATCATGCGGTTGGCTGGCAGGTAGCAGCGCTCTGCTACGGCGCTGAGCACACGACCGTTCATGAGGTCATCTTCATAGAACGCGTGCTCGCCAATCTTGAAAAAATCATACGGAATCAGTCGATTCGGCTGATGTGCGTGAAATGTGAGCGTAATGTTCATTTGTCGTTAGGAGGGTTTGTTGTTTTACCAGCCAAGTACATGGTGGTAGACCTGGATCATCTTATCCGCAGCTGTTTCCCAGTTGGAATTCTTGATATCCTGCGCACTCTGCTCTGCGACTCGCTTGTAGAGCTCCTCATCCGTCACCAGATCCACGATGTGCCTGGCCATCATGTTCACATCCCAGAAGTCGGCCTTCAGGGCTCCCTTCATCACCTCTGCTACACCGCTTTGCTTTGAGATAACGGCGGGTATGTTGAACTGGGCTGCTTCCAATGCAGAAAGTCCGAAAGGCTCCGAAACTGAGGGCATGCAGTACACATCCGTCATAGACAGCAGTTCGTTCACTTTCTGCTTGTTCAGGAAGCCGGTGAAGTGGAATTTATCGCCCACCCCATTGAACGCACCTGTTTCAATAAGCGCGCGCAGTTTCTCACCAGTGCCGGCCATTACGAACCGTACGTTGTCTGTCTGCGCTAACACCTTAGCGGCAATATCCAGGAAGAACTCCGGCCCTTTCTGTGCCGTGAGTCGGCCGAGGAAGAGAACCAGTTTCTCGGGGAATTTCTTCTTGCTATGGAACACCTTCACCGGGTCTGCACCATTGTGCACCGGGAAAATCTTGGCAGGGTCAATGCCATAGTGCCCGGCAGCGATTGTGCCCGTGTACTTGGAAACGGGAATCACTGCATCTGCCTGCTCCATGCCGTACTTCTCAATGTCGTAAATCCAGCCGCGAGCGTCTGCGCCGGCCCGGTCAAACTGCGAGGCATGCAGATGCACCACCAGCGGTTTGCCCGTGGCTTTCTTCACCTCCACACCGGCCAGGTAGGTCATCCAATCATGCGCATGCACCACATCAAAGTCATACTTGCGGGCCATGACCGCACAGATCTTGGAGAATTCGATGACCTTGCGGGCCAGGTCTCCGGCATACAAATCCTCCTTGCCGGTGAAGAGCTCCAGATCGGCCTTGTGCACACGAGAGAAGAGCAGCTTGCCTTCCTTAGTGAAGGTGATATTGCCCGGTGTCCCTTCTGTGCAGGCATACGGATCCAGATTCACCGGGGCCTTACCCACCACGGCAAAGCTTTCGTATGTGTACTCTTCCTCCTGGGTTTCCATCTGCTCGAGCTTCAGGTTATTCACGCCCAGCAGCTCGAAGCCATCGTATTTTGCCTCTGGCGCTGCCTTTGGCACAATCACATTCAGCTCCACTTTCTGGGAAAGCGCTCGTGAAATCCCCATGCACGCTACCCCTAGTCCTCCGTTAATCAGCGGTGGAAACTCCCAACCAAGTTTCAAAACCTTTATTTTCCTCATAATCAGCGTGTTGTTTAATGTTAAAAAGAGCAGTTAAAGTGCTTCATCCTCGCACAGATTAAAGCACAAACAAAGACATTTGTCCAGACAAAAGTCTGACAATCCTACTAACAAAGTATAATTTCCCGCCAGCGGGTGAGAAAAAATCAATCAGTTTTCATTATTGGCGCGGCGGATGTCCTCCAGCGCAGCAATGAAATCATCCAGAATCTCCGCAGGAACCATGATACGGTCGCGGTTGGAGCTTACTTTTTCGGTGATGCGAACCACACGCCCGCGGGCGTTGCTCTTGAGATCAAGGAAGAAGGTCTTGCGGTCAGCAATGATTTTTTCGGTGCAAATGATATCGTCGTCCACTGTGTCTATACCCGGGGTGGTTATCGTAAACCCCTATATGCGTGGATTATAACACATCTACGCTGGCAGTCAACAAAAAATCAAACGCGTTTGCAGTTTGGAAATGCAAGGTGAGTAAGAATGATTCCACCCTGATTATTTACCCCGGCCTATGCGGAGGAGCCCCCAGGCGGCCAGAAGAATGGGAACTAAGCCCATGAGAAAAAGGTAGACGGCGTTGCGAGTTACGGTGGAAATGGAGTTTTCATCCGTTTCGTGGTCCTGCGTGGCAAAGGTTCTGGCCTGGCGAGGGGAGAGGAAGAACCCCCGGTATTCATTGGAACGACCATCCTTGCGAGCAGTCTTCACCCCCTCAGTCATGGACATTAACTTACGGTTGGAGAAATAGAACTCTGCCGGTTGGTCATGAGGGGTGGATTCGCGTTCTTCCTGGGCATCCAGAACGTCTTCCAGGAAGTCCTCATCGTGGTTCAAAGCTGCTTTGGAAACGCGGCGTAGAATTTCCTTTGCTTCGTATACATTGGCGGCTATGCCATTAAATGCCAGCGCGGCGCGTTGAATGAAGCGCAATTCATCCAGGGAGCCGCTTTCCTTCAATTGTTCACGCAGGCGGTTAACTTTGCTGGTCTGAAGTTCCCAGAGATTGTCCGTTGTCTGCACGACAAAGAGCATCTCAAAAGCATAGCGCAATGGGCAGAATTCCGCAATGAGGGGCACAGGTTTACTGGTAATGTTATGAGAAATTTCATCCTGATAAGCAACGCGGTGGCGGAGATTGGAAAGCCGTTTATCAATAGCCGCAGGGATAATGCCATCAGGGATCTTAGGGCTGAACTCATTCATCTCCTCGAAGCGCACAAGCGCGCCTGCCAGCAGGATCTGGGGGACGAGCAGCAGCGGGACAATATTGAGGGCCACACGGTCCGAACGCACAAATGCAGACACCATGAGGGATAAGGAAATACCGACAAAGGCAGTCAGCAGCATTACCGCAAAATGACTCCGGAACATGTAGTGGATTTCCAGAATCGCGTTGCCGACCAGGAGATATAAAGCGCACTGCAAGCCGGCAATACCGGTAAGTACCAGCACCTTTGCAGCCAGGTAACCAGTAGTGAAAAGCTTATAGTTGCTCTCGCGGCGTAGTAAAGGGCGGTCTCGCAGGATTTCGCAGGCAGCATCTGTCAACCCGAAGAACATGGCCAGCACCAGAGAAAGGAACAGGTACTCGGTAATGTGCAACGATTTGTAGAAGGTGTATGACATCTCGCCAGATGCCCGCAGGGTGCCTGCTATCAATGCGGCCAGAAGCGGGCCTTCCATCAGCACTGCATACAACCCCAGACGGCTGCGGACTCGGGCCAGCAGGGTTCTGGCGACCCACAGCCGGAAAATACGCCAGAGCTCAGCAGGGGTGCGGGGACGCGCCTTGGGAATAGCTCTTCGCGGCTCTTCCTGCTCCTCTGTCTGGCGCTCTCTGTTTTTGATGGAATACGAGTATTTTTCGAATCGTTCCTGCCAGAGATTCGGGTTTTCTCGCTGTCTGCTTCCAACCCGGCGGAATGGTGCATCCAGCACTTCGAATACGTAGTCTGCGCCACCGGCTGCAATAGCCTCGCGTGGAATGCGCAGCCGCATTTCCATGGCAGCATTGCGGAAGTAGTCTGCCATTTCCTGAGGGCTTCCCCAGAACGCCATCTGGCCGTGCGTGTCCAGCACCATGACCTTTTTGAAGCGGTTCAGCAGGACCTGAGCCGGGCGGTGCAGGGTGCAGAGCAGAATGCGCCCCTCAGCCATGTTCTCCAGCGTTTCAATCACGCGCTCTGCATCCACAGAGGAGAGCCCGCTGATGGGCTCGTCAATCAGGTAGACCTCAGAGGTGCCGGTCAGATCCAGCCCCAGGTTCAGACGCGTGCGTTCACCGTCGGAAATGGTGCGTTCACCTGCGCGGCCCACAGAGCGATCAGCCAGGTGACCGATGCCTACAAAATTGAGTACAGCCGAAACCCGCCGCATTCTATCCACATGGCCCAGGCGGGGGCGTCGCGCTACAGAGGCCTGGTATACATGCTCATGCACGGTCATGGCCTCATCCAGAATATCCTCCCGGGGGATAAAGGCTATATAGCGGCGAAGGTTGGCAGATTGGGGGGTCAGCCGTTCGTTATTGTAGAAGATGCTCCCGAATGAGGGCTCCAGGTGCCCGGCCAGCATAGAGAGCAGGGTGCTTTTACCGGAGCCGCTGGGACCGAGAATGCAGGCCATTTCGCCGCGATTCAGAGTAAAGTCGATGTTATCCACCACGCGGCCCGCGCGAACAAAATCGCGAGTCAGGCCACGAACCCGCAGAGTGGAGATGAGGTTGGATTCTTCCTCCAGCATGCCGGAAGAAAAACGGCAGCGGATGAACTGCACCGGGCTGAGGGCAATGAGGTCGCCATCCTGCAAGGGGGTATCGCCCTTGACCTGAATATCCCGCACGGTGACCGATGGGGAGTTGCCCTCCACAATCCTGACAGTCCCAGTATTGGTCGAGCGTGAATAGCTTACCTCAAGCACCACGCCCGGGGCCAGCCCCGGGGTAAGCTTGAGCACATCCTGGCGCAGGATAAAGGGCAGGTTGGTTACCAGCACCGTTCTTTCTCCCGGGTCTAATTGGAAGCTGTTGCCGGAAGCACCGGTTTCCGCCAGATCTACAAATGTGAAAGGCCCCTGGCCCCGCACGTAAAAGGGAGCGAAATAGGAAGAGGTCACTACTTCTCCGGGGGCAAGTGTCTTACCCTCCAGAATGATACCAGCATCCGGGCGTAATACTTCAATCTCCACTTGTATACCCATGCTGACCCTGGCCAGACAGTTACGCGGGCGCTGTCTGTTCAGGGAGAGAGAGTCTCCATCCATGCTGAGGTAGTTCACCAGTTTCACCCCAGTGGAACGGAATTGCAGCAGGGTGACGATGGTCCGATAGCTGAAATAACAGGAATTCAGCTCTATGGTCTGCCGGGAGGAGAGCGGTAACACACCCCCTTTACCCAGAATCTGCCCACGGACGGAGATAGGTGCCTCCGAGTCATTGACAATAAGAAGGAAATTCACGCAACGGATTGCGCGAAACATCACATTCGTCTCGCTTTCCGGAAGCAGAACCGTATTTTCGCCCTGAGTGGTGGAGAACGTGATGCTTTCCAGGGGGGGCGGGGCGGCTGCACCCGGGCTGCGCATCAATTCCTCCAGCATGGAGGCAGCACCTGGCAGATTCAGACCGAAAGTGACCTCTTCGAACAAGGTAGGGGTCGTCAGGTCTCCACCAATGCGGAGAAGCAAGGCATACACCTCCAGCGCCAGGGAAATTCTCTCCTCTTCCGTGCGGCCTGCTGCGGCAAGCGCCAGTGTGGCGGGCAGGGGATAAGCCGCTTCGTACGCTGTCTGGAATCGCTCTGCCAGCCAGATATGCTCCACGTTCGGGAAATCGTGGCGCAGAATATCCATAGCGGTATCCAGCTTATCCACGCCGATATCCACCACCTGGCACATGATGGAAGCGAAGAGATCCGCAATGGTGCCGGCGTGGGCTCGGCGGCTCTCATCCTTGGCCGCTATACGGTGGGGTGCCGTGTTCAAGCGCGCCGCAAGCGCACTGCGCCCGCGCAGGATGCGCCGGCGCGCTGAGCGGATGAGATAGGTGCAGTACTTTCGCAGGCGGGATGGACGCATTACTCACAGCCTCCCTTCTTTCCATACCCCGGGCAGCGTTTTTCCCAACCGGGGAAGTTCCACTTGTAAGGGAAATCCCGGCACTGTCTGGGCTTTACGGGCTGAATTCGGCAGGTGTTATCCGCTTGCAGCATGATGCAGGCCCCATCCTCCGCATCGATGAGGGAGAGCCCGCGCCTGTTGCGCTGCAAGTGGCATAACTCGTTGATGAAAGCGACCTCATCCATATGCAGATAGGCAGCAATGGCTGTTATATCCTCATCCGTGAGGCAGACATTGCCTTCCCAGCGGCAGCAGGCACCGCAACGCTGGCAGGAATGTTCAAATGGAGGTATTTCAGGCGTCTCGCTCATTATATCTCCCAGGGTTTGCGGACTGCGGCTGTGATATGCGGGGGCCGCACATAGATAGGCTCGGCAGGTTTTGCAGCAGCAGCAGCCTGCTCCGAGCAGCTCATGCTCAGCCAGGTAGACACAAGCCCCAGGGCCGTAGGGTGCAGAGCATCCTTCTGCAGATTACTAAGGTTGAGGTGAGCCATCTTGCCGCGGGGCTCAGTGGAGAACACCGGGCAGTTGAGACCTTGCAACTGCTCCGGGGATAAGACTTCGATGCGACCGTCCGGGTGTCTTACGGTCCAGCCGCCACGGCGGGCATCTGCCACCACGCAGGCTCCGTCTTCTGCCAACTGGGCCCAGGACTCCACTGCCACCAGCCTGGCACTAGTCACCGCGGCAATACCGACACCAGCTGCCAGTGCCACGCGAACCCCACCGTAACTTCCAGGGCCGGAGCCTACAAGAATGTAATCCAAGGGCAAATTACCAAGCGCCTCCATGGCTCCCTGCAATGCGGGGAACAAATGTGCATCATGGTTGCGCTCGGCCTCCCAATCCGCAGAAAATACGATTTTGCCGTCCATCGATACGCAGAGGGATGCCTGCGGAACGGAAGTTTCTATGGCGAGGATATTCATGCCTGGGTGAGTTGAGCCGTTGTCCATTTGCCACGAGTGGTGGTTTTCATGACTCGGAGCCCGGCAGTTTCGGCTGCGACCAATGTTTCAGCCGCCTGTGTATTCAGAATGCCGGAGATAATGAGGATGCCTCCCGGTTTCATAGCTGCCATCAAGCGTGGGAACGCCTTCTGCAGCACAGTGGAGAAGAGATTGGCCAGCACTACATCTGCCTGCTGACCGGGTTCCGGGCTCCACTCAAACACATCTGCCTGGAACAGCTCGAGATTATCGGCTCCTCCGTTGCGCTCTATATTGCGGGCGGCCACCTCCACCGCAACCGGGTCGAAATCGAAGCTGATGGCACTGGCTGCACCCAGCCGCACCCCTGCCAGTGCCAGTACTCCGGTGCCGCAGCCTATGTCTGCCAGAGTCCAGCTGCCGGGTGCCAGGTTGCGCACATGGTCACAGAGCATGCGCAGGCATGTGGAGGTGGTGGCGTGATTGCCAGTGCCGAAGGCACGCTCCGCCGGGAATGTGAGGATGATGCGGCGCGGGTATTTCTCCTGCAGCTGCGCCAGTATTTCAGGTGCAGCAGAGGCAGAAATGACCAGCTTATCGCGTATGATGAGCGGCGGGGTATTTTCCGGTGCCGTGGCTGCCACCCAATCGGTGGTAGTCAGTTCTTCCACAGTGCCACCGTAGCAGGCCTGGAGCACCAGTGCTTCCTCGGCGGTTTCGGTGTACACATCAATGGAAATCCGACTTGCCTGGAAACCGGCAGAGATAACGCAGCCGGGAAGGCTTGCCAATTTTTCCTGCCACAGGGATTCCTGCTCAGCTGGTGCTGTTTTGTGCCATTGCCACATAGTGAGATTACTTCTTTCTGGATTTCTTTTTTCTGGAACGGGGCTTGTCTTCTTTTTCCGCCGGGAAGAGGTTGAGCTCTGCCACTGTCACCCCCTTGCCATCCAGTGCGCGTCTGGCAGTGAAGCGGAAAAAGCGAGCATCGGCAGGTTTAAAATGAACTTTCAATTCAATCGGATTGGCTCGAAGATTTGAGAATTCCCCCTCTGCCACAGTGTTCCAATTACGCCCGTTGGTGCTGAGTTCCAGTTTGTACTGGTCGGTCATGGCCTGGGTCGTCCTGTCCTGTCGCGGCAGGTAGGAGAAAGCCGCCACTTCCTGCACTTTGCCCATATCCACCACAAAAGAGGCCGGGGCTGAATGGTGATGCCAATATGAGTCCGTATCGTCGTCGAAAGCCTTCCCGGCTTCATCCGATTTCCACTCATTTTTGGCGTAGCCGAGATTAAGCGTTGCCACAGGCCCGGTGCTGCCATCCTTGCGATCCACATAAACGGCCTTTACCGTGCCCGGAGATTCAAAACGAACGGGGGCGGTGTACTCCGCAGATTCTGTGGTAGGGGTGCGGCCATCTGTTGTGAAGAACACTTTGTATCCCTCCTTCTGTTCAATGTGCAGCATGTCGCCCTTGCGGGTCACTTCCGGTTTCGGCATCATCGCGGGCATGCGCAGCAGGGAAAACTCCGAGATGCAGGGGACAGCCCTGGAGCTGGTGATTGTAAGGCGCAGGTGATTGCTTGTCACCGGTTCCTTGAGCCAGCGAAGCACCTGGTTACCGATTGTGTGACCCTTACCGCCGCGGGGGTCGAGCCCGCTTTCCTCTTCACCAGGTGTGCCGGGTTCCACAATGGTCACCCAATCGCCATTCACCTTGGCTTCTACCTTGAAGGACTCCACGCGCTGACCCAGGCGGATCTGTTCGCGCAGGCGCACCACATCGAATGTTGCCTCCTGCCTGAGCTTGAATTCCACGCTGGGTTGGGCTGCTCCCTCCTCCGGGCACCAGTAGCTTTCGATATCTCCGTCGGTGAGCTTTGCGGTCCCGGTTTTCTTGCTGAACGCATCGGCCTCAGAGCGGGTGTCTGCCCCCAGTGCATAGTCCCTGGCAAGCAACTGGCGGCGCGCAGCACCGAAGGAGAGCAGGGACTCAACGTCTGCGGCATCCAGCACGCCATCTCGGTTCGGGGCCACATTCAGAATCAGGTTGGCACCTCGCCCCACGCTGCTCATGTATACATTCATGAGGTGCTCCGGCGTTTTAACGCGCCCCGCCTGACCTGGATGCCAGAACCAGCCTGCGTGATTGATGGGGGTATCTCCCTCCAGAGAAATCCACTTATCTCCACGTGCGTTCCAGAGCGGGTATTTTACAAACCCTTTTTCGGAGCCGCCCCAGATGGCGTCACCCCGCTGAGCTGCCCCCCAGATGATACAGTCCGGCTGCAGGCGTCGGATATTGCGCACCACCTGCTCGAAATCATAGTATTTATCAGCGCTGCCTATGTTGCGGCGCTCGCGGGCGCCTCCGTAATAGCCATCGCCACCGTTGGCTCCATCAAACCAGATCTCAAAAACAGGACCGTAGTTTTTCAGAAGCTCCTGAATCTGGCGGTAGTACACTTTGCGGTAGGCTTCGCGGCCGTATTCTGCGCAGTTGCGATCCCAGGGGGAAAGATAGGTGCCGAACTTAATGCCGGAATCCGCACAAGCCTCGGCAAACTCTTTTACCACATCTCCCTTGCCATTTTTCCAGGGGGATTTCTTGATACTGTGGGAAGTGGAGCTCGTCGGCCAGGCGCACCAGCCATCGTGGTGTTTTGCCGTATATATCATACCGGTCATACCGGCTTCCTTGAATGTGCTCACAATATCCCTTGCGTTGAACTGCCCGGGATTGAATAGTTCCGGAGATTCATCCCCATACCCCCATTCCTTGTTGGTGAATGTATTCAAACTGAAGTGGACGAAGGCGTACCACTCCATGCGGAGCCAATCGACTTGCTGGTCAGTGGGAACCGGGCCGTAAGGCTCGGGGTGCTGGGCCGCTACGCATCCCATGCTCAGCGCAGCCAGGGCCATAGTACGAATTGCACGTATTGTGATCATGGTCTTGGTTGTGTTGGTTGGTGTGTTGTGGTTTGTTCTTTACATATCGAGGAAATCACCGGCAAGTGATTGAGCATCCTCAAATGGAAGTATAAACAGCTGCCCGGTTTCCAGCACCCGACCATAGAAGAATGGTCGATCTGAATTATAGGCTGCCGGGGTAATCTGAAGTGTTCTGGTAACAGAGTGCGTCTTGCGTTCCATCGTGGCCAGAGAGCGCAGAATGGCTGCATCTGCGTCTTCGCTGCTTTCCTGCAGCATGTCTGCTGGCTCATTTGAAATATCTTCAGCTTGTTCTATCACCGTCGACTCCGCATCAGAATAGTCCGTCATTTCCAGCTCCAATTTTACGCTGAATGCCGGGTTGCTCAATGCTGCAAGGGCGTCTTCATCGGATTGATCAAGCCACTGAGCGACCTTCAACTTCTGGAGCTGCCGCAGGTAGAAGGCTGCTCGATGCGGGTTAATGCGGGGCGTGATATCCTCCCCCTTAAGGGTTCCGGACCATGTTTCGCCCATGTATTCGTAGTCCAGAACCAATGGTGCCTGCTGGAAATCCAGAGTCAGACGTCGCACCGCAGAAATAGGGAAATTTAACAAATTCCGGTCTTTCCACTTTTCTGCCCGGAGTGAAAGCATACGAGTGAACCTGGTGCTGAGAAGGCACACGGAGTTGGAGCCCAATTCCGAACCATACCAGGCGCGTCGTCCGCTCACGGGGTCTGAGAAGCGGCGCAGCAGGAATGTGCGCGGCAGGCGGTCTTTCACCATCGGCAGGTCATGACCGAAGAGGGTAGCCCGCACCATACAGGGCCGGGGAAGAACGGTCAGCACATAATCCGGGTCATTGAGTCCATACTGTGCCAGCAGGGGGGCCATGTCTTCTCCCGGGGCAGCATCTGCCACGACCTTTTCCACAGGGATGTTGCCTAACCCATTCAGGAAACGGTTCACTTGCCCGGATTCCGCTTTTTGGTAGCGGGAGCCTGCTGTGGCAAACATCCAGGTATCCTCCACTTTGCTTTCATCATCCCCTGGAATCAGGAGCATGCGCACGGCTCCATGTCCGCGAGTGGTCCGCAGCGAGAACCTGGCTACATCACTGGTATCCAAGTCGGTAAATTTCATGGAACGCAGTTCCGGCAGCGTCAACGGCATTTCTGAAACTGCTATGCGTTTATTCGCCATGCGCACCTGCGCCATAGCCTTCTGAGGCAGCACCGGTAATTCACAAACGGCCTTTATCAGGCGTGCATAACTTCCGGAGTGGCTCGTACGTGGCTCTGCCTGCAGTGTAAAAACAACGGGTCGGTCATTTACTGTTGCGTGACAATACTTCTGCTCGTCCCCTTCCTGAGTAAAGCTTTCGTATATGCAAATTTCTCGCGCCTTTTCTCCCCATGTTCCCTCCAGCCTGATGGAGAAAACCGGCTTACCCTTCAGGTTTACCTCAATAGCGTCTTCTACGCGGATTGCCCTGATATTAAGCAGGCAGCGGACTAAATCAGCAACCTTGTCATCATCTGCACCGGTGATGACCGGGGACACTACGGACCAGGGGACTTCTGCGCTGATGCGAGAAAGTCTCAGTTCCGGTTTAGATGAATCAGGATAGCTGATGGAAATTCCGCGCAAGTCGTCTGCTTCAAATTGCAGCGGAGAGGAATCGCGCAGTGCCTCTAAACCATCCTTGAAAATGTGCAGGATATTGCCGCTGACCACGTGGATGCGCTTATCCCTTCCGTAAAAATTAGTGCGCAGATAAGTGGTAGGAAGCAGTGTCTCTCCGTCGCCGGCATCAGCCAGCCAGGGAGATGTGCTGCCCAGAGTGTAGCGGGCCACTGTGGTCAGCCGGTCTTTGCCATCTGGGCGTTTCAGGGTGATGCGGTGGGGTGATGTTTCTACTCCGAATTCCCGCATATTGCCGCGCGTGATATTGTTAAGCGGCAGTGTATCCACCAGGCGGGCATTTACGGTGAACCCGAAAATGGCCTCGACAACTGAAGGCGCCAGACGATCCTTGAACGGTTTGATAATCCACCATGTGCCTTGCTCATCTTTGGCGCAGACGATTTCATCATGCAAATCCTGAATGCGCATCCAGCAGACCTCATTGAGGTGGTGCATATTCTCCTCAGAGAACAACGGCATGCCCGGCTCAAAACGATACCATCCCGTGATGCGCGCCAGGTTACCGTCAATGGCCAGGAATGTGGCCATGGTGACTGCGCCGGCCGCCAGGATCGAAAGGAGGATGGTGGGGAGAATTCTCATGAGTGTTTAGTGACGGCGGGTGTTCCAGATGAAGAGGGCAATGAGGAAGGCGCACAGGGGCATGAAAATAAGAGTCATATTTTCAATAGCACTGCGAGTGTGCCGATCCAGGTCAATCTTCATGGTCAGGTCCTGATTAGCGCTCTTGCCACCGTACTCCGGGCGGCTGCACATCCAGGCCCAGAGCGTGTGCATGTAGTCACGCTGTTCGGTCTTGGCATTCTCCTTGGAAAGCATGTCCACATTACCCAGCACTACCATGGTGGAGAGGTTGTTCGGGTCACGAGGATTACCGCGCGTTACAGCGGCCTCCAGGCACAGGGGACCCTCGCGGTCTTCTGCCGGGGTGAATACGGGTTCCAGATCTCGGCGGGTTTCACCGTAGTAGGCATCCGTGGTCATGAGCAGGGGGTAGGTATTCAGCTTCCGCAGGGCTGCTGCATTCTCATCCCCGTGTTCCAGAGTGAGGGACATGCACTGGCCTTCCACCAGGGTCGTGCCATTCCAGAACGATTTGGTGCAATTAAGGCCCTTCGGGAAAACTGCGCTGATATCGTAGTAAGCACGCTTGCGGTCACGCAGCAGGACCCGGTCACTGTTCGGGCGTATGCCTTGTTCGCGAAGGAAGCGGTACAGGCGCGGAAGTTTCTGCTCTATGGAAGGATTAAGCGCCACAAAGAAAGCATTGCGTCCCTCGCGTTCCCAGAACTCGCGCAGGACTTCCATTTCCTTATCTGTGAAATCACTCAGGGGGGAGATGATAACCAGACCTTCAGCATTGTCCGGCAGTTTTTCTGTGTTGGCAATATCTACCCAGGAAAGCTGGATGTTCAGCGCGTTGGTGATATCGCCTATGGATTCGAGAAGGGTCTGATCATCGCGGGAAACGCCGCCTTTTCCTTCTACCACATACATGTGGCGCATTTCTCCTTCCACGGCCTCCGTAATGGCTCCGCATACCACTTCATCCATCATAAGCGCTACAGCACGCCGGCTTTCATCCGGCAGTGTTTCATACTTGATGAATGATGTCCCGGGGCGGATGCGCACATGCTGGCGGTCGCTGTGGCGTTCCTCAAAGGTCTTGATGGGCGCGTTCGGGTCTTTCCGGGCATCGATGATGCACAGATCCTGCTTGAACTCCACACCGTATATCTGGGAAATTTCGCGTGCCCGGTTCGGCTGGCGCATCGGGTCGAAGCGTTCTATCTCGATTTTTCCTTTACCGATGCGTTCGTATTCCTCCAGGAGGGAATACATGCGGTTGTAATTCGGAGTAGAACGCTTGAACGCGAAAATCACGCGAACAGGAGTTTCTCGCTTCTGAATGCGCTCACTGCTCAGAACGTTTACGGTGCGGTCAGAAATAGTATAGCGCTGATCCTGGGAGAGATCGCGGCGTGCGTATTCATTGCAGCCGATGTAATTGCAGGCGATGACGATGATGGCCAGCAGCGCAAGATTCACCCACGCCAAGGGGTTGTACTTGGTCTTGCGGGCGTCCGGGTGTCCGGTGTAGGTCTTTTTGGTCATTGGGAGAAATTGTAATACGTTTATAAATCAACGGTGCCAGCGTCGATAATCCACTATGCGTTTGGTTAGAGCCAGTGTGAACACGGCCATGCTCAGATAGAGTACCAGCGGGCGGGTATCCACGAGCCCACGGGAAAACGCGCTGATTTGCTCGGAGATGGAGAGGTAATGGAACGCAGGGGCTGCCGGGAATTCCCCCCAGAGCTCCGGTACGCGCCCTATGAAGTAGTAGATAATGATGGAACAAGTGCACACAATGCCAGCGATAATCTGACTGCGGGTCAGTGATGAGCAGAAGATACCGAGCGCGATGAAGAAGCTGCCGGAAATAGTCAGGATGCTGATGGGGCCATACCAGTCAGCCGGTGTATAATTGATACGGCCTTCGGGTATCACATCATATCGGAGGTTGGTGTACAGGTTGCCCAGGTCGCTTACCCAGGGATAAAGCAGCATGGGAGCCCACAGCAGAATATAAAAGAGAAGGGCGGCAAAGTATTTACCCAGAATAATCTGCGTGGTTGTAACGGGAGCCGTCAGCAAGCCTTCCAATGTGCCGTGGCTTTCTTCCTCTGCCATGGTGCGCATCGTGATGAGGGGGAAAATGAAGATAAAGAAGAACCAGAAGTTCACATTATCAAGCATATAGTACATAACGCTCTCGCCTGATGCTTTGCTCATCGTCTGCAGAACGGCCTGTAACCAGAAGCCCTGAAGCCCTATGGTGCAGGCTAGTATCACCCAGCCGAACGGAGTGCCGAGGTAGCTCTTCAACTCCCGGAAAAAGATGGTGCGGAGCGTGTAAAGCCAGCTGCGCGTGCGTGTTATGCTGTTCATGGGGTTATCAACCATTGTCTTGAAACAGTTTTTTTAGTCTTTGCGGGTCATTTCAACGAATACATCTTCCAGACTCGGTATGTGGCGGTATATGTGGCGCATCGGGAAATGATGAGACGCTATGATATCTGCTGCTTTCTCTCGTGTATCCGTGCCTGGCTCTGCTCGCACTATCACATGGTGCCAGCCGCCGGGCAGGGGCTCTTCCACTATGACTTTCTTGACCGGGGCAAATGCCTCCAATTCCTTAACCACAACATCCAGTTCCCCCTTGAACTCAATGGATACACGCCCGGCCGCGCGCAGATTGCGGGTGAGATTTCCCGGCGTATCGTTCGCTTTTATCTGGCCCTGATCAATGATGATCACTTTATTGCAAATCATTTCCACTTCACTGAGGATGTGTGTGGAGAGAATGACCGTGTGTTCTTCTGCAAGAGAGCGGACGAGCTCGCGTATCTGGCGAATCTGGTTCGGATCCAGGCCGTTGGTCGGCTCGTCCAGAATCAGTAAATCAGGATCCCCCAGCAGTGCATCGGCCAGGCCCACGCGCTGACGGTAACCCTTGGAGAGTGTGCTGATGAGATTCTTCCTCTTTGGCTCCAGCCCGCAGCGGTCAATTACCCAGCCCACTTGCTGGCGCACCGATTTGCCGCAGATGCCTTTCAGTCGGGCTCGGTATTCGAGATATTCCGTGACTCGCAAGTCATCGTACAGTGGTACATTCTCGGGCATGTAACCAAGGTGACGACGGGCTTCCAACGGTTTGTCAATTATATCGTAACCGGCAATACTTGCTGTGCCGGCGGTCGGCGGTAAATACCCGGTCAGCATTTTCATCGTTGTCGTTTTGCCCGCGCCGTTCGGCCCGAGAAAACCCACGATTTCTCCTTTCTCAATCGAAAATGTTGCGTCCTTGACCGCTGTGAAGCGCCCAAAAACTTTATGCAGATGCTCAACTGTCACCATACTCATAAGCGGCGTCCATTTTAACAGCTTTTCACGGCATTTCAAGTTCATTCTTGGCTGCTGCCAAATACTACTCATGCAATTCCGCATTACGCATATTATGCGAAGTTGTAAATTTGCGAATTCCTCCTCTGGTGGCGAGATTCTCACTTGACTCTGCCCCGAGCCGTGGAGTAGTATGAAGTTCTATGGTCAAGTGCACTATCAAGTATGAAGGCGGATTACACTGCGCAATGGAGCATGGTCCCTCAGGAGCCACAGTATCGACAGATGCTCCGGTGGACAATCGCGGCAAAGGAGAATCATTCTCCCCCACGGATCTGATGTGCGCGGCCATGGCAGCCTGTATGGAGACGATAATGGGCATCTATGCGGAAGACAACGGTCTTGATCTGACAGGAACAACCATTACAGTCGGGAAAGTCATGAGCGCCAATCCTCGCCGGATTGCGTGCATTGAGACTGAAATCAGTATACCCCTGCCCGCAGACAATCCGCACAAGGAAGCCCTCCTGAATTGTGTGATGGGGAGCCCGGCCATGCGGAGCCTGCATCCTGATATCGAAGTGCCGATTACCTGGAACTGGGTGGGCTGATGCACATGAAGCGACTGAACTTCATCTACCTGGCAGCTCCGTTGACGGTCGCGCTGAACGCCGTACCGGCATGCCTGGATGGCGTGTGGCGAATGATCAGCGCCGTACTGTTAGCTCTTTCGCTGTGGGCAGTGGTGTGGATCCGGCTATACAAAACCGGCAAGCTGCGCCCGGAGTTTGCCGTCATTACCATAATACCGCCCCTCTGCTTTTATGCGCTCACGGCCGCTGGCCCTGAGTATGCAGCCACTTTCAAAACCGTTGGATGGCAGAATTTCAACTTTTTCCTCTGGCTGGGTTCCATATTTGTCATGATTCGGGCATTACTACCCACACAGGATGAATACAAAGGCAAGTTAGCGGCTGATTCCGTCTTTATCTTTATGAGCATTATCACAACGGTATACGGAATCAGTTGCTGGGCGAACACTCATTTGTTTTTATAACTAACACATTACCAACAAAACAGTAAACAATAAACATGAAACGCAATCTCTATCTTTTGTCCGTCGGGCTGGTATTTTGCTCTTGCTCAGAACCCGAAGATGTCGTCACAGGGCATGCCCGCGTCATTATGAAATCTGCTCCAGTTCAAAACGTTGAACCCGTGCCTGTTTCCTTGCCCGCTCCGCCGGAAAAAACTGTCAGCGTAACCCCTGCTCCGGAGCCTGTCAGAGAAACTCCCTCTGAACCCGTAATCGCGCAGAATCAGCCCGTCACCACCGAGCCGGCTGCGGCGCCTGCGGCTCCTGCTCCAGAGGAAAAGCCGGTGGAGATTCAGAGCAAACCCAGCCCTGAGCCCCCTGCTCCCGCGGCAGAAGAGAAAACGGCAACTCCGTTCTTCAGCCAGCAGCAGAAGAATGCGGAAGTAATTGAAACTAAACCGGCACCCACCCCTGTGCAGGTGACCACCCCTGCTCCTGTGCCAGCTCCGAAACCGTTAGCAGTTATTCCGGCACGCAAAGTAAAGCCCGCGGTGAGCCAGCAGCAGCCGGCAACCACATCTCCTGGCAGCTATTACCGCACACCCCAGACCATCAGCCCTGCCAGAAGGAGTTATCCGATCATGCCTGGGCAGAACCGTGGACTGAAAAACCGCTATAGCAACTGATATCAATGGCTAAACAGCGGCTAGACGTACTGGTGGCACAGCTGGGCCTGTGCGATTCCCGGGAGCAGGCGCAGCGCCTCATCCTGGCGGGTGAGGTCAGCGTGAAGGGGCAGATTATCACTAAACCTGGCACCAAGGTGGATGATACCCTGCCCGTCACAGTGAAGAACAAGCCCCGGTACGTCAGCCGCGGAGGCCTTAAACTGGAAGGCGCCCTGAAAGCATTTCCGGTTAAAGCGGAAGGCAAAATCTGCCTGGATATCGGCTCCTCCACCGGTGGATTCACTGATTGTCTCCTGCAGAACGGAGCGCTGCGTGTTCATGCGGTCGATGTGGGCACCAATCAGCTGGTCTGGAAACTGCGAAACGACCCCCGCGTAGTAGTTAAAGAGCAGTTCAACGCCCGTTACATGACCCCGGCAGATCTCGGGGAAAAGGTGCAGCTTATCGTGAGCGACGTCTCTTTTATTTCACTGACGAAAATTTTGCCAGCTGCTTATGATTGTCTGGAGGAGGACGGCGATTTGCTGGTGCTCATCAAACCCCAGTTTGAACTGCAGCCGGAGGACATCGGCCCTGGCGGTATTGTGCGTGACCCCGCCCTGCACCAGCGAGCTGTCGATAAAATTCATGACTTTGTGGTGAACGAACTTCACCGTGAATGGTGCGGAGTGGCAGATTCCCCCATCACCGGAATGGAGGGTAACAAGGAATTCCTGGCATGGTTGCGCTGAGAAAGCAATGCACCATGCCGACCATAATTCACTCTTCCGGCACAGGGGGATATAAGGCTTTTCTTTGACCTTTTTACACAGATTATCCGCACCTGCGCATGTGTGTGGGGGGGAATCTATTTTTCTGCGAAAAGCAGTTTCCTCATTTCTTGGGGAAGCTAACGTTTACCTTCTTGCCCTTCCATGCGCGGGTGAAGGCCTGTTGCAGCCTGTCTGCCGAGCGATAGGCCGCTATGAGTTCGCCGGCTGCTTCTTCATGGCTCTTACCGGCAAGAAGGTTTCTGAGATATTCTTTCATGGCTTCTATACCACGTTTGCCATCAAGATGCACAAAGAACGCCACCGTCATGACGGAAAGCATATAGGTATCCTTGCCCTGCGGCATATATGCGTACATGGTCTGTTGATCCATGGTCAGGAAATCTGCCAGTCGAAAATCAAAATCCAGCGCGTTTTGAGCCGAACGTTGACGCGCAGCGTGCAGTATGAGGGAGAACCCGCGGTCAAAATCCAGGTCCTCCCCCACATAGGGCACGTAGCCCACATATTCCGCCCAGCCCTCATTCGCCCAGATGGGAAGGCCGTTGAGCAGGAATTGCTGGTGTGTAAGCTCATGCACCAGGGCATGTGTGTTGATATCCTCGCTCTGCACTGAGCCGCTGCTGTTCAGCCCCAGCGACTGGAACGGAATCATCACCTGATCCATTGCGATATCCGACTCTTTGAGCGGGTGGGCACCCTTGCGGTACTGGCCAAAGAACACCCCCGCAGAGTTCCGCGGACCGCCTGCGGCATAATAGGCAGCCATAGTGGGCTGCAGGGTCACCACAAACTTGCGCTCACCCCGGTCCGCAGAGGGACGCGGTATCGGAATCACCTCGGAAATGGCTTTATTGGCTGCAAAGGCACATTCACAAAGGCGGGCCACTGTCTTTTGCGCTCCCGGATCCAGCTTTACCGGAGAAAAGTACACGAAATGATTGGATGCGTACATATGACCGGATTTACCCGGCGGCAAAGGCTTCTCCTCCAGCTCTGTATCCTTGGGTACTGCAACCCTGCGGGGCCAGTCGCCAGGAGCTTTCACGCGGACATTCCTGACGCCCATTTCTCGCAAGGCCTTGCGTTTGTTGCTGGCAGCCTTACGCACATTACGCTCGGTGTTCTTTTTCTTCCTGGCCTTTTGACTGCTGGGAAGCGGTGCAGTGTCATCTGCCCACACCTGCTGGGAGAACAGGAACAGAGCAGCCAGCGAGCCAAGAAGTAAGAACAAACGGTACATCGTGCTAATCAGCGGGTAAGGCCATCGCGCTTGGCCTGGTTCCAGTAGGCGTACTCAGAGCGGTTGAAGTCCACATATTCGGGGGAAAGGTCTGTGGTGTAGACCACGTAATCCTCGCTGCCCAGGTTCAGGTTGATACGAATTTCGAACTCGCGGGCCTGCACCAGCTCGCGCAGGTCATCGCTGGGGGTATCCGTCTGCTCGCCGCCGCGGCATGCAGGCAGACCGGCGATATCGATATCAATCTTCTCTTCCACCACGCGGGTGCCGGAATAACCCACGGCGTGGATGATACGGCCCCAGTTCGGGTCGCCGCCATTCCAGGAGCTCTTCACCAGGTTGGACTTGGCCACACCTTCAGCCACTTTCTTAGCCTCCTCCTGAGTGGGGGCACCTTCCACCCGCACGGTCACAAACTTGGTCACGCGTTCGCCATCCTGCACAATGCGCTTGGCCTGCTCCAGCATCACATAGTGGAGAGCGGCCACAAAATCATCCCAGCCTTCGGCGCCGGGAGCCAGCTGCACCCCGGAGGCGCCGTTGGCCATCACCAGCGTGGTGTCGTTGGTGCTCATATCGCCGTCAATCGTGATGCGGTTGAAGGAATGCTCCACCCCGCTGCGGGTGATGGTGTCCAGATCCTCGCGGGATACGCCGGCATCTGTGCAGATAAGGCATATCATCGTGGCCATGCAGGGGGAAATCATGCCGGCGCCCTTGCAGCAGGAGCCGATGCGCACCGGCTTACCGCCGATGGTTATTTCCACAGCCACTTCCTTCTCACGCGTGTCGCTGGTGATGATGGCGGAGGCCACATTGTGACCGTTTGCGGCTGAAAGATTGGTGCAGAGCTCCGTCAGACGCGGCGTAATGCGCATCATGGGCATGGGCAGGCCGATGACGCCGGTGGAGCACACGGCCACCTCGCTCGGGTTCAGCCCCAACTGCTCGGCCACCACCCGGCATTCCGTGCGGGCATCTTCCACACCGCGGGCACCGGTGCAGGCATTGGCATTGCCGCTGTTGGCCACAATGGCGCGGATGTTGCCGCGGCTCAGGTGGTGCTCGCTCACGCGTACGCAGGCGGCGCGCACTCGGTTTGTCGTAAAGGTGCCGGAGGATGTGGCCGGCAGTTCTGAATAGACCAGCGCCAGATCCAGACGGGTGGCCTCCGGCTTTTTGATTCCGCAGCTCAGTGCGTTGGCTACATACCCCCTGGCGGCGGTCACGCCACCCTCAATGCTCTTCATGGTGCAATCAGACATGGTGTATTATGTAAGATTCTATGTACGCGCTTAATTTGCCATATTTCCCCCGCTTCTTCAAGTTAAATCGCCTGCTATGCCGAAAAACGTGAACCGCCCCGGCGGCGCTTTGCTACCGGGGCGGTGTCAACTTTTCTCTCTCTTTTACTGAACCACGCTCTCGCGGGTTGCCTGCTCATCTTACCATAATATCCTACCATGTCAAGAGGATATTTGGATTTCTTTTATTTTTTTCACAGCACGCTTGACAAAAAAGGCACGACATGCCATCCTGAACCCATGAAATATAGTAAGATAGCAATACTGGCGCTATCTGCTCTCGTTTTTCTGATACTGGCCGCAACAATAATCATGCACCTCATCCCTGAAAGCGGAGACCGAGTTGAAAATGCCCGGCAGCGTGTGCAAGCCGGGCTGGGGGAGCATTTCGGCAAGCCGGTCTTTATCCGCATCATCAAAGAAGATGCGGCCTTCGAGCTCTGGGTTCAGGAGAGGAATGGAATCTGGCACATCCTTAAAACTTACTCCATCGCCGGTATGAGCGGTGGCATCGGACCCAAAACCGCCGAGGGCGACAAACAGGCTCCGGAGGGATTCTACCGGGTCTACCCCCGCAGCATGAATCCCCGCAGCAAGTTTCATCTGGCTTTCAACATAGGCTACCCAAACCGCTACGACCGGGAGCTGGGCCGCACCGGCAGCTTCATCATGGTGCATGGCAGCATCTGGTCCGTGGGGTGCTTTGCCATGACGGATGCCGGGATTGATGAAATCTACACCCTGGTGAACGAAGCCTTCAAGGCAGGAGCAGAGAGCGTCCCGGTGCAGATATATCCCTTCCGCATGACCGCAGTGCGCATGAAAAAGGAAAAGGGAAACACCCACTATTCCTTCTGGCAGCACTTGCACCCCGGCTGGCAGCACACAGAAAACCGGCAGGAGCCTTACCCTGATACCGATACTCCATGATTCACCGATTTCAGCCCATCCCCCCTTCGTGTCCATACAAGCCGAACTGGCCATTGCGGCTGACGATTACGGCGGCCCTTGGCTTGCTGGCAGGCCTTCTCTGCTGGTGCTGCGGCGGGGCGCATCCCGCTGCATGGTTCTGCGGGGCTGCGTGCTTCACCTTCTCCATCTGTCTGCAACAGGATATAGAAATGAAGTACGCACCGACCGCGCGCGCAGGCAACTACCTGAGTGGTAAATGCAATGCGTGGCGACTCCTCCGCAGCGGTATTCTTCTCTACCGCGAAAGCAAGCCCGGCCTGTGCATTTTCCTGCCGTGGGCCAGCCTGAAGGAAGCCAGGATGGCAGCCGACGGCATCAGCCTGTGGAATGAGGAAACAGACACTTTTTTCCTGCTGCCGATTGCCGGAAGTAAGAAAGAAACAACACTTCTCCTGATTCAAGGACAAATTGCAGAAAACAGAGTAGATGAAGAAAAGACCGGGGCTTATGAAAAAGCGGCCTTCTTCATGGGGGCCCCGTTTCATATTCCTGTATTACCCTGCGCACTCACAGCGCTACCCTGGTTCATCCTCGGAGCAATCGCTCCCTGGCTCTTCCCTGAATCTGCCATCATATGCGCGGCTTTTCCGGCGCTCGGAAGCGCAACTGCCACAGCAAGTCACTACGACCTCGAAGAAAATTTCCTCAGTGAAACCTACGTCGGAGATGAAGTCCGCAGAACCCGCAGCGGCATCATCACGCGCACGGTTAGTGGCGTCACCTCCTATATTCCCTGGGATGACATGGAAGACGCCACTATCACAGCGTTAGACTCCGTCTTTCTGAAAATGCGCGGCGAGCGGGTCGGGCTTGTGCTCACGAACCTTGATGGTCAGATGCCTGTGCGGATAGCGCGCAGGTACACCAGAATTCACCGGTGGATACGCAACATCGGCAGAGTGACCCTCGTTTTTGCGTCCGCCATTGCCGGTTTGCTGTGGTACGCACTGTGGAAGTGAAAATTCTCAGGAAAAACGGACGATTCTGCTTGAAAAACGGCGGTAGTCGGGGTATGTTATAAAGCAAATGAGTGACGGCCCCGAGCAGAACAACGAGAAGCGCACTGTACCCGGCGTATTTGTGTGGGATATGGTGCGCAAAGCGTTGCGCGCTGCTGAGGAGGGCGTGTATTGCTGGTTGTTTGAGAACGACGAAATCTTCTACACCGAGCAATGCGTGAAAATGATGGGCATGTCCATGAAGGACTGGGCTCCCAATGTCTTCACCGAGCCGGAGAAAACCATTCATCCGGAGGATGTGAGCTTTTTCGCCACTACAGTGAAGCGCTATATTGACCGCCCCACCTACAACCCGCTGCGTGTGGAGGTGCGCCTGCTCAACCAGCACAACCGCGGCTGGCGCTGGGTGCGTATCAATGGTCTGCTGGAGTACGATGAGAACAAGAAACCGTGCCGGCTGGTCGGCGTGTGGGTGGATATCCCCCGCCGCAAGATGGCTGACCTGCACGCCATGGAAGACCGCGACCTCTTCCGCACGCTCATCAACTACCTGCCGGACAATATCTACTTCAAGAACCGCGAATCGCGCTTCGTCATTGCCAATGAGGCTACGGCTAAGAAAATGAAGGTGCGCACGCCCTCCGACCTCATCGGTAGCCGGGACTCCAACTTCTTCGACCCGGAGATGTGCGAAATCGCCCGCATGGAGGAAGCCCAGATCATGGCTACCGGCAAGCCCATCCTGAACCGCATCCACCACGAGAAATGGAAAGGCGGCAAATCCACCTGGGGAAAGGTCTCCAAGTTCCCCTGGTATGCGGCAGACGGCACAGTGAAGGGCATCGTGGGTATTTCCAGCGATGTCACCAAGCTCATCGAGACCCAGCAGAAGTACCAGCGCATTGCCAAGCAGCTGGACGATAAGAATAAGCAGCTGGACGATAAGAATAAATTGCTGGAGAAAGAGATTCACCTGGCCCGTGAGGTGCAGCAGGCCCTGCAGAATGTGAATACCCCGGATCGCGTGTGGAAGCACAGCAGCGGCACCACCCGCAAGGCAGGGTTCCACCATGTGTACCTGCCCTCTGCCGGTGTGGCCGGCGATTGTTTCGAGGTGTTCCCCGTGGGCCAGAGCGGCGTGGGCATGCTTATCTGCGATGTGATGGGGCACGGCGTGCGTGCGGCGCTCATCGCCTCCATGATGCGCGGGCTCATGGCCCAGCTGGCCAATCTGGCAGATACCCCGGCACTCTTCCTGTCCTCGCTGAACCGCCAGATGTACCGCATTTTTGCCCAGGCGAACATCACGATGTTTGCCTCCGCCTGCTATGTGTATCTGGATCTGGACCGTCGGCGCCTGACGCTGGCCAGTGCGGGGCACCCGGCCCCCATCGTACTGCCCGCTGAGAGTAAGGCCTTCCAGCCCGCCATACCTCGCACCCCGGCACTGGGTCTTCTGGAAAACGCCATGTTCCGCGAGAGTGAAATCCGCCTGGAATCCGGCATGAAGCTCATGCTCTTTACAGATGGACTCACCGAAGCGCAGGATGCCACCGGCGATGAAATCGGTTCTGCCCGCATCATGGATTTCCTGCACGAGCGCAAGCCTCAGAGTATCCGTGAAATGCTCGATATCTCGCTGGCCGGCGTGCACCAGTTCACCGGCAGCGCCCGGCAGGATGACGATATCTGCCTGCTGGGGGTGGAGTTTACTGAGGAATAAACGGAAATTCCGCGAATTTTCTACCTTGGCGCGTAAAAAATGATTGCATTGGCTCGCGTTTAGCGGTAGTCTAATTGCCAGTTAAAACCATTTATCCATGAGCGAAGAAAAGAATCAGGGGAACGCAGCTTCCCTCAATCTGTCCGATTTGGCAGATTTCCAGTTCGGACCGTCCTGGGCACGCCCGGGTGCGGCCAGCAGCCCCGTGTACACTGAGCGCCCGGCTCGTGAGCCCCGCGCCCCCCGCCGCCGCGAAGGTGGCGAGCGCCGCCCCTTCAACCGTGACCGTCGAGATTCCGGCGAGGCGCCACGTGGCAAGGGTGAGCGCCCGCAGAAACGCGATTCCCGCCGCGAGCCCAAGCCGCAGCGCGAACTGCCCGCACCGGCAGAGGGATTCCGCGTGGAGCTGCGTCCGGCCAACAGCATCCTGGAACTCTTCGCTGCCAATATCCAGAAGCAGAAACGCGCCCTGCCCCTTATTGATCTGGCACGCGTCGTCATGGGCGACAAAGCCCGCTACGACCTCGTTTTCATGAAGCTGGAGAACGGCCCCATGCTTATTCATTCCACCAAGGGTGACCAGGCCTGCTGGCTGACCGAGGCTGAGGCTGTGGCTTACCTCTGGAAAGCCCCCTGGTTCTCCGAGCTCTACACCAGGGAAGAGATAGAGGTGGAAGCGCCCAAGGGCAATTTCACTGCCGTGGCCGTCTGTTCCCTGGGTGGCGAACTCATAGGCCCGGTGACCTGGCACGGCTACCAGGCTGCACTCATGAACCTTTACCGCAACAAGTACTCCACCATGCCGCTGGATGTGTTCAAGAACCGCATCTCGGTGGATAAGACGGAGGAAACCGTGGCTGCCTGGGTGCAGGCTGCCAGTCACAAGAGCGTGTGGAAACCCACCCGTGAGGGGGCTGCCGATACCGTGCTGGAGGATGCCCGCGCCGTGGAGGCCGATTTCCTGGCCAACCACTACAGCAGCGTATACGAAGTGGTGGACAAAGTGTTCATCAACGGCTCCACCCCGCGTGCCGTGCTTTCCCCGGGCATTGCGGCCCATGTGGCCATCCTTTCCGACAAGACCCGTCGCTTCCCGCAGATGCTCATCCCGAACCTCTGCCACGGCATGGCCCGCCACCACATGCCCATCTACAAGTGGCACGGCAATCACTTCACCGGTCCGAGCCGCGTGCGTGCCCTGCCCGCTGATACCGTGCTGGCCGACCGCATGATGGCTATCATGAACTGGGCAAAGGAGAACTCCGGCAAGAAGGCAGACATCATGTTCGCCGAGCTCAGCGGTGTTTCCGCCGGTGAAGATGAAGCCAGCCGCCAGGCTGCCACTGATGCCCACGCCCCCTATGTGGCCGATATGATCTGGCTGCTGGAGCAAGGCTACATCGTGGTCACCAGCGATAACGCTGTGTGGTTCCCCAAGGGCGACCTGGCTCCCGAGCCGGTCACTAAGCCTCAGCCCCGCAAAGGCGGCAACAAGAAAGGCAAGAAGACCCCTGCCCCCAAAAAGGACGAACAGCCCAAGGCTTGATACCTGCCCATAAGTTCTGAAAGAGGAAACCCCGCCTGATTATTTATGAGGCGGGGTTTCTGTCTGCATCAGCAGGTAACTCCGCTTTCTTCTTCGAACTGAACCAGTTCGCGCAGCGGTGCGTGCTGTGGCTGCTTCAGTTCAGGGTCGGCATCGAGAATGGCAGCAGCATCCCGGTTGGCGCGGTGAATCAGGCGCATATCCCCCAGCCATTCAGTGAACTCAATGGCACCCAACCCGCTCTGCGCAGTTCCCAGCACATCGCCCGGCCCGCGCAGGCGGAAATCTTCTTCTGCAATTTCAAATCCGTTCAAGGTGCGGCAGAGCACCTCCAGCTTCTCCCGGCCCGGTTCACCGGGTTTTGCCCTGGAGAGCAGGATGCAGTAGCTCTTGTGCTCGCCGCGGCCGATACGCCCGCGCAGCTGGTGCAGCTGCGAAAGCCCGAAGGTATCCGCATCGTTAATAATCATGATGTTGGCGTTCGGTACATCCACGCCGACTTCCACCACTGTGGTGGCCACCAGTATATCGAGCTGCCCCTTGTGGAATGCCTGCATCACCTCGTCTTTTTCCGTGGCGGGCATGCGGCCATGCAGCAGTCCCACGCGACGCTGCGGGAAGAGTTCTTTCCAGCGGTTCAGCTCGCTGGTGGCGCTGGCCTGCTTGCGCGAGTCGCTGTCCTCCACCAGCGGGGAGACAATGTAAACCTGTCTCCCGGCATCCATCTCCTTGCTCATGAAGGAAATGATACGCTTCATATTGTCCGGGTTGCGGAGGGCGGTTGAAATTTCGCCTCGATTGGCTGGCAGTTCGTCAATGATGGAGACCTCCAGATCCCCGTAGAGGGTGAGCGTAAGCGTGCGCGGAATGGGGGTGGCCGTCATGACCAGCACATCCGGGTTCACGCCACTGGCAATGAAGCGCTCGCGCTGCTCCACGCCGAACTTGTGCTGCTCATCGATGACGGCCAGCCCGAGATTGTGCGGGCGGTGCTTCTTGTACAGCAAGGCATGCGTACCCACGATAATGCGCGGTGAGTCATCCTGCATCCCGGCATCCAGCACCAACCCGGTATCGTCCACATGATCCGAGGTGCGCAGGGAGACTTTGATATCGGTATGCTTCAGCAAGATGCAGAAATTACGGTAGTGCTGCTCCGCCAGAATCTGTGTGGGCGCAATCATGGCTGCAATCTTGCCGCTGCCTACGGCCAGAAGCATAGCGCAGAGGGCCACCAGGGTTTTGCCGCTTCCTACGTCGCCTTGCAGCAGTCGGTTCATCTGGCGAGGGGTAGCCATATCCTGCCGTATTTCCTGCACACAGCGCTGCTGCGCCGCTGTCAGGCGGAACGGGAGCTCCGCCAGCAGTTCGTTCATGTAGGCATCGCAGGTGGCGGTCACCTGCCCGGGCCGCCCCTGCACCTTCCGGCGGCGCCAGGCCACGCGGAACTGCTGGTCGAAACACTCAGCCAGGGCGAAACGCAGGCGCGCCTTGCGGTGCAGTTCTTCCTCTGCCGGGAAATGGATATCGCGGATGGCCTGCCAGTAGGGATAGGCCGGGGCCACATCGTACCCCGGCGCGGGCAGGTCGGGTGCCAGCTGCTGCAAGGTGCGCCACACCAGGTCGCGGTATGTGCGGGCCGCCAGTCCAGGCAGCGCTTTGTAGATGGGGACAATCCGCCCCGTGTGCACGGCGGCAGCGCCCTGCCCCTCGCTCGGGGGCATCAGCGGCCCCCCCATGGCTGCTGCCACCAGCCGGTGCCCGGCATCTTCGTCATCCAGCACTTCGAAATCCGGGTTGGCCATAGTCAGCTTACCGCCATAGACGCGAACCTTGCCGTAGACGGAAAGATTCATTCCCGTGGCCAGGAGCTTAGCCACATAGGGCATATTGAACCAGCGCAGATAAAGGCGGGCCCCGTGTGGGTCATCAACAGTACCGGCTGCGACCTCAAAGTAGCGTTTGTAGGAGAACCTCCACCCCGCACTGTAGACGTGAATGCGAATGCAGACGGTATCGCCATCCTGCAGCAGGTGAATCGGCTGGGTTTTCCGCCTGTCTTCGTACCGGCGGGGAATGCGCCGCAGAAGCTGCTGCACGGTCTCTACCCCACCGGCTTGCAGTGCCTTCAGCTCGCGCTGCGTGATTCCCGCAAGCCGCTCCAGTCGGGAATCAGGCTGCAGTCCGGTGCTCATCAGCGGTTGGATTTACCCTGGTTAATGCAGCGGTAGTAGTAGTCTACGCGGCTGTGGAACCAGGCCCATTTAGGACCGGGTTTGCCGTTCGTGAGCAAAGGTGCCGGACAATTCTTACGCGTCCAGTGGTAGTGCGGCACCACGCGGCGCAGGTTGATACCGTAGCGTTTCATGAGCACAGCAGTGAGCTTGGCAGCGCGATCCCAGGTGCGGAAGTGATTGTGCCCGCGGTTTTCACACTCGCACATTTCAATGCCGATGGAATTGTGGTTGCCCGCGGCGGTGCCGGCATGCCAGCCGGTCTCACGGAGCGGCAGGTTCTGCACGCACATAAACTGATCCACGGTGAAGTGCCAGCTGCGGTTGGTGAAAGCCCCGCGGCAGAGCGCGCGGGAGTGCTGCATGGCGGTGGAGGAAGGGGAATGGTTGGCCGTGCTGTGAATCGTGATGAATGCAGGGTTCAGGCGGCGGGCTCCGCGACGCTGGCGGGCGTTGGAAGGCATGATACGCACCTTGATATTCACTTCACGTGCAAGTCGTGCAATACTTCGCTGCACTAATGGGGTGCGAACCGGTTGGAAACGCACTGCTTTGGGGGTGCGCAGGTATGAATTGCGGCCCTGCTGCTGGCAACCGGTGAAAATCGCAGCTGCTCCCAGCAGCACAGTTGCCAAAAGTTTACCGTAATGAACCATGCGCGTATTCTGCCATTTAGCTACCCATTTGGCAAGATAAAATCCTGTCGCGCAGCAAGTTTTCGATAACAGAAAAGGACCCCTTGCGGGGCCCTTTCCGGTAGCGTATCGCTATACTTTTATGCTCAGGGCATGGGGAAGCTCTTGTTGAAGGCGGAAACCTCAGCGCGGAGCTCATCATAGGCACCGGGAGTCTCGCACACCTTCTGAGCGGCAAGAATGGCCAGGCAGCGGCCGATGTACTCAGCCACCTTGCGCACATCATCTTCCTTCATGCCACGGGTGGTCACGGCAGGCGTGCCGATGCGAATGCCGCTGGGCTTGAAGGTGGTGCCCTTGTCGTAGGGGATGGCGTTCTTGTTCACGGTGATACCCACTTTGTCCAGAGCCACCTGGGCTTCGGCGCCATTCAGGCCCTTGCCGCTGAGGTCAACGAGGAAGCAGTGGTTATCCGTGCCGCCGGCCACGATGCGGAAGCCCAGCTGGGAGAGCTTGTCTGCCATAGCCTTGGCGTTCTTCACAATCTGCTCAGCATAGGTGCGGAACTCCGGCTTGAGACATTCGCCGAGGCAGGCAGCCTTGGCGGCAATGATGTGCATGAGCGGACCGCCCTGCAGACCGGGGAACGTGGCGCTGTCCAGCTTCTTGGCCCACTTTTCCTTGCACATGACGAGACCGCCGCGGGGGCCGCGAAGGCTCTTGTGCGTGGTGGTGGAAACGAAGTCGGCGTAGGGCACGGGGGACGGATGCACTCCGGCGGCCACCAGACCGGCGATGTGCGCCATATCCACGAACATGATGGCACCCACCTCATCACAGATCTTGCGGATGCGTGCAAAATCAATCGTGCGGGAGTAGGCAGAAGCACCGGCCAGAATGAGGGCAGGCTTCACTTCCTTGGCCTTGGCCTCCAGGGCATCGTAGTCAATCATCTCCGTCTCGGGGCTCACGCCGTAGTGCTCCACCTTGTAAGTCTTGCCGGAGAAGTTGGCGAAGAAGCCGTGGGAAAGGTGGCCACCGCAGGCGAGGTCCATGGTCAGGATGGTATCGCCGGGGTTGATGCAGGCGTGGTATACCGTCTGGTTGGCGGAGGAACCGGAGTGGGCCTGCACGTTCACGGCGTCGCAGCCGAAGAGGGCCTTGGCGCGGTCGATGGCAAGCTGTTCCACCTTGTCCACCACTTCGCAGCCACCGTACCAGCGCTTGCCGGGGTAGCCTTCAGCATACTTGTTGGTCAGGCAGGAGCCCTGAGCCTCCATCACAGAGGGAGAGGTGAAGTTTTCGGATGCAATCAGCTCGATATTGTTATTCTGGCGCTGGCGCTCCTCCTCGATGTAAGCCGCAAGCTCGGGGTCAGAAGCGGCAAGCGGGGAGCCGGAGCCCACCAGCAGACGGTTGATGTGGCGGCCACCCTCGAACTCGGCATCGAGCCAGATGCGCAGCACTTCCTCCATGGCCTCGGCAGAAAGGAAGGCAGAAGCCATGCACAGCACGTTGGAATCATTGTGCTGGCGGGAGAAAGCAGCCTCCTGCGGCGTGCGGCAAAGCGTGGCGCGCACGCCCTTCCAGCGGTTGGCGGCAATGCTCATGCCCAGACCGGAAAAACAAATCAGCACACCACGGTCAGCGCGGCCATCCACAATGCGCTTGCACACTTTGTTGGCGTACTCGGCGTAGTTGCAGGACTCCTTCGTGGCAGGACCCACGTCCTCCACCTGGTAGCCCCAGCCAGTCAGAATCTCCATGGCTGCTTCCTTCAAATCCACGCCCTTGTGGTCTGAACCGATGACGATGCGAAGTTGTGTATTCATGTAGGTGCGTAAAACGTACGCGCGGATTCTACCACATCCCTCGCACCTAAGCAAGCGTAATCTCTTCCTTCATTCAGGGCGGATGGGGGGCTATTCGTAAAAACGCCCATCGTCTGATTTACGGCTAGACTGGTGCCGCCAGATAGTGTATAATCGGCGCACGCGCTATGGCTTTCACTCACTTACACGTTCACACTGAATACTCACTGCTCGATGGCATGATCCACACCAAGGATCTGATTAAGAAATGCGTCGAGCTCGGGATGAATTCCGTTGCCATCACCGACCACGGCAATGTGTTCGCGGCCATTGAGTTCATGGTGAACGTGAAGAAGCACAACAAGGGCGTGCTGGAGTGGAACAAGGAACACCCGGATGAGAAGAAACCAGTGTTTAAGCCGATTCTGGGCTGCGAGGTGTATGTTTCCCCAACTCCGCTTGACGTGAAGAAACAGATACCGGGGCGCAACAAGTACTGCCACCTGGTGCTGCTCTGCGAGAACAACATCGGCTGGGAAAACCTCATCAAGATAGTCTCCCGCGGCCACCTGGACGGCTTCTACTACAAACCGCGCATCGACTACGACACCCTGCGTGAGTTCAGCAAGGGCCTTATCTGCCTTACCGGCTGTATTTCAGGCCCCATGCAGGAGTGGCTCCTGCGCGATGAACCCGAGAAAGCCGAACAGGTACTGCTCGACTTAGTGGATATCTTCGGCAAGGATAATGTGTTTGTGGAGCTGCAGGACCATGAGCTGGAGGAAGAGCGCCGCGTGACGCCTGAGCTGGTGCGCATTGCCCGCAAGAACAATGTACCCCTGGTGGTGACGAATGATGCCCACTTCCTTAATGCCGATGACCACGATGCACACGATATTCTCATCTGCGTGGGCACGGGCAACAAGCGCATGGATTCCAAGCGCATGCGCTACCCCAAGAGCGTGTATTTCAAGAGCGAGGCTGAGATGCGCGAGCTCTTCCCCGAATACCCGGATGCCTACGAGAACACCAACGTGATTGCCGAGCGTTGCAACACTTCCATCAAGCTCGACTCCACCTCCACCGAGCGTTACCCGGAGTTCGCCCCGGAGGATGGCTCCACCCGCGAGGAATACCTGCGCAAAATATGCTACGAAGGCCTGGCTGAGCGCTACGGCAAGGAACGCGCCGAGAACGACCAGGAGCTGCGCTCTCGCCTGGACTACGAGCTGGGCATCATCAATCAGCTGCGCTTCCCCAGTTACTTCCTCATCACCGCAGACTTCATCAACTGGGCCAAGGACCACGATATCCCCGTGGGCCCCGGTCGTGGCTCTGCCGCCGGTTCGCTGGTGGCCTACGTGATGAAAATCACGAATATCGACCCCTACGCCTTCAACCTCATTTTCGAACGATTCCTGAACCCGGAGCGTGTGAGCCCGCCGGATATCGATATCGACTTCTGCCAGACCCGCCGCCCGGAGGTGATTGAATACGTGCGCCAGAAATACGGCGAACGCGCCGTGACCCACATCATCACCTACGGCACCATGGGTGCCAAATCGGTCATCAAGGACGTGGCCCGCGTGCTCGACATGAGCTACAGCGACAGTGACAAGATTGCCAAGCTCATCGAAAGCGGCCCCGGCGTGACGCTGGACAAGAGCTACGCCGCCAGCGAAGACCTGCGCACCCTCGTGGAGCAGGACGATACCTACAAGGAAATCTGGAACTACGCCAAGAAGCTGGAAGGCACTGTGCGCAACGTGGGTATGCACGCCGCCGGTGTGGTGATTGGTGACCGCCCGCTGGATGAATACGTGGCGCTCACGCGAGACGACCTCAGCAACCCGCACGGTGAAGTAGTGGCCCAGTGCGATATGGGCGCCATTTACAACGCAGGCCTGCTGAAGATGGACTTCCTGGGGCTCAAGACCCTCACCGTGATGAAGGATGCGGAGACCTACGTGCGCTGGCGCGTGCCGGATTTCCGCTACGATGCGGTGGATATCACTGATAAGGAAACCTTCGAACTGCTGAACCGCGGCGATACGATGGGTGTGTTCCAGCTCGAATCGGGCGGCATGGTCGACACCTGCCGGCGCTACGGTATCGACAATATTGAAGACATCATCGCTCTGCTCGCCCTTTACCGCCCCGGTGCCATGCAGTTCATGGATGATATGATTGCCGTGAAGAAGGGGCTGAAGCAGGCGGAATACGAGCACCCGCTGCTGGAGACGGTGTCCGGTCTGACCTACGGCGTGATGATTTACCAGGAGCAGGTGCAGGCAGCCGCCAAGCTGCTGGCCGGCTATACCCTGGGCGGTGCTGACCTTCTGCGCCGCGCCATGGGTCACAAGGACATGCAGGAAATGGCCGAGCAGCGCCGCCGTTTCGTGAAAGGCTGCTGGGATGTGAACCAGATTGACGAAGCAACCGCTAATGCCATCTTCGACAAGATTCAGAAGTTCGCCGGCTACGGTTTCAACAAGTCCCACTCTGCCTGCTACGGTCACATTTCCTACTGGACCGCCTACCTGAAGGCCCATTTCCCCGTGGAGTTCCTCTGCGGGCTCATGACCAATGAAGCCACCAACGAAAAGATTGGTGTGTTCATTCAGGAAGCCATCCGCATGGGTATCGAGGTGCTGGGCCCCTGCGTGAACCACAGCGAGGTGAAGTTCCAGCCTGAAACCATGCCCAACGGCAAGCTGGCTGTGCGCTTCGGTCTGGCCTCCGTCAAGAGCATGAGCTCGGAAACCGTGCGCGTCATCGTGGAGGAGCGCAAGAAGAACGGCCCCTACAAGAGCCTGGAGGATTTCTGTTACCGCATCCCGCCGCAGAATGTGCGCCGCAACCAGATTGAAGTGCTGGTGCAGTGCGGTGCCTTCGACTGGATGCACGTGTGCCGCGCCCAGATTTTCGAGAGTATCGAGCAGTGCATCAACGGCGCCAGCAGCGTGCACAAGGACGCCGAAGCCGGCCAGATGGCGCTCTTCGATATGACCGAGACGACCTCCGGTCCGGAAGATAAGCTTACCTTGCAGGAATGGCCCAAGGATAAGCGCCTGGATGATGAGAAGTTCCTGACAGGTGCGTATTTCACCGGCAACCCGCTGGACAGCATGCGCGGTATCATCGATGGGGCCAAGTTCATCCCCATAGGCACCCTGCCCGATTTGACGGCGGACGAAATCCGCGGCACGCATGATATGGCCGGCATGCTGCGCGCTGTGAATATCAAGATGAGCAAGAGTGGTCAGAAGTTCGCCATCATCACGGTGGAAGACTTCACCGGCAGTACGGAAGCCCTGCTCTGGGGTGATTCGTTCACCAAGGCCATGGAACAGGAAGGCCTGCTCACAGCCGGAAATTTCGTGCAGTTCCGCGCCCGCATCTCCGAGGATGAAAAGACCGGCGGCAAGAAAGTATCCGCCAACGGAGTGGAACAGATCGGCTCCGGCACCAAGCGCCGCGCTGGCAAGCCCAAGTTCTACGAAATCACCCTGAACACCGCCCGCCACAATGCCGGTGACCTGGAGCTCATCAAGAGCATTCTGCTGAAATACCCGGGCAAAATGCCGGTGCACATGACCTTCCGCAACTCGCTGGGCAATCGCGTGAGCATTGAACTGGGCGCCCGTTACTGTATCTCTCCCGGTGCAAAACTGGATGAAGAACTTTCACTCTATTCCTGAAGGCTATGGATAAGAAGAAAATCATTATGGCTGGCCTTGTTGCTCTGGGATTACTTGCCGGTGTCCTGGGGCAGCGCTATCTGCGCCCGCAGACTCAGCAGGAGGAAGCTGCGGCGAACTGCCCCGCCAGTGAGATTACCTCGGATGCATTCAGCCTGCGTTTCTTTCAGCACGGGCTCAAGGAAAAGGAGACCGGGAATGTACTTGTAGCTCCTCATTGCATCTCAAATGCCCTGCTCTCGTTGCAAGATATAGCAGCAGGTAGAACACTGGAGGAATTACAGGCTCTGCAGCTGAAGGAGACATTGGTTCTCCGTGCCACGGAACCATCAAGTGCCGCCCTGCTGGGGGTCGACCTTAACCTGCCGCGGAATGAAGGCCGCTTCCCGGTCATGCCCCTGCCATTTTCTGAGAATGTTCCTATGGCGCTGAGCTTGTTCAATGGTAATCTCGGTGCGGCCATGGGTAAAGGGGATTTCCAACTGGCCGACAGCAAGATGGTGACGAATCGCACCAAATTGCTGGTGGCGGCCACTACCAGTTTCTCTGCAGAGTGGGAAACGCCCTTTAATTCAGCCAACAGCCGGACGGCTGACTTTGACAGCGCCTCCGGCGGAATGCCCCATTTCCGCCAGATGCGTAGTCGCGGCCAGTTCCGCAGCGCCAAGGCAGAAGACGGCAGCTGGCAGGCGGTTGCCATTCCTTTCAAGTCAGAAGCATCAGGTGAGCCTCTCGTTTTTATAGGCATACTGCCAGCAGGCGTTGCCCGCGACTTTGCGGCCAACCTCACCCCGGAAATGCTCACTGGCATTCGCAAATCCCTGGCAGGGGCAACGCCCCAGGATATGCTGGTGGAACTCCCCCGCCTGGAGCTTCAGATTTTCCCCTATGATATGCGCGATTCTCTGCGCCGCTTGGGATTGAAGGCTCTCTTTGATACGGAAACGGCCGATTTCTCTCCACTCACCCCGGAGAAAATCCACCTGGGCGCGTTCATTCATTCTGTTTCCCTCTCTCTGGTGGAATCAAAGGACTCTGCCAAAGCAGATGATTCGCTGGACTATGCGCACGAATATATTTCCTTCACCCGACCCTATATCTGGCTCATTGCCGATCTCTCGACAGGCACGCCCATCGACTTTATCGGATTGACCGAGGAAATGTGAAACAATTCAGTTCTGCTCCTGCTACAGCAATAACGAGGTACAAAACATCTTATTGATGAGGCAATTAAAGATTGATGTGTTATCCGCATTTGTGGTGACGGACA
>CALFTQ010000163.1 GCA_937916135.1 uncultured Verrucomicrobiales bacterium
ACACCGTGCAGACCGCCGGAATACTTGTACGCACCTTGGCCGAACTTACCACCGGCGTGCAGGTTGGTCAGCACCAGCTCCACGGCAGGGATGCCGAACTTCGGGTGCATATCCACCGGAATACCACGGCCGTTGTCAATCACGGAAATGGTACCGCCCTCGTGAATCTGGATGATGATCTTGCTGCAGTATCCGGCCAGGTGCTCGTCAATCGAGTTATCCAGCACTTCGAACACACAGTGATGCAAACCACGTTCATCCGGGTCGCCAATGTACATCCCCGGACGCTTACGCACGGCTTCAAGACCCTCCAGCTTGTCAATCTGGGCGGCGCCGTACTCCTGCTGTGCCCCGGTCGAAAGCTTCTCAGCATCCTCCGGGGGCGTTACGTTATCACTCATAAGTGCCGCCGATTATACGCGCGTACGCGCGCGCCACAATATTATAATACGTCATTTTTACAAAATTTGCGTCACACACCCCCTGTAAGGCGCGCGCACCCCATTCTGGGCACCTAAGCCATTTATAGCGTCAAGCCATTACAAGCCAATTCTGTGGCATTTTACAGAAATTTTCATTCTTAACATCATGCCCTAAAAAATACTTGCAATGGAGCAGTAGATGATATAACCTTTTGGGCACTTCTACGCACTGTAAGGGACAATATGAAACACGTTCACTTTCTCGGAATATGTGGCACCGCCATGGGGGCCGTTGCATCGGCCATGGCACGACAGGGCTACGTGGTAACCGGCACCGATGCCAATGTCTACCCGCCCATGTCCACTTTCCTCGAGAATGAGGGCATTCAGATTTTCCAGGGCTACAACCCTGCCAACATCCCGGCAGACACCGACCTGGTGGTCATCGGCAACGCCATGAGCCGGGGCAATATCGAGGTGGAAGCCGTGCTGGAGAAGCGGCTGCGCTACATGAGCCTGCCGGAGACCATGAAGGAGTTCTTCCTCTGGGGCAAGCGCAACCTGGTGGTGACCGGCACGCACGGCAAGACGACCACCACCTCCATGCTGGCCTGGATGCTGGAAGCTAACGGCCGCAACCCCAGCTTCATGATTGGCGGCATTGCCCGCAACCTGGGGCGCGGTGGCCGCTTCACCGATTCTGAGTTCTGCGTGCTGGAGGGCGATGAGTACGACACCTCCTTCTTCGACAAGCGCTCCAAGTTCCTTCACTACCTGCCGGAGGTGGTCATCATCAACAATATCGAGATGGACCACGCCGATATCTACGCCAATGTGGAGGAAATCAAGCTTTCCTTCAAGCGCCTGCTGCGCGCCGTACCCCGCAACGGCATCGTCTTCATCAATGCCGACTGCCCGAACTGCGCCGATGTGCGCGCCTGCGCCGCCACGGAGCTGCGCATGGTGAAGCTCGTGAGCGTGGGCATGGCCGAGGACGCCGACATCCGCATCACCGACCTGGAGCCCCGCACCGATGGCAGCAGCTTCACCCTCACCTGCAAGCCCGCCCCCGAGGGCGAGGAATCAGCCCCCTGCCCGCTCTGCGGCGAGCGCTTCAACGTGCCCATGATTGGCGATTTCAACGTGCGCAATGCCGCCATGGCCGCCTGCGCCGCTGCTTTCTCCGGGCTGAGCCCGGATGAAATCCGCACAGCGCTGGATCATTTCGAAGGCGTGGCACGTCGGCAGGAAGTGCGCGGCACCGTGAACGGCGTGACCGTGGTGGATGACTTCGCCCACCACCCCACCGCCATCCGGCTGGCCATTGCGGGTCTGCGCCAGCGTTTCCCGAAGAGCCGCCTGTGGGTGCTCTTTGAACCCCGCAGCAACACCACTATCCGCAACCTCTTCCAGAACGAACTCGCCGAGTCCCTGGCCAATGCCGACTTCGCCGTCATCTCGCCCATCGAGAACCACAAGCGCCTCACCCCCGAGCAGCGGCTGGACGAAGATAAACTGCTGGCCGACATCAAGGCCGCCGGCACCGATGCCTACGTGGGTAAGAATGTGGATGACATCGTGGCCCATGTGGTGACCCACGTGCACCCGAACGACGTGATTCTCGTCATGAGCAACGGCGGCTTCGGCGGCATTCACAACAAGCTGCTCATTGCCCTGGCTCAGTAATTTACCCGCCCCGCGAAACCCGCGGGGCCTTTTTTCTTGTCCGAGCATAGCGTGTTGTGCTACATTGGCAGCATGAAGAAAGTCCTTCTCCTGCTGGCCGCGCTGATACTCTGTTCCTGCACCGCTGTAAACACCGGCAGCTACCTGGACAGCATAGGGCGTGAATGCCCGGAGGTTCTGTCGCGCCGGAATAAAGAGGCCACCAGTACATGGCTGGTCTGGGAAACACGCTACGAGACCTGGCGCATGGGGGATTATTACTACGTCAAGTTACCCGTTGTCTATGCTCCGCGCGAGGAGCCCCTTCTCATAATGTTCACCACCATGCCCTGGCTGGAAAGGGAACAATGGATTTTCCCGACCAGCCCGGTAGCAGACAGGCTCGACCGCCATGAATGGCTGACCTCCCTGCCCTGCGATACCTACTACGCCGAACTGACCGCAGCCCAGCTTCAGGATTGCAGCGGGGCCTATAAGTTTGCACCGGATGAGCGCCCCCTCTACCACCCCTACCGCCTGCTCCGGGCCCATGAGATTGACCTGAGCAAAGCCACCAGGGTGGAGGACACCAACATCTTCAACCCCGATGCGCTGGTCCGGCGCCACCTGAGCGACCGCCGCAGCACGGGCAACCAGATACGCCGC
This sequence comes from uncultured Verrucomicrobiales bacterium, assembly GCA_937916135.1. Lineage (GTDB taxonomy): Bacteria > Verrucomicrobiota > Verrucomicrobiia > Verrucomicrobiales > Akkermansiaceae > Akkermansia. The sequence goes on from CALFTQ010000163.1 coordinate 2,754, forward strand.
CCCATCTCCTGGGCTCTCTGCGTGGTGGATGTTCCGCTTTCCCTCGGGGCATCTGCGGTAGGGCTCACCCTCGAAATAGCCGCCCTCCCCATCCTGCTCATACACAGTATTGCCACCCTGAATCAGTAGCACCCCGATAAACGCCTGCAACACATCAATCGGGGACTTCTAAAAAACACTAAATGGGAATTTGTGGGGGAACTCTGTCGGAGCACGGGACTTCAGTCCCGATTGGAAGCACCGTTATTTCGGGACTGAAGTCCCGTGCTCCGACAACGAAAAACATCAATTTAGTGAGTTTTTAGAGGTTCGCAACTCGTAATTCGTAATTTTGTCGGAACGACAAATTCGCGGTTGATACGCAGCGCAAGCTGTGCTACACTGCCAGCATGAAGAAGATTTTTCTCCTGTTCATGGCGCTGGTGTGGCTGCTGCCGGTGCAAGCCAAGGTGGATGCGGGCGAGCTGCTGGGCGGTTTGCTGCAGATTGTAGCCGAGCCGCAACCGGCACCGGGCACCCCGGCGGCACCTGCCCAGAAGAAGAAAGAGCCATCGTTTGGCGAGCAAATGGTGCTCACCCTGCGCGGGGCTACCGATTCCCTGCTGGATGCCTACAAGGAAGAAGGGCGCGAGTACGCTAAAGAAGTGGGGGATATCATTGCCCAGCGCATCCTGGAGGAGAAGAAAATCAATGATACGCTGGACTCCATGCGCCTCTTCTGCTGGGCCGTCATCATCTACCTCACCATTGTCACCCTCATCGTGCTCTACATGCTGCTCCGCCTGCGCGTGCTCTACGCCCGCCTCATGGACGAACTGCAGAAAAAAGCATGATACGGCGTACCTTTTTTTAATTTCCTTCCCCCATGAGGCGGCGGCGGTTTTCGCTACGTTCGCGCATGACCTGTTCTTCGGTTGCACCAAGAGAGAGCAGCATGTGGCTGGTCATAGCCAAGGCTACCTCGGCCTCGCCGGCAAAGGCATGGGCATCGCCGGACTGGGCGATGGCCTGGGCAATGCGGATATAGTTTGTGTGAGCCACCACGCGGATATCGGGGTTCAGGCCACGGGCGGCAGAGGCAATCGCCACCGCAGGGGCTGCGGCTGAGGAAATGATGATGGCCTTGGCCTTCTCCACCCCGGCAAGTCGCAGGATGGTGCGGTTCGAGGCATCGCCATGAATGGCAGGCAGGCCTTCCTTGTGCAGGCGGGCCACGGTATCCACATTCATCTCCAGCACGACCACCTCCATATCATGGCGGCGCAGCACCTGGCTCACCAGCTCGCCGCAGGGGCCGTACCCCACCAGCAGGATGCGGTACACATCATCCGCCACGGCGGGAATGGAATCCGCATGCGCATGCTGCGTGCCTATGCCGCGGTCCTCCAGCTTGTGCACCGCCAACGGCACAAAGCGGTACAGCGCGGCATTCAGCGTGATGGAGACAATGGCCACGCCGGTAATCACATTCACCGCCTCCAAAGGCAGCAGGTGGTAGGTACCGGCAATGAGGGTGGCCAGGATGAAGGAGAACTCACCAATCTGCGAGAGCGAGCCGCCCACCATGAGGCTCAGGCGCATCGGCTTGCCCAGCAGGCTCACCATGATGGCCGCCATGATGGGCTTGGCCAGCATGCAGATGGCCAGCGTGGCCAGGGCGAGCGGCCAGTGCTCCAGCAGCCCGCCGATGTGGAAGCCCATGCCCACCGATACAAAGAAAAGCACGGCAAAGGCATCGCGCATGGGCAGAGCATCGCTCGCGGCGCGGCTGGCAAACTTGCTCTGCC
>CALFTQ010000164.1 GCA_937916135.1 uncultured Verrucomicrobiales bacterium
CTATGGGTATGTCGCCCGTTTCACGGGCTTTGAATGCCGCTCGCTTGCGCTCGCCCACTGCCCCACAAATTCCAATTTATCGCGCTCTGTACTCAAACTTTGGGGCACACGTGATAAAAAAGATAAAAAACGGGTAGACATGATGAACAGAAAAATGGTATAAAGAGTCTGAACCAATAGTTATGAAAAAGTTTGCAGTATGGATGTTGATGGGTGCCCTGGCTGGCAGTGCCTGGGCACTGCCGAAGGCGGATAGTGTGTTGGCAGCGCAGCAGCTGGCTGCAGAGGAAGGGCGTGATATTCTGCTGGAGTTCACCGGCAAGGAGTGGTGCCCGCCCTGCATCCACCTGCGCACGAAGATTCTGGAGACCGCAGAGTTCGAGAAGGCGGCGGGCGATAAATATGTGCTGGTAGAGGTGGTTTTCCCGCGTCTGCCGGAGGCCGTGGCTGCTATGCCCGAATCGCAGCGCAATGCGAATGAGAAGCTGCTGGCCTACCACCATATCCAGACCGGGCTGCCCACGGTGCTGCTGCTGGATGCCGCCGGCAGGCCCTATGCCCAGGTGGCCGGTGCCCGCGCCAACACGGCTGAGTACCTGAAAGCCCTGGAAGGGGCCGCTGCTGTGCGTGCCGTGCGAGATGCCGCTTTCAAACGCGCCGAAGGCTTGCAGGGCCTGGAGCGCGCCGCCGCTCTGGCTGAGGGGCTCAACGCCGTGCCGCAGCACTGCCGCGATAAGTACCCGGATGTGGTGAATGAAATCAACCGCCTGGACCCGCAGAATTCCCTGGGCTATGCCCGCGTGCTCATCCGCTATTCCAACCTCGAAAAGCAGAACGCCGAGCTGAATGAGATTTTTGACCGCACTCGCGGCCACAACAGCCCCGAGGAAATCAAGCAGCTCCAGGCAGAGTTGCAGGCTTTCCTGAAGAATCCCGAGCTGGAGCCGGAGCCCGCCCAGCAAGCCTGGCGTTCACTGGGCGATTCCTACGCCTTCCAGCGCCGCTACAGAGATGTACACGCCTGCTACAAGCGCGCCTACGAGATGGCGCCGAATTCCCGCATCGCCCGCCGCCTGCTGGATGCAGTTCAGCACTATGAGAAGAACATTCTCCCGGCTGTGGAGCGGGGCGAGCTGAAGTAAGACCTGCCGTTCAAAAACGCGGTGTTCCGGCCATGCGTGTCCCAAAGTTTGAGTTCTGAGCTCCATAAATTGGAATTTAGTCAATGATTAATTATTAGTGATTAATGATTAATTGAAAGCTAGGCGGGCCGTAAGGCCCGCGGAATTTCTTCAATTGTCAATAGTCACTCGTCAATTGTCAATTCTGTTAAATTCCAATTTGTCGGGTCCTTTACTCAATCTTTGGGGCATATGAGTGTTCTGGCGCGTGCGCCTGTGCCTGCTCCGGCAGCACAATCAAAGCCCCTGGATATACTTGATATAGGCATCGCGTGCCTGCTCAGGAGTGAGGGGGGGAGTTTCCTTTTTCTCCTCCACAGCCGGTTCGGGGGGAATTTCTTCTTCTTTTTCTTCCACCGGCCAGTCGGAGGCTTCTTCCGGGAAGGTCAGGGCGCCTTCATTCCGGCTGGCCAGCATGCGGATTACAGCAGGTTGTCTGCCGATGACGGCGCGGCGGTCTGTGCGCGCCAGCAGGATGCCGCTCCTGGCATTCATGTACGGCACGGCAACGCAGCGGAGCTGCGTACAAAGCGTTTCGCGGGCTGAAGCCGGTACGGTGTTTTTGCCCAGCCCGAGCTTGTCTGCCAGCACTTCGGCAGCATACTCATTCATTTGCTGGCGACCTGTTACTTCGATGGCGGCCAGCTTCTTGCCTGCCATGGGCATCAGGAGATCCACTCCACTTTTCTTGATGGTTTTCCAGTGCAAATGACCATTGCGGCGGATGCGGTGAAGGCAGAAATATTCATCCGCGAGCAGGTAGGCCAGGGACTCTAGCGGGCTGCCGCTGTATACGTGGTCTGCTTGCTCTGCGAGTTCACCCAGCACATCCTGATCAACCAGCAGGGCGTATTTGTGACCCTCTTCATCGAAGTCGATGGATTCCGGCGTTCCCATGCCGGCCAGCGCAGCCAGGCGTGAGATGACCTCCGATAAATCGTTTTCGTGCTTTTCAGCATTCTCCTGTTCCATGACGATGGCAGCACCGATTCTCTGCCCGTCCGGGGATAGGAATGCAATTTGCCAGCCATCCAGCAGGATGCAGACATTGTTTTCTCCCGCCCTGGTGTGCAGGAACGCTGTTCTGGCTGTTTCCAGGTTCAGTGACCCGGCACCGCAGGGTGTGGCAAGAAGCAGCGCGCCTGCCAGCAGGAGCGTGTGGAGAAAGGAGCGCATTACTTGTTGTACGACTTCATGAGCCGGCGCACATATTTGCCCATGCTGATCATCTGGCTGTCGATGCTTTGGGCCAGTTTGAACTGGTTGCGGGCGCGGATGAGGTTGTGCTCCGGTTTCTCGGTGCGGAAGTAAAGGTCGCCATCCAGATAGTCTGTGAGGAAGCGGATGCCGATTTCCGTGGTGATGAGCCACCCGGCAAAGGGCAGGTATTCCACCTCGCGCTGGGTCAGGAATGAATGGGCGGCATCCAGGTACCCCTCGGCCAGGGATTCGAAGAAGGGCATCTCCATTTTCACTTTGCTGAGGTCTTCTTCATCCTCACTGGCAATGCAGGTGGCCGTGCGCACCATATCGCCGAAATCGTAGAGCACGGAACCGGGCATCACCGTATCGAGGTCGATGACGCACACGGCGTTGTCGGTCTCGGCATCCAGCATCACGTTGTTGATTTTGGTATCATTGTGGGTGATGCGGGTGGGGATTTCACCGCTGGCCAGCATATCGGTGATGCGGGTGAAGCGGTCAGCCCATCCTTTCAGCAGTTCCAGCTCTGCCTGGCAGTTGGCGGCGCGCCCTTTCACATCAGCCTCGGCGCTCTTGAGCAGGTCGGCATAGCGCTTGGGGGTATTGTGGAAATCCGGGATGGATTCCTTGATGTCCTCCGGGTTCATATCGCAGATGAGATCCTGGAAGGAACCGAAGGCATAGCCTGCCTGGTAGGCCTGGCGGGTATTTTCCACCACATCGTAGGTGTGGGTATCCTCGATGTTGTTGTAGCAGCGCCACATGCCGCCTTCCTCCGGCAGCACAATGTAATTGCGCCCGCCGCGGGCGGGGAAGAGATTGAGGGTCTGACCGGCGGCATCGCGGCGGCGGCGCAGCAGTTTCCAGGTGATGTGGCGGGTCACTTTCTCCACGTTGCGCATAACCTGTGCCGGGTCCTTGAACACATAATCATTGATGCGTTGGAGGATGTAGCGGTCTTCGTGACCGTCCTCCGAGCGGTAGCAGGCGCGGTAGGTGGTGTTGATGTGGCCGTTGCGGAGTTCCTCTCCGTAGAGGAAGTCTCCGCTCACGGCAAACAGGTCACCGATGCGCGCGATACGCTCGGCAATGGGGCCACTGGTAAGTTTTTCAGGCATAGAGGTGGAGAGAGTTGAGAAAGAGGTTGGAACTTACTTATCCTTCTTGCTTTCAGCAATCTGGATAGGCATGAGCTTGGGCATGTTGCGGGTGGTGTCCTTCACGACGATATTCACCATGGACTGGCGATCGGAAAGCACGAAGGTGGAGGCTTTCATGCGTTTGAAACCCTTGGTGGCCTTGTCGTAGTAGGAAAGGACGAAGGAAACCTGCTGGCCTTTCTCACCCTTGAAGCTCCAGCTGTTTTCGGGGCAGATACCGTCCTCGCGGCGGTAGACGCCGATTTTGCTTTCCTTCTTGTCTTTGAAATCGTTGGATTCAGAAGTGATAATCTGCAGCGGGAAGGAGGACAGGTTGATGATGTGCATGCCCTTCCTGGGGAAATCGCTTTCATTCAGGAACAGGGCGCTGGTCTTCTTAACCTCCTTGTTCGGGGAGAGGATGCAGACTGACTTGCTGCCGGCAGTGGCGGGCACGGTCACGCTGAAAATCGGTTCCGGCAGTTTCTCAGCAGCGGCCTTCGGTGCCTTCTTGTCGCCCTCGGCCATCGCAGGTGCGGGGTTCTGGTCCCAGAACTCCACCACGCCGCCCACGGGCTTCACGCGTGCACTCGGCGTGCGGGAACCAATGGAAATCGCCTTGAATTCCTTTCCGCTGCGCACATAGAGCGGGGAAGGCATGCTCACGCCTGCGGGTGAGCAGATAACGAAGCGCACGCCGGTCTTGGGTGCGGCTTCCTCAGCCCCGGCAGCAGCGGCGGGAGTGGCAGAACGGGAACGACGACCCTGAGCCTGGGCGGGCAGCAGAGCAACTACGGCAGCGCAGAAAAGCAGAACGGAAAAAACTTTCATAAACGTAATTGATGTAATACTGGGGAAATACTAGCAAGCCTTAGACTCTAAATCAAGCAGAAAATCCCGCAAATCTGAAATTACGAGCCGCGGAAACGGGTTGACTTGGAGCTTGATTTCTGGTGTAATGGGCACGTGCCTGCCCAGACCGCCAGTTTTGTTTTTTTCGGGAGCGATGAAGGAGCCGCCGCCGCTGCGGCTGCCGCTGCCTATGCCCGCCTGGAGGAAGGCGGCGATGGCTGGGGCAATGAGACCATCGACGGCTCGGCCGCCACGGTGGATGAAGCGGTGGAAATCGTGGGCCGCACCATCTCCGGCCTGCAGATGATGAATATGTTCGGCGGGCGCAAGGTTATCTGGCTCAAAGGCGCCAATTTCATGGGCGATACCCCTCAGGGTGCCCGCAGCGAGGCGGTGCAGGCCGCGCTGGAGGAGCTGGTTTCCACCCTCGCCAACCTGCCGGAGGAGACCTTCTTCGTGCTCTCTGCCAGCGAGATGGACAAGCGCCGCTCCTTCTTCAAGAAACTGGGTGCGGCGGCCGAGGTAAAGGAATTTTCCAAGATAGATATCACCAAACCCGGCTGGGAGGGCGAGCTTTCTGCCCTCACGCTGCGCATGGCCAAGCCGCTGGGGCTGGGCTTTGATAATGATGCGCTGGATTTGTTCATCCACCGCGTGAATGAGAGCACGCGCCAGATTTCCAATGAGCTGGCCAAGCTGGATGTGTACCTGGGCCCGGAGCGCCGCAAGGTGACGGCGCAGGACGTGGAGCTCATGGTGGCCGTATCCCGCAACGGGGTGATTTTTGAGATTTCCCGCGCCATCGAGAGCGGCAACTCGCGCCTGGCGGTGCGCCTGGTGAATGAGCAGCTGGAGCACGGGGAGCAGGGCGTATCCATCATGCGCGCGGCCATCGTGCCCACGGTGCGCCAGCGTTTCTGCGCCCGCCTGCTCATCGATGCCTATAAGCCGGATACCGGCAACTACCGCGCGTTCGATGCCGCGCTGAACCGCCTGCCGGCAGAGGGGCGCAAGCTCCTGCCGCTCAAGAAGGACGGCACGCCGAACACCTACGGCCTGTTCAATGCCGCCCGCACCGTGGGCAAGCTCAGCCTGCGCAAGGCCCGCCGCGATCTGCAGGCCTGCGCTGCGGCAGATAAGGCGCTGGTTTCCAGCGGGCTGGATGCCCGCGATATCCTGCACAAACTCATCGTAACGCTCACCACGGCATGAGCTCGCTGATTCCCACAGTCTTTGATGTGCTGGTTATCGGCGGCGGCCACGCCGGCATCGAGGCCGCGCTGGCAGCCACCCGCCTGGGCGGCACCGTGGCCCTGCTCACGCACGACCTGGATACCGTGGGGCAGATGAGCTGCAACCCCGCCATCGGCGGCCTGGCCAAGGGCCACATGGTGCGCGAGATCGATGCCCTGGGCGGCGCCATGGGCTTGAATACGGATGCCACCGCCGTGCAGTTCCGCATGTTGAATGCCTCCAAGGGCCCCAGCGTGAGGGCCCCCCGCGCCCAGTGCGACAAGAGCGCCTACCGCGCCCGCATGAAGTGGGTGCTGGAGACCACCCCCGGCCTGCAGCTCTTCCAGGGGGACGTGGATGAAATCGTGGTGGAGCAGGGGCGCGTGGCCGGGGTCACCACCACCTGGGGCCAGCGCTTTGCGGCAAAGGCGGTGGTGCTCTGCAGCGGCACCTTCATGCGCGGCCTGCTGCATGTGGGCATGGAGCACCTGCCGGGCGGGCGCCTGGGTGGTGCTCCCAGCGGCATTTCGGCCAGTCTGGAGAAACTCGGCTTCCCCCTCCAGCGTTTCAAGACTGGCACCTCCCCGCGCATCCTGGGCAGCAGCATCGACTTTGCCGCTTTAGAGCAGCAGCCCGGCGATACCCCGCCGCCGCTCTTCAGCTACCGCAGCACCCGGCTTCTGAGCCGCGAAACCGAGCCGCACTGCACCCTCAACCACTTTGCCGATGCGGATTTCCGGCTCTGCCAGCTCTCCTGCGCCATCACCTACACCCACGAAGGCACGCACGATATCATCCGCCGCAACCTGGAGCACAGCCCGCTCTTCGGCGGTGTCATCGAGGGCACCGGCCCGCGCTACTGCCCCAGCATCGAGGATAAAGTGGTGCGCTTTGCAGATAAGGAGCGGCACCAGATTTTCATCGAGCCCGAGGGTCGCAGCACGGATGAGTATTATCTGAACGGCCTCTCCAGCAGTCTGCCCTTCTTTGTGCAGCTGGAGATTGTGCACTCCATCCCCGGGCTGGAAAATGCCCGGCTCATCCGCCCCGGCTATGCGGTGGAGTATGATTTTGTGCCCCCCACCGAGCTGCAGGTGACCCTGGAGACCAAGCGCGTGCGCGGGCTTTACTTTGCCGGGCAGATCAACGGCACCAGCGGCTATGAGGAAGCCGCAGGGCAGGGCCTGCTGGCCGGGGCAAATGCCATGCTCGCCCTGCGTGGGGAAGAGCCCCTCATCCTCCGCCGCGACCAGGCCTACCTGGGCGTCATGGTCGATGACCTCGTGACCCGCGGCACGGATGAACCCTACCGCATGTTCACCAGCCGCGCCGAGATGCGCCTCCTCCTCCGCCAGGACAATGCTGACCTCCGCCTCACTCCGCTGGCTGCCCGCCTGGGCCTCGTGAGCGAGGAGCAGGGCCGCGCCGCTGAGAGCCGCCTGGCCGCCATCGGGCAGGGCGTGGCCGATGCCCGCCACCAGAAGATTGACGGCACCACGCTGGAAACCTGGCTCCGCCGCCCGGACAACGACTGGCGCTCCCTGCCGGAGCCCCTCCGCTCCCTGCATCCGGATGAGCTCTGGGAGCCCATCGCCACCGAAATTGCCTACGCCGGCCACATCGACCGCATGCGCACCGCTGCCGCCCGCCTGCAGCGCCAGGAGGATAAGAAGATACCCGCCGATATTGATTACGCCGCCATTCCGGCCATGAAGACCGAGGCCCGCCAGCGCCTCGCCCGCGTGCGCCCCGCCACCATCGGCCAGGCCGCCCGCATCCCCGGCATCACCCCGGCAGATGTGGCCCTGCTGCTCGTCTGGCTCAAAAAACACTGATTTTTTCGCAATTTTGTAAAAAAAAGCAGGATTTGGCTTGACGCGGAGGGTCAAAAGGTATATACTCCCGCCGTTCCAAGAAAACAGGGCTATGGTGTAATTGGCAACACATCGGTTTCTGGCACCGCTATTCGGGGTTCGAGTCCCTGTAGCCCTACTTGAAAAGCTCACAAGTTCTGCTTGTGAGCTTTTTCGTTTACATCAGGCCGGGTTTGTGGTAAAAACGGTGCCACGCGGAGAAGATGAAGGATACATTCACACAGGTGATACGGCTGGGTATCATCATGCTCATTCTGGCTTTTGTGCTGGGCTGGGCAGATGCGATTATCTTTGCGCCGCGGCGCTTGCCGGCCTGTGTGCAGGAGAAGCTGCCGGAGGGGCGCATCTGCATGGAGACGCTCTCGACCCGCCACCAGAACCGGGTGGTGTGGGTGGATGCCCGCAGCCAGGCGGATTTTGAGCTCAACCACCTCATGCTGCCGGATAACCGCATGTTCCCCATCCGCAAGGGGCCGGAGATGCAGCAGCAGATTGATGCCGCCATCGGCCGCCTGCTGGAGGCCGCAGATAATGGGGAGTGCATTGTGGTCTTCTGCACGAATGAGTGCACTGCCTCCGAGGAAATTGCCGCAGAGCTGCGCGAGCTTGGCATGCTGGAGGCCCCTATCTATGTGCTGGAGGGCGGCTGGGAGGTGCTGAAGGCCAGTGGCCTGGGCGCGGACTGAGCCGGAGGTGCAATGTGCTTCGGAGCACGGGACTTCAGTCCCGTAAATCCTGGTGAGCTTAATTTCCGCGTTTCGAAAAAAAGCTTGCTCCCGCTCCCCCGGTGGGGAAGCAGGAGCAATTTCGGGAACAGAAGGTTTTCTGTATCAAGCGACTCAGGCCTGCTCGCCCTGCACCATGACGAGGCGGAGGGGAGTGGAAGCCACGAGCTCACCGTCGAGGGTGATATTGATGGCGTAGGTGCCCACCTTCTCGAAGCGGAGGCCCTGGAAGTTCATGATGAGGTTGCGGGTCAGGAAGGAAGCACCCTCGGGCAGAGCGACCTTGAGGTCACCCACGATGGGCATGCGCTCCTTGTCGAGCGGGGTGCCGTCCTCGTCCACGATGGAGATGCCGAGCTTGTGGTCGCCGGAGTCCTCGGGGGTGAGGCAGAGGCGCAGAGCCAGAGCGCAGGCGGGGTGGATGACGGGGAACTGACGGGCGAAGAGAGTATCGAAGGCGCCCTGCACGCAGAGCTTGCCCTGATAATCGGCGGCGTAGTCGCAAAGGACAGCAACTTGAATATCCATGGTATTAGTTATGTTTGGTGTTAAAGAAGGTTAATGGTGATACCCCCCTGCGGGGGAAATGACTCCTCTACTTCTATCACAATTCCGGTGGCTTTCAAGCACAAAATGCACCATATGCCTATGCTGACAAATTTATTTCAGAACGCGACCGATCTGGCGGTTGGCAGCCACGGTGATCGGGATGGCTGAGACCAGGACGCAGAAGAGCAGGGTGATGGAAATAAGCTGGATTTCGGGAAGGATTTCCTCCAGTGAAAGGGTGTATTGGCCCATTTTAAAGAATTGAGTGACAATGATTTTCTGGGAATACATGAAGGTGACGATGGCAGCGGCAAAGGAGATGGCGATGAGAAGCAGGTTTTCGATGATGAAGGCGCCCACCAGAAGTAGGGAATTGATGCCGAAACTTTTCATCAGGGTGTAGATGAATTCGTTCTGGCGGTATTCCATGCCGGCCAGGGCGGTGAGCAGAATGCCGACAATGGCAACAATGCCCAGGCAGAAGGCCGCCCGGCACTGGGTCTGGTTGCTCAGGATGATATCCATTTCCTCCAGCAGGGCTGCGGCAGAGGATACACTGCCTTCCAGACCTTCATATTTTTTGAGTCTGGTCAGGTAGCGGCAGACGCGGTTGAGGGATTCGGCATTTTCCAGATTGTTGACCTGAAGCAGCATGCGCTGGTAGCGCATACCTTGGCGGTTCTGCATGTGTTCCAGCATTTCCGGGGGGATGAGCAGCACCCCGTTCTGCATGAGGCGCATGAGCAGGTGGTCCGCCGGCAGGTGCCGCACCATGGCGGTGAAGGATTCCTGCTGCCCGTGCAGGGTGATATCTACCGGGCCGGGGGGGAGGGGGGCATCATCCACAGGGTAGAGCAGGGTGGGGCCGCCGCTGGGGGAGAGCAGGGGCATGAACTGGGCCGCGCGGCGGAAATCGTAGGTCACGATCTGGGTGTTGTGTTTCTGGTTGACCTGGGCGTTGCCGGCCGGAATCACGGAGATGGAATCTGCCCCCAGCAGCCTGATGGTTTCGTCCCGGGAGGGGAGACAGTGTGCGGTGCTCTCCCTAGGCAGCATGAAGAAGGCGGCCACCAGGTCACCGCCGCGGCTGCGTATCTTATCGCGGATGGCTTTGGCGGAGATGACATAGCTGCCCAGGAAGCACAGGGCACAGAGGGAGAGGAAATAAACGACCAGCACGCGGGCCAGCGGGCTGGAGGCACGCGTGAACCAGCGGTGTACCGTGTCTTTAGCGAGGTACAGAATGGTCAAAATCAATGAGATCATCTGCCAGTTCGAGGAGTCGGCTATCGTGAGTGCTGATGATGCAGATGCGGCTGGAGGCATCCTGTGTCACCAGTTTTTTGATGATGGCGGTGTTGCCGTCATCCAGGCCGGAGGTGGGTTCATCCAGCAGGATGGCGGGTGCGTTTTTCATGAGTGTGCGGGCCAGGGCAGCGCGCTGGGCCTGGCCGCCGGAAAGTTTATCGGCCCGGCGGTGGCGGAGTTTTTCCAGCCCCAGGTCGTGAATGAGGGTTTCGCAGCGGGGGAGCCATTCGCGGCGGGGGAGCATGGCCATTTCCGCTGCCAGGTGGAGGTTGCGTTCCACGCTCATGAGGGGCAGCAGATTGATGCCCTGGAACATGTACGCGACATCCCGCCGGTGGTAGAGGCGGCTGGTCACTTTCAGCCCGGTGGGGGTGATGATGCGGCCACTGCTCACCTTGAGATAGCCGGCCAGGAGCTTGAGCAGGGTGGTTTTGCCGGAGCCGGAATATCCCTTCAGCACTGTGATACCCGGTTTGAATACGTGGGAGAACCCATCGAATACCCGGACATCGCGGTTGTAAGCAAAGGAGATATTGTCGCAGATGAGTTCCATGCTGAAGTCATTTTCTGCTGCGTGGGCGGATGATGATGTTGCGCTCGCCAATGAGAATGAGGTCATGCTGCGGGTAGAGCCTGGCTATGAGCTGCTCCCAGTTTTCACATTCGGCGGCTTCCGGGTGGGCAATGAGCTCCAGCTTGCTTACATACTGTACGTTGTCCCCGGCATCATACACCAGGCGGGCCTTGGCGTGGCTGCCCAGCATTTTGTAGGCTGTTTCCTTATCTGCCTCCGGCACTTTGAAGAAATACACCAGCATATCACCCTCTCCGGTGTTGCTCCGTTCCACCTGGCGGTGGGAGAAACGCCCCGTGAGCAATTTGCCTTCCGGCAGGTCAATGGAGACGCTGAAATTGTTTTCCGGCAGCTGGGTGAGCTCAGCCTTGCTCAGGTTGATGGTGATGTAGAAGGCGGAGTCATCACAGATGGAGACAAAGGGGCGCCCCGGCAGATTCAGGTACTCGAAGGGCTGGGCGGGATCCTTGGGCAGGGGGAAATGATATTGCAGGCGCCCCGCGAAGGGCATCCTGAGCGTGAGTTTGGCGTGGCTGCGTTCAAACTCCTGTTGCATGATGCGCGGGGCATTTTCCATTTCCCGCCTGAACAGGGCAGCGCGGGCCTCTATATCGCGCAGAGATGCCTCCGTAGGCGGCATGTCATCTGCCCCCATGTTGGTGGCATAGCGGCGTTCGCGGGGTGAGAGGTTCAGGTAGAACTGCACTTTGCTGCGCTGAACCTCCAGTTTCCGGAGTTCATCGCGCAGGCGCAGTTCTTCGCGTGCCATTTTGAGCTCCAGTTCTTCTTTTTCCTGGGCGGTGCGTTCCTCGTTCAACACGGCGATGACGGCGCCGGCTTCCTGGTGGCGGGTGGCATCTGCCAGGCGGGTGACGATACCGTTTTCCAGGGTAAGCGAGGTGGCCTGCTCGGGCACAATCTTGGCCGGCAGCAGGGCAATTTGCACGGGTTCGGCGTGCAACAGTGGTGCAACTGCAACCAGCCAGGTGGCGGGGAAGAATGAGCTGCGCTTCATCTCGGGGGGTGCTTGCTGACTGCTTACATGGGGAAGCCCAGCCCGCCGGTCACTTTGCGCATTTCGGCTTCGGCCATGTTCTTGGCGCCGTTCAGGGCGTCCTGCACGGCTTTGAGCACCAGGCTCTGGAGGAATTCGGCATCATCCGGGTCCACTACGGCGGGGTCGATGCTCAGGGCCTTGATCATGCCGGTGCCATCGGCTGTGGCTTTGATTTTGCCGCCGGCAGTTTCAGCGGTGAATTCCTTTTCGGCCAGTCGGGCCTGTGCCTGGGCCATGTTGGCCTGCATGGCCTGGGCTTGCTTCATGAGTTTCTGCAGGTTCATA
>CALFTQ010000165.1 GCA_937916135.1 uncultured Verrucomicrobiales bacterium
CCCCTCGCTATGGATATGTCGCCCACTAACGTGGGCTATAAATTCCGCTCGCCTATGGCTCGCAAACAAATCGACAAATTCCAGTTTATCGGGCCGATTATTCCCAGCGACAAAGTCGATTTCACGGGATCACCGCGATACAGAGCCCCACCAACAACAGGATGCTCGCACCCACCGTCAGACCGCGCAGCGCAGAGCTGCCAACCGCCAGCCCCAGCAGCAGCCACATGATGAGATACACCACCAGCGCAAAAAGACCGATTCCATGAAAGGTCCGCAGCGAAATATCCGTGTACAACCCGACATCCACATGGTCTATATAACTCGCGGGAGCCTTACCCAGATTGGCGCAGGCACCGGGCTCCGCCATATCCAGCACATTGCCCCGCTGGCGTCCCAGCAGGGAAACCTCAACCCCGGAGCGCAACAGCGCGAGGCGTGCGTCCCCGGCCTCCACCCAATCCACGCCGGGGGTGTTGATAGCAAAATAACCGAAGGGGGACTGTTTCAGCGTGTGCAGCCCCTGCACACGCCAGGCTCCCAGTTGCAGATTACCGGCATAAGCAATGGTCGTATGCTTCTGCACCTCAATCACCCCGGAGTACGTACCCAGATTTCCGGCACTCACAGATTCATCCGTACAAAGCGCCCCGGTCACCCGCACCAAGCGCCCCTCCAGGGCCGGGTCGATTGACTCTGCACTCACCGTATACACCCGCTCGCTCTGCCAGTAATTCTTCAGCAGCTCACCCCATTTGGACAGCAGAACCAGCATCAGCAGCATGAGCAAACCACCCAGCACCACCACCACAGGCCGCAGCAATGCCCAGAGCATGCTCCCCGCCACGCAAGTTTTCTCCTGAATATGAGCCATGGGTATTTATCTACCTTTCCTTAAAATCAAACTTCATCTCCGCCCCTTTTTACTGCGGCGGCCCAGACCACGGGGGCTGGAGCGCCCCTGCCGCTGCGGGCGGGGTCGCTCTCGCAGAGCACGGCGCAGCCAGGGCAGGCCAAAGTGCATCCCGAGCCAGATGGCTGCTACCACCACCAGGGCCAGGGCTTCCAGCATATACTCGAAGTCGAGAGACCTGCGCACCTCTTCCGGCAGCAGCAGGAGGAAGGGCACCACCACCATAAGCCCGCAGATGAGGACACAGCCCTCAAAAAGCTCGCTGTTCCAGAAGGCTCCATCATCCGCCTTATCATCATAGCAGCAGGCCAGCAACACCAGCCCCAGAAGCCCCAGAATAACCACCAACACCCCCAGCGCCCAGGGTTTCACCCCGGCCGCCAGTATCAGGGGAAAGAATTGAGAGATTATGTCCATTGTTCCAAATCTTCCAGGGCGGTTTCAAATCCCTGCGCGGCGGAAAGCTCCAGCAGGTGGCGAGCTTCTGCTTTATCCGGCTTCAATCCGAAATCACCATCCCGATACGCCACCCCCATGCGCCACTGCGCATCGGCATTCCCCGATTCAACGGCTTTGGTATACCAATGCAAGGCCAGAGTCGCATCTGCTGGAACGCCAACGCCCAGCTCATAGCAACAAGCCAGGTTATACTGAGCCCGAGAGTCATTCAGATGCGCCGCGCGACCGTACCAATACGCAGCCAGAGCTGCATTCTGCACCACGCCATCCCCCTGGTCATAGCAATAACCCAGCCGATTCTGAGCCTCGCTCGAATTCCGTTCTGCCGCGCGACGATACCACTGCACCATGAGGACCTTATCTGCCGGCAACCCGATACCATATTCATACATTCGCCCCAGATTAGCCATGGCCTGGCAATCCCCCTGTTCAGCAGAGCGGTGGTAAAGCATCAATGCGTGCTGCAAATCCTGCTCCACGCCGGAACCTTCTTCATAGGCAGCACCCAGGTCATTCATCGAGGCAGCGTGCCCCTGTGCGGCAGCCTTGCGCCACCACTGCACTGCCTTTTCCGCGCCCTCGGGCTCCAGGTCACACAAGCAGCCTATCACATGCTGAGCTGCGGCGTCACCGTCTTCTGCCAGAGTCCTCAACTCCTCAAAGGGCAAATCCCACAAATCCGAGACAGCATTCATCGCCGGTGCTTCCGTTTAGGTTCAAACTTCTTGAAGTTCATGAAATAGAGCGAGGCAAGCAGCCAATGCACAAAGCAGGCAACTCCCAGAATGCCGCGCCACAATCCGGATTCAGACGACAGCGAGGGAAGGAGCATCAGCACTGCAAAAATGAACATGAGCGGATACGGCCCGTGCCCATCAAACTTACCCTCGCGCAGCCGGGTAAAGAGCATGACGGACAAGCCACCACAGCCCAGCAGGAACAGGGTGATGGCGGCACCGGTGCTCATTTTTCGTAGAGCACGTGGGTGAAGCCTTCGAACTCCTGCTGCGGGGTGCGCGTGGCAAAGTGCTGCGCGAACTCCGGGAACCAGGTATCCACCTCGTGCGTGCCCTGCACTTCGGACACATGCAGCCGCTGCATCCGCGGCAGCATCTGCGCATAGAGCTGGGCACCGCCAATCACCATGATTTCCGGGTCCAGGAGCTCCAGATTTTCCAGCTGCACCAGATCCGTGATGACCACCGCACCCTCGGCCACGTAATCCGCATTGCGGGTGAGCACGATATTCTGGCGCCCGGGCAGCGGGCGGCCCAGGCTCTCCCAGGTCTTACGGCCCATGAGGATGGGATGCCCCATGGTGAGGCGCTTGAAAAGCTGCATATCCTCTTTCAGCCGCCAGGGGATACCGTTGTTCAGGCCGATACCGCGGGCGGCATCCATGGCCACCACTCCTGTGAAGCTGGGGCTCATACGGAAACAGCGGCTTTGATGTGAGGGTGCGGGTCGTAGTTCTCCAGCGTGAAGTCAGAGAAGTCGAAACCGTCAATTTCCGTCACCGCGGGGTTGATGCGCATGACGGGCAGCGGGCGGGGCTCACGGCTCAGCTGCAGGCGGGCCTGGTCCAGGTGGTTCTTGTAGAGGTGCAGGTCGCCGTAGGTATGCACAAACTCGCGGGCTTCATAACCGCAGACCTGCGCCACCATCATGAGCAGCAGCGCGTAGCTGGCAATGTTGAAGGGCACACCGAGGAACAAATCGCAGCTGCGCTGGTAGAGCTGCAGGCTCAGGCCATGCTTCTCCCCCTCCTTCTGCGCAGGAATCACGCAGAACTGGAACAGGCAGTGGCAGGGCGGCAGCGCCATGCCGTCCACCTCGGCCACATTCCAAGCGCTCACCAGGTGGCGGCGGCTCCAGGGATTATTCTTCAGGCCGTCAATCAGTTTGGCAATCTGGTCGATACTGCCGCCCTTGCCATCCGGCCAGGCGCGCCACTGGCTGCCATACACCGGGCCCAGGTCGCCATTCTCATCGGCCCACTCATCCCAGATGCTCACGCCGCGCTCCTGCAGCCAGCGCACATTGGTGCTGCCCTTCAGGAACCAGAGCAATTCGTAAATGATGGAACGCAGGTGCAGCTTCTTGGTGGTCAGGCAGGGGAAGCCCTCGCGCAAATCGCAGCGGATCTGCCGCCCGAACACACCAATGGTGCCGGTGCCGGTGCGGTCTTCCCTGCCCACCCCGTTGGTAAGCACATCTTCAAGCAAGCCGAGATACTGCTGCATGGTATTGACGATTGACTATTGACAATTGACGATTGAGAAAATTTCCTGCGGCTCTGCCGCAGCTGACTTTTCTACTTCGTAAATCGTACTTCGTAATTCCCATTTAATCAGAGCGCGAGAGCGCTTCTGATTAAGGTGGCCCACTTCTCCGCCTTTTCGGCGAAGCTCAGTTCGGGGTCCTTGTAGAGGATACCGCGGGAAACATTGATGGTGGGCGGAGCTACACGGGTGCCACCGGTGAGGGCGGAAAGGTCACCACCCTGGGCACCCAGGCCGGGCACCAGCAGAGGAGCATCCGGCAGGTCGGTGAGAATCTGGCTGTTGGCATTGGTCAGGCCCACCACCATGCCTACTTCCGTGGCGCTGTTCTCCGCGATGGAGCGGGTCACCATATCGCCCACGAGCTGGTAAACCTTGCGGCCATTGGCCAGCACCTGCTGCTCCACATCCACAGAGCCGGGGTTGGTGGTCACAGCCAGCAGGTAAACGGCCTTGCCGGGACGATCCAGGAAAGGCTCCAGAATGTCATAACCCATGAAGGGATTGAGCGTTACGGCGTCCACATCCATGCGGTCAAAGTAAGCCTGGGCGTAATACTTCTGCGTCTCGCCGATATCGCCACGCTTGGCGTCCAGAATCACGGGGATATCCTTGGGCATATCGGGCAGCAGCTCCTCCAGCAGCTTCAGACCCGGCAGCCCCATGGCCTCGAAATAGGCGATATTGGGCTTATATGCAGCAGCATAGGGGGCGGTCTCCTCCACCACCTTGCGCAGCCAGTCGGCCAACTCGGTCATATTTTCAGTCTGCGGGCGGGGGTCAAGCCCCACGCAGAGGGCGGAACGCGTGGCCGCGATACGGGCAGCAAGTTTCTCCTTGTATTTCATGCGCGGTATTATAACACACCACCGCCCGATGACAAGCCAGAACTCTGAGGCATCGTAAAACTTTCTCGCAGCGCAATCAGAGAAACAGCTTGTTACTACCCGCCGCCGGACAAGGCCTGCTAAAAAAGCACCACCACATAGGTAACACTAGTTCCAGGACATAGGTTACACCTTTGGTGGGACTGACACCGGGGAGGAAAACATGGCCTCAGCGCACCCACCTTCCGGCACCGGCGGGGAGCTTGCCCTCGCCCACGGGCTGGTAGCGGGTGGATTCAGTGTTGCCCCACATGGCCACGCCGAAGGCATCCTTCCAGTACTTGCTCATGCTGCGGCCGGTGTAGCAGCCATAGCTCCAGCACTCCGCATCGGGAGCAAAGATATTCTTATTGATTTTAGTGGCCAGGTCTTTCTCATGTATCCAGGCCTTGGAGGCAGCCATCACGGAGTTACTGTAATCCAGCATGAAGGCATGCGGATTGCTGTGGCCGAAGTAGTAGAACGCCGTCACCTTGTCCTTCTTGTTGCGGGGAGCCTGATTGATAGCCTTGTACGCCTCATCGGCGGTATCCACAAACTTCAGGCGGAGGTGGCGCTTGCCGGCGGTCTCGCGGATGCGGGAGATATAGTCTGTCTGGTTTTCCTTGCCGCGGGTGATGTAGGACGGGCGGTACACAATCCACACGATATCCTTCTTCGGGTCCTTGGCAAGGGCGCTGTCGATATAGACCGTGGACGCGCGCACGAAGTTGGCCCACCAGTTGTCATGAGCCGAAGGGCCTCGCAGGTTTTCCCAGGAACGCAACGCCACACCGCCGCAGAGCACAATCTCCACAGCCTGGGTCAGCGGACAGGCTGCCAGCAGAGTGGCCATCAATACATTTCGCACCAACTTCATGACAGGCATGGAGCATACAGCAATAGCCTGTATGTGTCAAGACCGCAGCGCGCGTCAGCATAACGAAAAGGCTTGATATGTGATAACAAAAGGAGTAGAATCGCGCCGTCATGACTGAATTGCCCAAGGCTTACGAACCGACCTTAGTTGAAGAGAAATGGCAGACCCGCTGGATATCAGAGGGTTGCTTCCACGCTGACCCGCATTCCGACAAGCCCGCTTACAGCATTGTCATTCCCCCGCCCAATGTAACCGGCGTATTGCACATGGGGCATGTGCTCAACAACACAATTCAGGACATTCTGGCCCGCCGCGCCCGCCAGGAAGGCAAGGAAGTGCTCTGGCTGCCCGGTACCGACCACGCCGGCATTGCCACTCAGGCACGCGTGGAAAAGGAACTTGCCAAGGAGAACCCGCCCCGCACGCGTTTCGATGTGGGCCGCGAGGACTTCGTGAACATGGTATGGGACTGGAAGGAAAAGCACGGCGGTATCATCATCAACCAGCTCAAGAAGCTGGGGTGCTCCTGCGACTGGGAGCGCGAGCGCTTCACCATGGACGACGTGTACGCCCCGGAGGTTGCCCGCGTATTCACCGAGCTCTTCAACGAGGGGCTCATCTACCGCGGCCACCGCATGGTGAACTGGGACCCCGTGCTTCTCACCGCCCTTTCGGATGAAGAGGTCATCATGACCCCGTCCAAGAGCAAGCTTTACACCGTGCGCTACAAACTGGCAGACGGCAGAGGCCAGCTGCTGGTCTCCACCACACGCCCGGAAACCATCATGGCCGACGTGGCCGTGGCGGTGAACCCGAAGGACCCGCGCTTTGCCCACCTCATCGGCAAGACCGTCATCCGCCCGCTCTGCGAGGCAGAAATCCCCATCATTGCCGATGACCACGTGGA
The DNA here is from genome assembly GCA_937916135.1 of uncultured Verrucomicrobiales bacterium. Taxonomy (GTDB): domain Bacteria; phylum Verrucomicrobiota; class Verrucomicrobiia; order Verrucomicrobiales; family Akkermansiaceae; genus Akkermansia. The sequence goes on from CALFTQ010000165.1 coordinate 6,308, forward strand.
AATCGACTTCGGCACCGGCGCCCTGAAGATTACCCCCGCCCACGACCGAACCGACTTTGAGGTGGGCATGAAGAACAATCTGGAAATCATCGACATCCTCACCGCCGATGGCCATATCAACTGCCCCGGCTGCCCCGAGCTGCACGGGCTGGACCGCTTCGTGGCCCGCGATAAATCCATCGAGCTCATCGAGGCTAAGGGGCTGCTGGAGAAGGTGGAGGACTACGAGAACAACGTGGGTATCTCCCAGCGTTCGGATGTGCCGATTGAACCGCGCCTGAGCATGCAGTGGTTCCTGAAGTACCCCTGCGTGAAGGAAGCCGCTGAGGCGGTGGCCAATGGCGACATCGTGTTCCGCCCGGCACACTGGGGCAAGACCTACGCCCACTGGCTGGAGGGCATCCAGGACTGGTGCATTTCCCGCCAGCTGTGGTGGGGCCACCGCATCCCGGTGTGGTACCGCAAGGAAAAAGCCGCCGAGCTGCAGGCCGCGACCAAGCTGGACGCAGAAGACGCCGCAGCCGGCGACATCTACGTGGGCGTGACCCCGCCGGCCGACCCGGAGAACTGGGTGCAGGATGAAGACGCGCTGGATACCTGGTTCAGCAGCTGGCTGTGGCCCTTCTCCACCATGGACAAGGAATGCCTGGCCAAGTTCTACCCCACCAGCGACCTGGTGACCGGCCCGGATATCATCTTCTTCTGGGTGGCCCGCATGATTATGGCCGGCTACCGCTTTGCCGGCGGCAAGCCTTTCGGCAATGTGTTCTTCACCTCCATTGTGCGCGACCTGCTGGGCCGCAAGATGAGCAAGAGCCTCGGCAACAGCCCCGACCCGCTCGACCTCATTGCCAAGTACGGCGCAGACGGCCTTCGCTTCGGCCTGATGCGCATAGCCCCCACCGGCACGGACGTGAAGTTCGATGAGAAGCAGATTGAGGAAGGCAAGAACTTTGCCAACAAGCTGTACAACGCCGCCCGCTTCCGCATGATGCAGGGTGCTGCCAGCACCGAGCCGGCGCCCAAGTTCACCGCCGTGCATATCGACATCCTCTCCAAGCTGAAGGAACTGCACGCCACCGTGGCAGAAGGACTCGGCAAGTACGAGTTCAACACCTACACCCAGGCACTCTACACCTTCTTCTGGAATGAGTACTGCTCCCTGTTCCTCGAGGCCGTGAAGAACGACCTGCGCGAGGGTGACCCCGCCGTGAAGAACGCCACGCTCTTCACCATGGACACCGTGCTGCGCCACTATCTGGCCCTGCTCGCGCCCATCATGCCGCACATCGCGGAAGAACTGTGGGCCAGCCTGGGCTTTGCGAAGGATGGCAAGCCGCTCATGGGCACCGCCCTGCCGAATGCCGATGCCCTGCTCTCCGGGCTGGACAGCACGGAAATCTCCAAGGCACGCGCCACTGCCACCGCCCTCTACGATACGGCCAACAAGGCACGCAACCTGAAGGCTGAATATAACCTGGCTACCAACCGCAAGGTCAAGTTCGTGCTGAAGCCCGCCCTGCCCGTGGATGCCGACCTGGCCGCCCGCCTCGCGCTGCTGGCCGGTGCGCAGAACGCCGAGGTGAACCCCGCCTACGAAGCACCCAAGGGCACCCCCACCGCCCTCACCCCGCTTGGCGAGCTCTTCCTGCCGTTGGAAGGCCTGGTGGATGTGGACGCCGAGCGCACCCGTATCACCAAGGAGCTGGAGAAGATGGCCAAGGAAATCGCCAAGAGCAAGGGCAAGCTGGGCAATGCCTCCTTCGTGGACCGCGCCCCTGCTGCCGTGGTGGATCAGGAACGTGCCCGCCTGGCCGAATGGGAAGCGAAAACCGCCCAGCTTGAAGCCATGCTTAACGCACTGGGTTAATAACACTAATTCTGCCATGGAACAAGTTCCCTACGACTCTCTTACAACCGCAGAGCGCGAAGACCTCGCGCTCTGCGGCATCACTTCACAAGACCAGCTCACCAGAAGTACGGCTCGTGCACTTCGCCGGGATCTGGCTCAGGCAAAGAGCTTCTTCCCGAACAGGAAGTTTGCTCTTACAGACGAAAAGATTAACGCATTGCTGCCTTCGCAAAATCCAAGTCCGGACGAGGGGGATACGTGTGAGAAGAGCGGACGAAGCGCCGAGCCTATTGCAAACTTCGACAGGCACTCCCAGAGAAAAGCAGCTGAATCAAGCAGAAAACGCAACATACAGAACCAGATGATGCACAGCCCGGTGCGTTGCACCCACGGGGTTACTGCAATCATGGCTGCATTCTGCACGCTGTTCCTTCTTATTCCCCTTGGCAGTGTCATCGTTTTCCCCTACCTGATGCTCACGGACAATATGCCGAACATGCCTCTCTGGCTTCTGGCGGTCATCGTTTTCGGCATACCCTGTGCTGTTTATATGTTTGTAGCCCGCAGAGCAACATGTCCGGTCTGCCACATGCGCATATTCCGGTTTACTCATTACACCCGTAACCGGGCTGCCCATCATCTCCCTCTCCTGGGGTACAATTTTGCCACAGCTCTTCACCTGCTCTTTTTCTGGCGCTACAACTGCCCCGGCTGCGGTACACCCATCATACTTTTAGGCTCCAAAGGCCGCAGAACACACAGCTGACCTTATGCGACAAGCTATCATAGCCCTCCTTTTTGCTGTTTCTGCGGCACAGGCAGCCATCCCGACCAATCACGTCGACCTGACCACATCCATCATCGAGTTCTTATCCAGGACAGAGCTCTGCCTCAACTCCTGCCGCGATGCTGCCTCCGTCACCGCGGCCATTCCCCAATTAAAGGAACTACGGGCAGAATGTGACCAGATTGTAGAAACGCAACGTTCTCTCCCTGAACCCACCATTCAGGACTACATGGCGGTGCAAAACCAGATGGAAGCATTCAACACCGTCTGGAATGCCATCCGCAACCACATTGAGCGCCTTGAACAAGAGCAGCTTCTCAGTCCCGAAATGCGCGAAATCCTCCATATCGCACCGCCTAATCAGACTGAGAACTAATACAACCCATCGCCGCAAAACTTTTTTATCACCCTCCATTCACAATATATTGTACCCCCAACCTTTAAGTGGCGCAATATAGGGAAGCGACAATCCAATCGTTAGGCAAGGCTGAAATTTTGGGCTTGCAAAAATTACACAAAGCCGTAATATCGTAAAGGAACAGCCACAAACGAACATGCCCCGAAGCCACAACACAAGCGCCGAAGCTCAAAGGGACCAGGACGTACAGAATCTTGCAGATTTCGTTCTGTTTTCCCAGCGTAGCTGCATTCTGCGCCTCTCTCCGAAATTGACCGAGGGTAAAGTCTCATTTCCTCAATTTTTCCTGCTGACCTACCTGGCGGAAGAAGAATGCCTGTCGATGAGCAATATAGCCAAGATGATGGGACATTCCACCGCTGCGGCCACCGGCATGATAGACAAATTGCAGGAACTGGGACACCTGAAACGCTATACGGCAGCAGCCGACCGGCGCAAAATCATGGTGCGTATCACCGAACAAGGCCGCAAGCTGGTGGCCGATATGCGCAGCACTATAGCCACCGACCTGGCGCAGATGATGGCCCGGGAAGATGAGACGAGCCCCATGAATACGGCACGCAGAGTCATCTCCCGGCGCACAGCAGCAGCCCGTAAACCCATTTCCTGATTTTTCACCGATATGAGCAACTATTCACCAGATTACCTGAAGGTTCTCAATGATTACCCTGAGAACTTCGCGCGTTTCATCACCCGGGTGCCGGGAGTACCCACCACCACGGATCGGGCCGCGGTAATTGCCGCCCTGACCCCCACTCATGAAGCAGTGCTGAAAGAAGGCGGCATAGCCACTAAGATGCTGCGACGCGCCCAGCAGGTACACGGCAACAAAGTGGCCCTGGTAGGCGACATAGGCTGCTCGTATCCGGTGGAAGGTGTGGATGCTCTTTTCTGCGGTGGCAAGGCCGACTGCTGCCTGGGAATCTACGTGGCAGACTGCGCAGCAGTCTGGATTTACGATAAGGCAAGCCAGTGCCGCGCCCTGGTTCATTCCGGCAAGGCAGGAACCCTGCAGAACATTGTAGGAGAAACGCTCAAGGCCATGCACAAAGTACTGGGAGTACATGCAGAGACCTGCATTGCCGTGATTTCCCCGTGCATCCGGCCTCCGCATTATGAAGTGGACATTGTGAGCATGATCAAGCAGCAGCTGGAAGAAGCGGGTATCGACCCCCAGAACATCACCGACAGCGGCCTCGATACCGCAGCCGACCTGGAAACATACTATTCCTACCGCATAGAAAAAGGCAACACCGGCCGCATGCTGGCCTTGTTCGGTCGCAATCCCTCCGCGGACGAATAAATGATAACAGCCAAGAAAGCACTGCGCCGGGAGGTATTGCAACGGCTCAAAGCCGCAGCAGCAGCTGACCCGGCGCAACTGCGTTCTACAGGGCTGCGCAAAAAACTGGCGCCATGGCTGCAAGGGAGGAGCCTCTTCGTGGGCATTTATGCCCCCCTGCCCCATGAAGTGAACCTGCTGCCGCTCATGAAGGAATACCCGCAGCACCGTTTTGTCTTCCCTCTCTGTCTGCCTGGGCACAAACTCCGCTTTCACGAAATACACGATACCGCAACCGACCTGCAGCCGGGTGCCATGAACATCCCCGAACCGGCACCTCACACCCCGGCCGTTCGTCCGGAAGACATTGATATTCTCGTAGTACCCGGAGTGGCATTTCCCCGCCACGGAGACCGCATGGGCTATGGCGGCGGTTTCTACGACCGCTTCATCCCTCAGTGTACCAAAGCAAAAATTCTTGCTCTGGCCTTTGACGAGCAGATGGTGGATTCCCTCCCTGCAGAGCCGCACGACCTGCGCATCAACACTGTCATTACCCCCTGAAACGCAGATTTGACTTGCCCCACGGGGGTAGTTGTGGTTAGATGAACGCGTACCGCGCAGGAAATGCTGCGCGTAGAGCCCCCCGGAGGCGGCGGGAAGCCGCAGGAAATAGATGGGGAAGACGGTGAGAATCCGTCGCTGTGCCGCAACCGTGTTGTGCCACGCAAAATGCAGTGAGCACTCAGTCGGAATGCCAGCCAGGGGGTTCGCCAACGACACCGGGTGGCGATGCACCGCCTGGTCAACGGCCACCAACAGAATGAAGAAAAACAGAACGGCTCCCGGCGGGAGCTCCATACGCGTTGTACCTGCCCTTTTGCTGGCAGGTTTGAGTACTGCGGCTCATGCTGCAGAATTACCGGTCACCGAACTGGCTCCCATCACCGTCTCAGCCCATGGCGGCACTGCAGTTCCTTACGACAGCACCGGAGTCTCTGTCACCGTGCTGGATACCCGGCAGCTCCGGGAGGAAGGAGTACTTAACCTGGGCGAAGCACTCACCCGTGTGCCCGGCGTCTATGTCGAATCCGGCGGCGGCTCCAACCAGCGGGGAAATGTCAATAACATCGTCATCCGCGGCATGAGCAGCGGCCAGCACACCCTGCCCATGCTGGACGGCATGCGCCTCTACGACAACACGCAAGGTTGCAACCTCACCCCGAACGTGATGGCCCGTACCAACGTGTTCGACCTTGGCACGCTGGAAGTGCTGAAGGGTTCTCAGGGCGCCATCTACGGCAGTGGCGCCATGGGCGGTGTCATCTACATGGAAACACCGGAGGGTCAGGGAGAACCGGGCTGCACCCTCTTCAACGAAGTCGGCAGTTTTTCCTCCTATACCGGCAATCTGACGGCCCAGGGGCAGCAGGATAAGCTCTCCTACTTCCTCTCCGCTACCTATGAGACGACCGATAATGACTTAAAGAAGGTGAATGGGACAAAACCGGACGACCCGAAAGCCGGAAAATTTGAAAGCAAGCAGGAAGCCCTGCGCCTGGACTACCGTCCGGATGCTGATACACACGCCCGCATCACCTACCGCCGCAGCGATGCCCGCTACCAGTCGCCGGGGACCTGGAGCGACCCGCACTTCAGCTACCGGACCAACCTGGTATCCGCCGCGCTGGAGAAACGGCTCAGCCACGCCTTCAACGCGGAATTGAGCGGGGGCTATTACGGAGCCGATTATGCTTTCGGCAAAGGCAGCAACCATGACCTGCGCAATGTGCAGCTCAACTGGCGCAATGACTACCGCTGGTGCCGACACCAGGCAACCACTGCAGGCATGGGCTACATGCACAGCCAGCATGACTATGAAAACGCCGGGCAGAAAGATAAAGGCTCTGACCATGAGGAAAACGTGTTCAGTCTGTTTGCCGAGCACCGCATCACCCCCACTGCCGGATGGGATAACTCGCTGGCTCTCCGCTGGGATGAGAGCGACGTGTTCGGCTCCCTGTACACGGCACGCGCAGCCGGCAGTTTCAGCTTCAATGATGACCGCACCCGCCTGAGCGGCTCCATAGCCCGTGGTTACAAAGCGCCGACAGCATTCCAGCGTTCCTCCGGCAGTTATTCCGATGCTTACTACACCTACCGGGGAAATCCCTCGCTGGACTGCCAGACCAGCTGGAGCGCGGATATCGGACTGGAGCATGAATGGACGCCCGGACACTATGCCGGCATCACGCTGTTCTGGATACGCACGGAAGATGCCATCAGAAGTAATTACCTGAGCAACCCGGTAACATTCTACAATTCCGGCGGGCACGACACAAGCCAGGGTATAGAACTGAGCCTCAGCGGCACCTGGGAGGAACACTGGAAAACCGGGTACACACTCAGTATCACGCTGTGTGACCCGCAGAGTTCAAGCGGAGAGCAACTTGCCTACACAGCGCGTCAGACATGGTCGGCAGATATTCACACCTCGCCGCTGGAGGGATTTACCACCGGCATAGGGCTCTCAGCCGCCAGCGGACGCTCGAATTACCAGGGCGGCACCCCCGCCATGCTGGATGCCTACTATACCCTGCGCTGGTATGCCCGGTATGAGGTGAATAAGAACCTGACCCTGCACTTGCGGGTAGAGAACCTTACCAACCAGAAATACGTCTCCGAAACGGACTTTATGAACTACAGCCAGTCGTATATCAACTCCGGCACGGCTGTATACGGCGGCTGCACCGTTACCTTCTGATGCGGTATTTCCTTACCATCGTCTCACTGCTGGTGGTGCTGGTGGCCTGGTGGGCCACCAGCACCACAGAGCGGGCTCCGCAACCAGAATCGCCGAATCTAAGCCCCGCCGCCTACCCGCCCGATTTTGACAAGCGGCTCAGCAGAATAACGGGTATCACGTTGCAACGGCATGCTCCGATACCCGCCAACCTTTGCTGGCAGACAGCAGAAGGGCACCCGGCTCCTGGCTCAGGCGAGGCCCGAAAGGGCGGCAGCGTGAGATTGAGCAGTGCCGGGCCCTTCCCTGCTCACTTTCTGCGATTCGGCGGAACAGTCCAATTCTTTCACCAGAACCTGCACCAGGCTACGGAACTCCCGCTGCTGGCCCGACATCCGCTTACCCGGGAAGCGACAGCCGGTGTGGCAACAGCCTGGGCAAGAGCCGGGCTCACCATCTATTTCAGGCTGAACCCGGCAGCGCGTTACAACAATGGTCGCCCGGTACGAGCGGATGACTATCTGCTCTCCCTCCTTCTGCAGGCGGAGCAGCAATGTGCAGAGTTTGAAAGTATCCGTTCCCTCATTTCCGGTGTCTCCTGTCACGGTGATTCACTGCTCTCCGTCTCACTGCGAAAGGGGGCAGACCTGCTCGATGCCTGCCATTTGCTACATGCGGCAGAACCGGGATTCTATACCGATTTCAACAGCAATTTCCGGAAAAACTACGCACAGCGCATCCCCCCGGCAACGGGGCCTTACCGGGTAAAAACGGTACAGCACGGCAGACTCATTGTGCTGCAGCGAGTGAAAGGCTGGTGGGGAGAAAACCTGCCACTCTGCCGGAACCGATTCAACGCCGATACTCTGGAATACCACTTTCTCACCTCTGAAGCGCAGGTATGGGAGTTTCTGTTGAAAGGCAGGCTGGATGCGCTGCAGACACGGAACATAGCCACCTGGCAGGAGCGGATGGCGAACAACGATGACCTGCTCACCCTGGTATATGATGCCGAATACCCGCTGCCGCCATATGGCATTGCATGCAACACTCGGACACTGCCGGATATCCACCTCCGCCGGGGGCTCATGCAAGCCATGGACATGGACGGCGCACTGGATATCATGATGCGGGGCGAGGGGCAACGTCTCACCACTTTCAGCAGCGGCTATGGCAAGCTCAGCCCGACAAACACGCCGCAATTCAAGTACGACGCACAAAGCGCGCGAGCCTGCTTTGCCCAGGCCGGGTTCACAGCCACCGGAAGCGATGGGATTCTGCGCAGGGCTGACGGCACGAGGCTGAGCGTGCAACTCCTCTATACTCCTCACAAGAAAATCAGCAACATGGTCACTTTTCTCGTTCAGAGTGCGAAAAGCTGCGGGGTGGAAATCGTGCCTGCACCGGAACCATGGCAAACATGCCAACGGCGCTTGCAGGAACGCAGCCATGAGCTTGTATTCTGGGCAGTACCCGCGCCCGATAATCCCAATCCAAAGCTTTTTCTCGACCTCTCAGCAGCGCCGGAGTTTTCTCCATTCGGACTTGAAGCCGACGAGCTGCAGGATGCGCTGGAGCAGTTTGAAGCCTCACCCTCCGCTGAAAACCTGGCAAAGGTAGACAAATTGGTCTATGAAAACGCCATCTGGCTGCCCGGATGGAAAGAAAACCGGGTTTATCTGGCGCACCACCCGCATCTGGCCATTCCCCCCAGCCCCTGGTGTTTTGATGCACTGGATGCCCACCTGTTCTGGGTCAGAAAAGCACCATGATTCACATCATCCACACACCTGCTGCCACCCTGGCCCGACACCGTATGCGACTGGCGGCACGCTGTTCGCTTGGTGTCGCAGCATTTGCATTCTGCCTTGCGGTGCTGGCCTCGCAGGCCTCTATTCTGCAACCAACTGCATCCGGGTGTGATTTTACCGGGGTTCCTTTCTATCCTGCAGAAAAAGCATCACCACCTGAAAAGTCAAGGCTCCCCCTACCCCAGGCTTCCGCTTCAATGCCGGATTTGCCGCAGTTGCCTGTTATCCACCCGCTGGACCCCTCCGCAACCGGAGAATTAGCGTTCCTGGATGAAACCGGATCAGATGCGGAACTCACGCTTGAAACAGATGCTTCTGCACTTCTGCTGTCGGCTGCAACTCCGGCTCCAGCCAAGACAAAAACAGCAACTGCCGAAAAGCCGGAATCCTGCACCCCACCGGATTATCTGAGCTGCCCCAGGCCACCCTATCCCCTCCTGTTGAAGCAACGCCGCCTGCAAGGCCGCGTCGGTGTCCTCATCCATGTATCTTCATCCGGCCAGCCCACTGAAGTAGAAATCACCACCAGCTCCGGCAACAGCCAACTGGATCGCCACACCCGCAGCTGGATTATGCTGCACTGGCGGTTTCGCCCCGCATATCAGGGCACAAAACCCGTTGCTGCCCGGGTGCGCACCAGTATTACCTACTCCCTGCACTCGTAAAATAACAAATCCTTGTGTTTTGACGTTGACCCCAACAGGTAGCATGTGTTAAGATAACATCAACAGTGTGCAGTAACACTTAGCGACGAGTTATGAATGCAAAAATCATGGATCTTGGGGAGCATATACCCGGTGGAAAAAAGTGGCCGGGATGGTTATTGAACCTGGGAGAAAGACTGCTCGGATTCCATATTTTCAATGTGGCCCATTCCAAAGTGGAAGATGACATGAAAGCCGGCAGCACTGATAATTTCTTCAAACTTGCCTGTAAGCATCTTCCGCTCAACTATGAACTGAAAGGCCTTGAAAACATCCCGGCTGAAGGCCCGTGCGTCATCGTGAGCAATCACCCCCACGGCATGTCGGATGGCATCATGATTGGCGATATTGCCATGAAAGTGCGCAGCGATGTCCGCATCGTGGTCAATGAATTCCTGCACTGCGTACGCGGCATGCGCCCCTACCAGATTACCGTGGATGTATACGGCGGAGAAGAAGCCAAGCGTGCCAACATGAGCGGCATGCGAGAGATTCTCAAATGGCTGCGCGACGGGCACTGCCTCATCATCTTCCCCAGCGGTTCTGCCGCCTCCTGGTCTGAGGCGGACGGCCGCGTGATTGATGACCCATGGCAGGAAAACATGGCTGCCATCATCCGCAAGACCAAAGCCACGGTAGTGCCCATGCACTTCTCCGGGCAGAATGGAGCTCTGTTCCAATTCGTCACCCGCAGATGGAAGGATAAACGCTCCGCGCTCCTGGCGAGAGAAATCAAACGAGACCGCCACACCCTGCACCAGGTGCGCGTTGGCAAACCGATTCCCGGCAGTCGGCTTGAACTGCTGCCAACCGATGCCGCGGTTTCAGACTATCTGCGGCTCAGCAGCATGATGTTGCGGTATCCGGACACGGCAGCATCGAACAATCCCGGAATGCCGCGCACTCTTGCCCCGGTCGCAGCTCCGGTTCCACCGGAAGAACTCCAGGCAGAGCTCGATTCGCTCCCCGCCGAAGAGCACCTGCTGTACACCCACAAGAGCACAGGGCTGCAGATATATACAGCTCAGGGATACCGCATCCCCAAGCTTCTGCATGAAATCGGCGTACAGCGTGAAATCACCTTCCGCTCAGTAGGTGAAGGCTCAGGAACCGCTTGCGACACGGACGAATACGACCAGTACTATGACCACCTCATCATGTGGGATCCTGCTGAAAAACGCATTGCAGGGGCCTACCGCATGGGCCGGACAGATTCCATCGTAAAAAGCCGGGGCATCACCGGCATTTACAACACCGAATTCTTCACTTTCGGCAACAAATTCGTCAACCACGTTATAAACGGGCTGGAAATGGGACGAGCCTTCATCACCGCTGCCTACCAGAAGCACCCGGCGTCTCTGGATACGCTGTGGATGGGGATCGGGCATTTCGTGCTGAAATACCCCAGGTATCGCTATCTTTACGGAACAGTCAGTGTGTCATCCGATTACACAGAGCGCTCCCGCACCCTGATACACGAATATCTCAAATGCCATTGGCTCGACAAGGAACTGGCAGAAGACGTGCAGGCCAAAACCCCGCCCCGGAATATGGATCTGCTCAGCGAGGATGCCCGCCTTCTTCCGGAAGGACTATCAGATTTGCGACTGTTCAGTGCTATGGTCAGCGATCTGGAACCGACTGGCCGCAGCATCCCTGTTCTGTTACGCCAATACCTTCGCTTAAATGGCAAAATGGTTTCCTTCAACGTCGATTCAGACTTCGGCGACACACTGGATTGCCTGGTTGTCGTTGATCTGCACAATGCCCCGGACCGCCTCATCACGCGATACTGCGGTGCCCCGCTAAAAACCGAGGCCGAGGCCACGACCAAAGCTTGACAAAACCGTAATATTCGGGCAGAATGAATACCATCGATGCGGAAGCCACATATGAAACGGAATAAACGGCGCACAAAACTCGCTCTCGCCCTGATTCTGGGAGGATTTTCCCAAATTTCTGCACACGGTGCAGATTTGGTACCTTTGCCGGAAGACCTCTTTGACGGCAAAAACGACACTAATCCCATTCTGGACATCACGAACCGCACAGTCAGCGGCCTGGGCAGGCAGGCTCCGGAAATCCCGGATACACTTCAGGTCACGAATGAGGGAGGAACCATCAGCTACGACCAGGAAAAGAACATTTTCCTGTATGAGGCAGGCAAAGAGACTCCGATTCGGCTCCGCACCGACAGCGGCTCAGACATTCACACCCCTTCCCTTGAAGCACGATTAGAAACGGGTGATGCCATACTCTCCGGCCCGGTCACCATCTATCAGGACGATGTGATGGTGCGAGGCGAGGACGGAGGATTCTACAACTGGAAAGAGAAAAAAACCGCAGTCAACAAAGTCCGCATCAAGGTGAATGGACTGATGGTAAGAGGCTCACGCATTGAATATGCCACAGATGCCGATGGTAAGGAATATATTACCGTGCATGATGCTTACATCACCACGGAGGACGTACAGAATCCATCTGCCTGGATTGGTACCGGCAGACTCACAATTTACCCCGGAGATTATGGTGAGGTCTCCCGCCTCAGCATTTCGGTAGGTGAGCACGATGTAGCAGTTCCCATACTGGGGTGGTTTACTTTCTCCCACTCCCTCAACCCGAGAGAAGGTTATCTTCCCGGCGCCGGCACACGCTCCCACTGGGGTGCCTATCTGGAAAACAGCTACGGCATTCTCTTCGGTAACAGGCGTGTGGAAGGAATCATGCCAACGGCAGATTACCTTGCAACCTTGCACCTTGACGGCCGAACCCGCCGCGGCCTTGCAACAGGTCTGGATCTGGAAGACATCTCCATGACCAAAAAGCACAAGGATATGGAAGGGTTCAAATCCTATTTTGCAGATGACCGGAATCCTTCCATCAACCCTCTTGAAGGTGAGCGCCTGCCTGTTGACGATAAGCGATACTATTTCAGCCTGAAAACTCTTTGGGGGGTAGATCCGGGCGGTGATCCTCACGCAAAATGGCACCTGGCCACCAATGTGAACGTAGCCAGCGATCGCTACATGATCCGAGACTTCCTCCCGGACATCAGTCGGGTCAACGACAAACCGGACAACACCGTCCGCCTCGTCCGCACCACCAACAAGACGCAGAGCATGCTCTACACGCGCTTTGCGCCGAATGACTACTACGTGACAGATGAACGCCTGGAAGCATCATTCTACCGCGTGCGTACGGCTATCGGCAACACTGGCATCAATTACGAGACCAACAACAGCGCCTGCATCATGCGGCAGTACCTGCCGACAGAGAACCGGAAAGAATTCGAAGCACGGCTGGATCGAGTCAAGGACGCAGAAATGAAGGAGTATTACTCCCGTCTGCTGAACACCGAAAGCTATTTCCGAATCAACACCACTCACGAATTCACCACAAACCTGACGGCGTTCAAGTTCCTCAACATTGCACCCAAGGCCGGCGGCGCCTACACGGGGTACTATGATGTAGGCGGCATCGGTTCTGATAACCGTTTCCTCGGTTACCTCGGCTGCGATTTTAATCTCAAATTCCACAACAGGTACCCCAATTTCCAATATAAGGATTTCGGGCTCAAAGGGCTTACCCATATCATCCAGCCCTATGCCGAATACTCTCGCGGCAGCATTTCATCATCGAACGAATATGTGCCGCAGATTGACACGTGGTCCAGCACCAGAAGCGGCAGCACTACAAGCCCCATCCCGCTTGACCTCTGCGGGTTCGCCGGCATCGATGGGTGGGGTAATTGGAACATCTGGCGTCTCGGCTTAAAGAACACCCTTACTTCCAGTGTCGATGGAGAATCCATCAAACTGCTCACGTGGGATATGTTCTGCGACTATAACGCAGATAATCCCAATTCAGATTATGATTTCTCCAGTCTGTACAACATCATCAACTTCTCCCCTTCCAAACGTTTCAGTATTTACCTGACAACCCAGACCCCCACCATCAACAACGGAGAGGGCTTCTGGCAGTACAGCATTACCACCCGCATCATCCCTGCCGAATGGCTTGAAACCTACTTATCCTACCGGGCAATCAAGGATCACCCCATTCAGGAAGATTCCGGGCAGCTCCACCTTCGCACCAATATCCGACTCAGCGAAAAATACACCTTCTCTGTAAAACTGTACTACGAAGAAAACGAAGGACGATTCCCCATCCAGCAGTACTCACTCTTCCGCCACGCTGGCGCATGGTATATCGGTGCCACCGTATTCCTGCGAGACAACGGCGGCAAGAAAGAACAAGGCATGGGCATCTCCTTTACCTTGGGTGAAACCGGCACTGCGCTCCCCATCGACCTGATGTAATATGGTTTTACCATAACATTCACCAATATGCGGCAGGATCCCCATCCTGCCGCTACTTTTGTGGGTAGCCCCCACTTTCCAACGCCTCGGAAGCACAAGCCCATCCCACACGTGTACCAAAGTCCAAGTACGGAGCTCGATAAATTGGAATTTGTGGGGGAACTCTGTCGGAGCACGGGACTTCAGTCCCGATTGGAAGCACCGTTATTTCGGGACTGAAGTCCCGTGCCCCGACAACGACAAATTCCAATTTATCGAGCTCTGTACTCAATCTTTGGGATACATGTGGCTCTTTTCCCCCCAAAAAAAACGTGCCGGACTCCACCACAGAGCCAGGCACGTGAAAAAAAATCTTCTGCAGAGCACTTAACCTCGGCGGCGTGCAGTAGTCTTACGCTTGGCCACAGAACGCCTGCTGCGCACGGATGTGCGCTTCTTGGCCACGGCGCGTCTGCTGCGCACGGAGGTGCGCTTCTTGGCCACTGCGCGACGGCGTTTCACAGACTTACCACGCTTCAGAGAAGCATAACGACTGCTGCGCACAGAGGAACGGCGGCGCATGGTCTTCTTGCTGGAAGCCATGGCGGAACGCGGCACATAGGCAGGGACCGGAGTGCGCGAGGTACGAATAGCGGCGGCCAGTGCCTTGCGCTGGTCATCGGCGCTGTAGTTGCGACCCTGCTGGTCGGCAAAATACTTACGGTATGCGGGGTCCACCTGATTAATGTTGGTAACCGCATCCGGGAAGTTGTGGTACTTCATCCCACGGTCGCTCTGGCAGGCAGTCAAAAGACAGGCTACCACAGCCACCAGGCAAAGTATTAACTGACGAGTGCTGAACATAGTAAAAAGAAAACTTTATGGAATGATAGCATTCAACAGGCGAAACGGGAGAGCAATAATAAAACCGACTAACCCGGTAACCGCACTGCATGAAGTGAGACAGGTCATGCACACAAGAATGAGCCCCAGCTGCACGCTGCGCTTCGCCACGCTCTGAATTACTTTTTTCATAATTTATCACGCGGCGACCCGGCACATCATGTACCACTCCCTACCCCGCCGCACTTATACTATCACATTTTCTGATCCGTTGCCAATAATAAACTTTTCCTTACAATCTTTTTTTAGCGCGTATGACTTGATTTTGGCTCAAAAGCGGGTAAAATGAGGGTCGCATGGTCACAATACCAAACGATTCGCGGGCTTGTTTGTGCAAAGCCCTGCAGATATTTGCCGAAAAGCACCCCGGGCAGCAGGAAACAGCCGACAAAATGCTCCGATTTATCGCCAGCACGCCGGATTGTTTCAAGCGAACCCACGCAGCAGGACATATGACCGGCTCAGCCTGGCTTATCAACCCATCAGGCGACAAGGTTCTGCTCACCCTGCACCGCAAGCTACAGCGCTGGATGCAGACCGGCGGACATGCGGATGGAGATCCGGACACCCTGCGCGTGGCCCTGCGCGAAGCTGAGGAGGAAAGCGGAATCAGCGGTATTCAGCCTGTATCAGCGGATATTTTCGATATTGATATCCACCTGATTCCGGCCCGTCCCGCCACAGGAGAACCAGCGCACTACCATTACGATGTACGCTACCTGCTGCGAGCTCCCCACGAATCATTTATCGTTTCGGATGAATCAGACGCCCTCGCCTGGTGGTCTGAGACTGACTTCAACACCCGCACTGCAGAGCTGGACGAATCTGTACAACGCATGGCCCGCCAATATTTCGCACACGTGACCCAAAGCCTGAGAACAGACCCCGGAGAAAGGTGAGCATGCAGAACACCAGCAAGCAGATGGGGCCTGCTTTCCGGGTAAGGTGGCAGTACTTGCTTCAGAAAAACATAAAGGGGGTATAGAGGGCAGAAGCCGCAGCAGAGCCCACCAGCGTCGCGGGCCAGTCGATAAGCAGGTTCACCAAAGGCCTCGCCACATATTTGTTCACTGTTTCTGCTGCCCCTTCTTCATAAAGCAGGGCGTTCCACAGACTATCGTTCATGACCGCCGGATTTTCCTTCAGGCCGGGTTTGCGCCGGAGCGGGATTCGCCGCTGCGCCACCATGGTGCATTCTTCCATGGGGCGGTGGCGCAGATACCAGCGCCAGCAGCAGGTTCCAAAGTACCGCGGGGCAGTGGTCCGCCCGCTGGCCCGGATTCCATATGCACCCAGCGACTCACAGGGAACCCGCACCTCTGCCTCAACCGGTTCCGTGCGGCGGGGCTCATGCTCTGTCTGCCAGCTCCAGCCGTGGTACAAATCGATATCGTGCACATGGAGAGCCCGCCCGGGAGTGCGTTCCATGGTATACTTTCCCCGCACCACGTAATGTTTCTGCCCCGTTGCTGAGGTATACTCCGTCAGGAAATCATCGCAATACTCAAACTCCACCACCTTCCAGGCTTCGTCGTCCCAATGGGGCAGATTCCCCACCTGCGTGTTGAGATTGCAGCGCACAAAGCAGCAGGATGACAGGCTGCATGCCCACAGCAGCACGCTGAACAGGAATAAGCAATACGGATGGACAAAGCGGTTCTTCATGCAGATGGACGGGTCTCAGCACTCATGCTCAAACGGAATATGGAATATGCAATGCCCAGGACAGCCCCCGCAACGGCCAGAGGCCCGACCCAGGACGGCGCCTCGTCTGCATGCACCACGATACCCATGCTCACCAGCACCCCGGCGGGTACAATAATCAGGCAAAAGACCATCAGCAGGCGAAGCAGAAATACCCGCCGCGAAGCAGGACTGAACAAGCACCATCCCCCAGCCAGGGCGCAGGCCACCACGCCGCACAGCCCGAGCATGAACGCGTCATCCAGGAAGCTCGTGACCAGGTGGCTATTGAAATAACCGCTGCTGTCTGCTATATCCGCGACTTCTATGAGCCGCCCATTCTGCCGCCCCAACATCCTGACCGGAATACCGTCATAGGGTCCCCCGGGAGAAGGTGTGTACCTGAAGGGTGCGCCCTGCCCCTCGAAGGAGCCAAAGATTCCGGCAAGCTGCGCTGTCTGCGCTTCGTTCAGTTTCAATTCCCAGAGCCCGGCATACAGATGCGGAGCAGCATAATATTTCCCCTCATGGCTCACAAAAAGGGCCTGTTCCTCCACCGGCCCGATACCCGGCAGCTCAATCCTTCCTTCAGCGTGCAGCTTGTTCACCTCCAGTTCCACCAGGCAGGAATCGGTAGCACCACGATACTTATCCGGCGTGATTTCGAAGACAGGGGAATTAGTCACGGAGATAAGCAGCGGCGCCATCACAAACACCGCCATTATATACCCAGCCACCGCCGGGAACGCCAGCAGGATCCCCATCACGCAGTGAACTGAAGAGACATGAGACATACGGCTGTCTCAGCGGATGAAGTGGGTCCAGGCGCGTTCTTCGCCCAGCTCGGGGTGGGCGGGGCCGGCGGCAATGCACTTCATCATCCAGGCCATGTTCTGCCCCAGGTGGCGGAGGGTCTGGGAGCCCTCGGCATCAAGCTGCACTTCGCCGGGGCGCATGCCGTAAATCATGTTCCAGTAGAAGGAGCTGACCAGCGGCTGCTTGTTGTAGGTGATGTACTTGTTCAGGCGGTCAAGCGTGGTGCTGGCGCCGCCGCGGCGGGCCACGGCCACCGTGGCGCCGGGCTTATAGGCCAATTTGGCGCCGGCAGAGTAATAAAGGCGGTCCAGCAGGGCGCAGAGGGAACCGTTCGGCCCCGCAAAATAGGTGGGGCTGCCAATCACAATGCCATCGATGGAATCCAGCTGGTCGTAGATATAGTTATAAAGCTTATCCTTCATGCCGCAGCGGCCTGTTTTGAGGCACTGGCGACAGCCGATGCAGCCCTGCACCGCCGCGGCACCAATCTGCACAATCTCCGTTTCCACCCCCGCGGCGTTCATGGCCGCAGCCACCATGCCCAGAGCCTGGAATGTGTTACCATTTGCATTCGGACTACCATTGATGAGAAGCGCTTTCATACAACGAAGTCTAGCACCAGGCAAAGTTCAGCACAAGAAAATTATATGCGCCGGGGGGCATTATTTCGCCGGCGGGGCGTAGCTGCCGGTGGTGTGGCGCAGGCTGATGGGCGCAAACAAGCGCAGCTTACCGGCAGCTTCAAGGCGGATTCCCTGCCCGGCAGGCTCAGCGGCAGGCAGACCCTGGCCAATCAGCATGTCTCCCAGCCAGAGGTAATAGCCCTGCGGTTTGTTCTGCGCGGCGTCCCCGGGGTGCCAGGCCAGACGCAGCGGCGGCACCTCCGCCATTGACGGAGCACAGTACAATTTGCGCTCTCCCCAGCATATGCTGGTGGGGGTCAGGCGCACGGTGCCGCTGCCCAGGGAATCGCTCACGGTGAGTTCCACCACGTCGCTTTCCTGACTGCTGCGCTTGCGCACGCCCTTGATGGCAAAGCGCAGTTCCACGCTGTATCCCTTCTCCCGGTCAAAGAGAGGCTCGTGCGTGATGCAGTGCGGGGTTCTGACCGCACGGGCCCGCTTCACCAGATTCGGCCACCCGGCAGAAGCAGCCCTGGGAAGCCCGGCGGTGCGACCCGGCAGGCCCATGACGCGGGCCAGGTTGCCGGCAATGATGAGGGAACCCTGCTCATTCGGGTGCAGGCCATCCCGCCCCGGGCGGTTCGACATGGAATCCGGCCAGCTGAAAGGCACTGCGTGGTCAGAATCGACCATGCCGCGGTTCACCTCCACATACACCAGTTTCCGGCCATGAGCTTCACCATATTTCCGCACCCATTCCCGCAGCAAGTTATTGTATTGCTGCACCGCGAGGTGGCGCTCCGGCTGGTTATTGTTGTGGTGACTTCCCCAGCAGGGGACGGCCATCACATAAAGCACATCAGAATCCTCCTTCAGCACATCGGCCGCGATGCGCCCCATATTACCCCAGTCCTTACCGGCGCGCCAGCTGTAGCGGCCGCCGTTGTGGCTCACCTTGCCACCCAGCATATTCTGCATCTTGCGGACAAACTGTTCCGGGGCATATCCGCCATCCGATAACAGGTCGTTCGTCCCCATCAGGCAGCACCAGGTATCGCAATTGAACGCAGCGGCGGCAGATTTGGTGGAATGCCCGCCGTAGTTCACCCCGGTCATGCCGGAGTTGGAGCCGGAAATGATATTGTGCGTGCGCCCTGAAGACTGCGCCTGATGCACATTCGGAAAGGTCACACCGGCATAAGAATCACCCGCATCACTCGTGCTCAGCCTGGTATAGCCCGGCGTGTAGCCGCTGCGGGGGCCCACGATCTGCGCTTCAATACCATTATCCACCAGCGTCTTGAACAACTGCCAGCGCCAGGTCTGGTCATTCACACCGTGGGTGATGGAATCACCGCAGAACATGATGCGGCCCAGCGAGTTTTCCCTGGTTCTGGTGAATGGCTTTGTGTAATCCTCCGGCGCCTTGTAACCGGCAGTATCCAGCGAGGATGCGGCCTTGATGCCGACCGCTGCCACGTAATTCGTGTTCACGGAATACGCATGCGTTGTATCAAAAGGAAGCTGCGTCTTCAGGTTCGGAGCCGTGAGCAGCGTCTCACCGCCACAGCTCACGCTGATTCCCTGCGCGGGATTGATGGAGAGCAACAGCTTGACCTTGCCACCCACCGCATAGGATTTGAGCTGCTCGTAACTCAAGGTACCGTCTTTCTCCCAGGGCTGACCATCCCAGTAGCAGGTGATGTGCTTCGCGGTATCTGCCATGCCGTATACCAGCTTACGGCCATTGGGCATGCTCATTTCCCAAGTCGCCAGGGGCCCCTGCTTGTAATCATTGGAGCCCAGGTAACTTTCCAATGCGGCAAGGTCCAGCGTGAGTTCCAGCTCACTCACGGCGGGAGATTTCACCGCAAAGCGCCCTGCTCCGTCGTATATGACGCGGTTCTGCTCATCGCAGAAGCTGTCTTTCAGGTTGGCGTAATCGGCGGAGGTGGCGCAGAGCGCCAACAACAGGCTGGTGGTCAATAATCGCTTAATCATCGGTCTGTGTTCTGGGGTTCGGGGGTGAAATAATAGCCGGAGCCGCGTTCCGTCACAATGCAGGCAGCTTGCTCGCCCAACTTCTGGCGCAGGCGTTTCACATGCGTATCCAGTGCGCGGCTCTGGGTTGTATCCGCATAGCCGAAAAGCACCTTCTGCAGCTCGTAGCGGTCCTGCACCTTGCCGGGGCGCTCCATCAGGTAGGCCAGTAACTTGAACTCCGCGGTGGTCAGGTCAAGCGGGGAGCCTCCCATCGTGGCGGCCAGTGTATTCTTGTCCAGCACCAATGCGCCGCAGCGCACCACCAGCTGCGACGCTCCGGCATTCGCACGAGCCAGCACATTGCGCACGCGCAGAACAAGCTCTTTCGGGCTGAACGGCTTAGTCACATAATCATCAGCACCAAGGGTCAGCCCCTCCAGGCGGTCATCCAAGGCGCCCCGTGCCGTCAGAAAAATCACGGGAATCCTGCGAGTCATCTCATTCTCCTTCATCGCCCGGAATATCTGCAAACCGTCCATCCCCGGCAGCATCACATCCAGAATCACCAGATCCGGGTGAATGCGCTGAACCTGCTCCCACCCCTCGCTGCCATGATGCACCAGCGTTGCTTCCCACCCCTGGCGTTCAAGATTGAACGCCACCAGCTCGGCTATATCCACATCATCTTCGACCACCAGTATCTGCATATCCCTACCATATCACAGGAATTGCCGGTTTTCCAGCTATTTTTTGGCATGCGGAGGCCAGAATTCACACATACCCCAAAGATTTTGCAAGCAATGGAAACATCTGCCACATTTTGGAAGCACCCTCTGCTCGATAAATTGGAATTTGTCGTTGTCGGGGCACGGGACTTCAGTCCCGAAATAACGGTGCTTCCAATCGGGACTGAAGTCCCGTGCTCCGACAGAGTTCCCCCACAAATTCCATTTTAACAAACATTGATCCACTTGTGTCCTGAATTCACATAATACTTGGCAGCCCACGGTGCATCTGCTAAAATGCGGGTGTATGGTAAGCTGGGATATAGTGCTGGGGCTCATGATAATGGCATTTACCCTGCCCTTCATCTTTCTGCACAGCCGGATGACCACCATCCGCCGCCGCGCCAGCGAGGAACATAATGAGGTGCAGCACCTGCGCAGCCTGCAGGCCGAGCTGGAGGAACATGTGCGGCACGACCAATCGCTCTTTCTGGAAGCACTGGGCGTCCCCTTTGTCCTGATGCGCCCCTCCGGCCGCGTGGTGATGGCCAATAAAAAGGCCTGCGAGTTCTTCGGCATGGAGACCCTGGCCAACACCAACCTGCTGCGCCTGCTGCCGGAC
Organism: uncultured Verrucomicrobiales bacterium; assembly: GCA_937916135.1. GTDB lineage: Bacteria > Verrucomicrobiota > Verrucomicrobiia > Verrucomicrobiales > Akkermansiaceae > Akkermansia. Next base: position 27,558 of record CALFTQ010000165.1, read on the forward strand.
GGCCCGCTGCGCCAGTTGCTCAAAGAAGCCACGGGCGCCCGCGAAATGGTGCGTTCCACTGTGCGGATTCAGCATACAGAAGGAGAGCGGTTCTACCGGGCCAAAGCCACACCCCTGGCCACCCGTGAGCGCCACATCGGCATCGTCTTCCTGGACATCACAGAGGAACACCGCACCCAAATTATCCGCCGTGATTTCGTTGCCAATGCCTCACACGAACTCCGCACCCCGCTCACCCTCATCCTGGGGTATCTCGAAACTCTGCTGGATGACCCGGAAGCTGCAGATGATGCCGCGCTGCGTCAGCGTTCCCTGAGCATCATGAAGCGGCATGCAGACCGCATGACCCGACTGGTAGCGGATATGCTCATGCTCTCCCGCGTTGAAACTCCCGATTCCAGCTACCTGAAGCACGAGGATTTCGACCTGTTGCAACTCGCAGAAGATGTGCGGCTGCGTCTGGAGCACATGATTGCAGAACAAAAAGCAATCGTAACGATAGACATGGAACCGCAGCCATTCACCCTGCACGGAGACAGTTTCTACTGGTCGCAGGTGTTGTTCAACCTGATGGAGAACGCACTTAAGAACAATACTGCCCCCGGGCTCCGGGTGCGGCTGAGCGCAAAGCTCAACGTAGAAGGTGGGGGGTGCTGCATCTGCGTGGAAGATAACGGAGTAGGAATTTCTCAAGAAGCTCTGCCCTTCATTTTCAACCGTTTCTACCGGGCTGACAAAAGCGGCCGAATCAAAGGCACCGGGCTGGGGCTGGCCATCGTGAAGCACGCCGTAGAGGCCCACGGCGGCAGCATCCGGGTCGAAAGCGAACCGGGCAGACGCACTGCTTTCTACATAAACCTCCCACCCTCTCCAGATAAGCCATGTTCATCATCAGCACCCTGTTAATTGGCCTGGTTCTCTTCGTCTACACAATGTGGCGAATCATCTGGCCTCTGCGCATGCACTGGTTCTGGAAAGCATTGCTCAGCATACCACTGTGCATGGGCTCGTTTCGATACCCGCTTCTGCACGCGGTGTATGGCGGTCATTTCTTCCGCCCGGATTGCCCTATGTGGGTGGAGCTGCTGTGCACCTGGCTGTTTATCTCGCTCATTGTACTGCTGGGGCTGCTGGTGGTGATGGAGGTGTTCATGCTGCCTCTGCTGCTTTTGCAACGCCGTTGGCAATGCTGCCGTAAGCTCCGCCGCCTGCTGCTCACCCTCTGCGCCCCTGCGGCACTGACCCTTGCGGCATGGGGCATGCACCAGGCCTTTGCCCTGCCGGAGGTGAGAGAAGTCAGCATCACCGTTCCCCGACTGAGTCGGCCGGTGCACCTTGCCATGCTCACCGACCTGCACGCCGACCGCTACAAACAGGCCGAATTTTTCCGCGAAGTGGTGAACCGGACAAACGCCTTGCAGGCAGATATCGTAGTCATCACCGGAGATTTTGAGGATGGCCACTTATATGACCTTGCGCCAGCCCTGGCCCCACTCCGTGAACTGGAGGCTCGCTGGGGTGTCTACGCGGTGGACGGCAACCATGATTACTTCTCAGGACACGATGCCTGGCAACGCTACCTCACCAAGCTCGGCATACGATTCCTGAACAACGAACACGTGCTGCCCGGCCCCGGTTGCATCGTACTGGCTGGGGTAACTGACCCCGCAGCCATGCGCGATAACTGCCCCCCGCCTGACCTGGCCCAGGCACTGCGCAACAGGCCGCAAAATGGCCCCCCCACGGTGCTGCTGGCCCACCAACCTCGAATAGCAGCCCTGGCCGCAGCCCACGATGTGCAGCTCCAGCTCTCCGGCCACACCCATGGTGGCCAGGCTCCCGGACTGCGCAAAATCATCGCTCTTTTTAATGACGGGCTGGTTCAAGGGCTATACCTCCGCAACAATCTCCGCATCTACATTTCCAACGGAACCTCACTCTGGTCCGGATTCCCCTTCCGTCTCTTCACCCCGGCTGAAATTACCCACATCCACCTGCTGCCTGCTCCGGAAAAGTAATTAAGATTTCCGAAATATCTGCTTGACGTATGACACGCGCGGCGATAAGATGCACGCAGTGCGAATTTTCCATTTCAACACCATGAAAAACTCCCATATCGTAACAGCAATCCTGCTGAGCGGCGCACTGGGTGCAGCAGCCCAGCAGCCCGCGCCAATTGCGCCTGCTCCGGTGCTGCCGAAACAGACCGCAGCCACCCCCTCATCCCCGGTTTATTCCCTGACCACCAGTAAGGATTGGCAGACCCCTGCCGCCCTGCGAGACACGCTGGGCAAGAAAATCCAGGCCCGGTTGAAAGGCACAGATGAAGCCTCCGTGAAAGCCTTTCTCCAGAGTGAAGCCAATCGCCTGCTGCTGGCAAACTGGCACCTGGCTAACGCCGAGGTTCTTTCCGAAAAAGCGTATGAAATATACACGGCGAACATCGGGAACCGAATTAAATCACGCAAGAAGAATCTGGAAACACTCGAAAAAGAGCTTCCTGAACTGGGCGAGTCGGCCCAGGCCTCGACCCAGTACAAAATAGAGAAACTGCGCGGTGAAATAGCCGCGCTTGAAGCCGAGTTCAAGCAACCTGTTCGCCTGGGAGATGTGGTGAAACGGCCGCGGGCCTCACGACTCATCACCCTCATGGCCAATGACCTGGGCTGGATTGGAGATGTGGTGTACAGCGGCGAATGCATCATGCCGGGGCGCATGCTTAATATGCTGGCCAACATGATGGAGCGCTACACCCGGATGCTGCCGAATGAACGTATGCCTCGCGATATCGCCACGGCCACAGCTCTGGAGTTTGCCCGTTTTGAATGGACGGTGGATGCCGCATGCAAACGCGCAGAATACTTTGTGCGCAACTGGCGCCAGGACCGCCTGCACAGTGTGTTTGATACCCTGCCGTTCTGGCAGCGCCGCGTGGTGTGCGGGTGGAAGGGAGACCACTCCTCCGGCACCCCGGAGAGCTTCGAATGGGCCCTTTACAATGTGAACCTGCCCGATGAGCGATACACCGGCTGCTGCTGGCGCTGCGGCTATGTGCTTCACAATGTGTATGGCGACAGCATCCACGGCCCGGCCTATGCCGATGCCTTCGAAGGGCTTTACATCGGCCAGCACCACAAGTTCACCCAGGAAGTGGGCGGCGTGTGCGGTGGTCTGTCGCACTTCGGTGCCGCTGCGGCCTGCGCCAATGGCGTGCCCGGTCTCACCATGGGCGAGCCCGGCCACTGTGCCTACGTGGTGCTGGTGGACGGCAAGTGGACCCCGGCGTACTCAGTGGACTGGCAACGCGGGCTGCACTGGCGCCCGTGGATGGATAACTACAATTACTCCTCCCTGCACCTGACCACCGACCTTTATTCCGGCGGGCAGAAGGCAGCCACCCGCCTTTCCAATGCTTATCGAGCCCTCGCCAAGATGGCCGAGCTGAGGGACGACACCCGGCAGGCACACGCCCTGTATCTGCAGGCAGAAGCAGCCCAGCCGCTCAATTACCCCGCCTACCGCGAGCACGCTGAGCTCATCGGGGCGCACATGCCGCAGGACCAGCAGGCGTGGCTGGCGCTCAACGCCAGCATCTGCGACCACCTGGTGCCGGGCTATCCGGAATGCGCTTCTACGCTGGTGCGCAATTTCGTGTACGACAACATGGCCAAGTGCGGCACTTCTGCCGAAACGCTGGAGAGCGCATTCTCCTGCTTCTGGCAGAAGGTCAGAGCCAAGGGGCCGGAACGCTGGAATATTCAGGAGCTTGCCGAAAAACAGATTGACGTGCTGAACGGGATCCGCAAGGAGACCGCCCCGGAAAACACCTGCCAGGTCTTCCGTGCGATGATTAATAACACCGTCGCCAACGAGCAATACACCTCCTATGCTCTGGAATGCGGCAACAACCTCCTCAAAAAGCTGGATGATGAGGGCAAGACCCGCATCCTCTCCATCATGACCGAGGCTATCACCGCCGGCGAAGGCATGAGCCCCGAGGCCCGCACCAAGGCCCTGGCCAATGCGGTGCTCACCACGGAAGCCCTGCGCGATGCAGGCGCTTTCCAGGCTGCGAGCAAGATGGTGCCCGCCGAATCCGCCCACATGAACCGCCCCATCGGTGATTTCGAGGCATTCCCCGGCAAACTGGTTTCTGAAGGTGGCGTCATCTTTGCCTCCTCCACCAGCGGGTGGGACTGGCCCGCCACGCATGCAAACGTGCTCACCAAGCTGGGTGGCCAGATTCACACCAGCCGAGACAAATCTCCCTGGGTTGCGGTGAAACTGCCGAAGCACTCCACCATCAGCGGCGTGGTTCTTGCGGCCCACTCCAACAGCGGAAACTGGTGGCTGCTCAATGGGCTACAGGTTCAGATCTCGGAAACCGGCAAGGACGATGACTGGCACAACGCAGGCCAGATCACGGGTGAATGCAGACAGCGAATCATCCGCATCGACCTGACCTCCGAGCTGCCCAAGGCTCTGTATGTGCGCGTTATCCGCCCGGATGCCCAGGAGGTATTCTCGCTGGATGGGTTCTACGTATTCGGCAACCCTGCCGCCTGATTAACTACTCACTTTCTGCAACACCATGAAACTTGCATTTTCCTTACTGATGTGCCTGGCCGCGGCTGCAACCCTGCAGCCCGCGCAGGCTGCCACCAAGGTGGCCACCTACGAGCAGGCCCAGGCTGTGCTGAACGATGAGGGCTACATTCTCTTCATCTACGGCCAGGGCTGGGACAAGCGCTCCCGTGAACTCATCACGGCCCTGTACAACCACCCGGCGGTCATCAAGGCAGCGGGTAAATCGGCCATGATGCTTGTTCCCCTGCCCGAAAGCATGGACGACTCCGAAAAGGAAGCATTCAACAAGGTGATGGGCAAGCTCCAGCTGCCGCACGTTCACAGCAGGCATTCCTTCCCCGCTGTGGTCATGTACGACAGGACCGGCCGCCAGTACTCCATCATCTGCGGCCCCTCCATGGTGCAACCGGAGCCCGGGAGCATCGCACTCACCATCGCCCGCCGCAAAGCCGGGCTGGTGAAGCAGCTCAACCTGATGGCGCAGGCGGACAAGGCCCAGGGAGAAGAACGCGCCCGACTCCTGCTGCAGGCATGCCGCGTCAATAATCTGGAACGCCCCGACCGCGTGCAGGAGCTCATCAAGCTGGCAGACCCGGAGGACAAAGCCGGTTGCCTTGCCGCGCTGAACTTCCACAACAACCCGGTAGGTGACCAGGCCCATGATATGCCCCTGGCCGATTTCCTCACCGTCATGGACAAGGCCATCGCCAACCCGCTGCACACCGTGCAGCAGAAGCAGAACGCCTGTGCCTTCACCATCGGCACCATCCGCCGCCGCGCAGGAGCCGGTGGTTCCGAGCTCATCCGCAAATATGCTGAGCTCATGAAGAGCCTTGCCCCGGATTCCGTGCTGGGCCGTGGAGCCGATGTGGTGCTGCGCGACTGGACACAGGGCTTACAGTATGTGCGCGGCTGGTCCGCAGATACCCTGCCCATTGCCAACATGCCCACCGAGCTGCAGGGCCGCCTGCCCATCGGCCCTGCCGGCACCTACAAGCTGCATTTCAAGCCTACCGGTGGCAACAAGGCCATCATCACCCGTGTGGCCCTGTATGATGGCGAGGCCCTCCTCTCCGAGGACGTGCGCACCACCGAAATTGCCGACAACGGACAGGACCACTTCTACACCATGACCGCAGCAGCAGAGGTGAAGCAGCCCCGTGTGTTCATCACCTTCGGCAACGAGGAGGACAACCGCAACACCCACGGTCGGTTCAATATCACCAAAGACTGATTTCCAAACAGGATAACCCATCTATGCCGCGCACCGGGAAATTCCGGTGCGCGGATTTCTTTGACCTGCAAAAATATGTCATTGTCCTGAATCTGCTCACAAAGCTCTAAACATTAGGTATAAGTTATTGAAGCTGAATGAGGGTATGCAGCGTCCACACGCTACATACCCTCATGAAAAGCAAAAACTTAACCAGATACACCTACGAAAATACGGATTTCCAAGGCTGGCGTGTAAGCATCCAGCGCTGCGGGCGCATCATCACGCGCTACTTTTCCGACCTTCAATACGGCTCAGAAGAAGAATCAAAAGCTGCTGCCATTGAGTACCGCGACATGGTGTTCGCCAACATGAAACAACACCGCGATGACCTGGCTGAATACATGGATACCGAGCTGGAGCACGTGCAACAGCTCCTGCGGGAAAAGAGCTCAGGACTCACTCATCATGGTCTATCTCGTGCAGCTTCGCGCGCTTAGAACGATGTGTTTTCGGCTGTTCCAGCAACTGCGGGGCGAGCAGTGACCTCAGCTCCTCATTTTCAAAGAACTCCGCTTTCTGCAAACGGGCAAACTGCAAGGCCAGGCGCTCCAGCTCATCCACAAGAGGCTGCTTCGCGCCGGCTGTATTATCGATGTAGACCCAGAGAGCAGCCGCATCCACGGCCATCAGTTCTTGCAGCTTCTGCAGGCTTTCGCGCAGCTCATCCAGCGCACCGGCCACATCGTCAGCACTTTCCATCTTTTGCAGAGAAGCCGTCTCCTGCTCCAACGCAGCCATAAGCTGGTCACACACCGCTGCCATGGGGTCTGATTCGGCAGCATACAATGCAGTGCCGGTCAGGAGAATTGGAACAAGCATCTTATACATGACCGCATTTTGGCTTTTCTTAACCTGAATGTCAAGCAAAGAGCTATCAGAATGCCGAAAATGTGCTTTTCTTCGTGACAAATTGCAGCATATGCGATAGGATAGACGCACAGGAAACCACCTGTTTTTTCTATGTCCCAGTCCATTCTCATCGTAATTCCCGCCCGTTATGCGTCCACCCGTCTGCCCGGCAAGCCCCTTGTGAAGATTGCCGGAGTGGAAATGATTAAGCGAGTGGCCGATATTGCCGCCTCCATCTGCCGCAAGAACGAAAACTGCAGCTACGTGGTAGCCACAGATGACCAGCGTATCGTTGACTACTGCCAAGGGGTAAGTGTACCAGTGGTGATGACAGCCGAAACCTGCCGCAGCGGCACGGAGCGCTGCTGGGATGCCGTGAGCCAGCAGGCTGCCGCCCCGGATTTCATCGTAAACCTGCAGGGCGATAATCCGCTGTGCCCGCCCTGGGTGATTCAACAGCTCATTGATGAATGGAAAGCCTGCCCGGCTGATGTGTTCACCCCCTGCATCCACCTGGATTGGGCGGAGTATGATCGCCTTGTGGAATCCAAGAAGAGCACCCCGTACAGCGGCACCACGGTGCTGGTGGATAAGAACGGCTATGCCCTCGCCTTCTCCAAGAGCACTATCCCCGCCATCCGCAAGCCCGAAAAAGCTCGCGAAACCATGGAAAAGAGCCCGGTTCGCCGCCATGTGGGCCTTTATGCCTACACCTACACAGCTCTCAAGAACTACTTTGAGCTGCCCGAAGGCGACTACGAAAAAGGCTGCGTGGAGGGACTGGAGCAGATGCGCTTCCTCTACAATGGTCTGCGCGTCAAGATGGTGGAGGTGAACTACCGTGGGCGCAAGACCACCAGCGGCGTGGACTCCCCCGAGGACGTGGAGCGAGTGGAAGCCATCCTGGCCGAATACGGTGAGTACGAGCTGTAATTGCGCATGAGTCAGGTTCCTCAGCATATCGCCATCATCATGGATGGCAATGGCCGCTGGGCCAAACAGAAAGGGATTCTCCGCGCCAAGGGACACGAGGAAGGAGGACGCTCCGTGCAGCGTGCGCTCGACCTCTGCCGCGAACACGGGGTGAAATGGCTCACACTCTACGCTTTCTCCACCGAGAACTGGGGGCGCTCCGCGCTGGAGGTCAATGCCCTCATGCACCTTCTGGATAAATATCTGAAGGAGCGCACCCCGGAAATGATGGAGAAGAACGTGCGGCTGCACGCCATCGGCGAGCTGCACATGCTCCCCGAAAATTGCCGCCGCCAGCTGCAGGCCAGCATTGAGGCCACCAGGGACAACACCGGAGTAAACCTCGTGCTGGCGCTCTCCTACGGTTCACGCCAGGAAATTACAGCTGCGGTGCGCCACCTGGCCGAACAGGTAAAAGCCGGCACTCTGCAGCCGGAAAACATTACCCCGGAGACCATTGCAGATAACCTCTACACAGCCGGCATGCCGGATCCGGATCTACTCATTCGCACCAGCGGAGAAATGCGCATTTCCAACTACCTGCTCTGGCAAATCAGCTATGCAGAGATTTTCGTGACAGATGTGCTCTGGCCCGATTTCGGACGCAAGGAGTTCGAAGAAGCTCTGGCCGAATACGCCAGGCGCGAACGCCGCTACGGCAAGCGTTGACCCCGCTCTGCGAACCGCTTTCAGCATCAAGCCTGTTTCCAATGAGGAAACAGGCTTTTCGGTTAAGAAGAAAAAATGAGCTAATTACTCCGCGGGCTGTTCCTTTTGTTCTGATTCTTCAGCAACGCGTTCTGCCTCAGCTTTTGCTTTTTGCTCAGCCTCAAACTGAGCCTGAAGCTCAGCCAGCTGATTCTGCACCTCAAGCATCAGTTTCCTGGTCTGCTCACTTTCCAGCGGTACCATCTGCTGGGCAGGCTCGGCAGGGGCAGGCTGCTCTGCCACTGCGGGCTGGGGCTCTGCCGGGGCGGGCTGCTCTGCCACCGCGGGCTGGGGCTCTGCCGGGGCGGGCTGCTCTGCCGGGGCGGGCTGCTCTGCCACTGCGGGCTGGGGCTCTGCCGGGGCGGGCTGCTCTGCCACCGCGGGCTGGGGCTCTGCCGGGGCGGGCTGCTCTGCCACCGCGGGCTGGGGCTCGGCAGGGGCATCTGCCTGCTCAGGCACTTCCTCCGCAGCAGCGCGCCGCGCAGCAAAAGCAGCCGCGCGCTCCTGCGCCGCCTTCCTGCTCTGCTCCACTTCCTCGCGTTTATCCGGGGAATCAGGATGAATCAAAGAACCACATTCCTTGAAATAGGTACAGAGAGCTCGAGATGCCTTGGAATAATAACGGTCATAGTGAATTCGAAGAGAGCGACCACGGCGATTCAATTCGTTCACATCAGCACCGGCCTCGAACAATAATCTGGCAATTTCCACAGCAGCCTCAGGGTCATCCTTGCGGCGTGCCGGAATATTAAACAAAGGCTCATGACCATAGCGCCGGGCGCGGGCAGAAGTCTCCACGCTGGCCCCGGCCTCCAACGCAAGACGCACCCCCTCCACATCACCCTTACGCACCAGGTCAATCAGAGGAATCGTGCCCACATTCTGCCGGGGCTCTGTGGCAGCCGCCATCCGGGAGGAGACGCCGGATTTCATCACACCTGCCTTTTTAAGCAAATCCAGCAGCTCCTTATTGTAATAATCAGGGTTGAGCGACCAACCGGCCATGCGCTTTTTCAAATTCTGCTCACCATACTGCAGCAGCAGCTTGCGCATTTCATGATTGTATGCTTCCTTGCCCAATTCGCAAAAAGGAGTAATGGAAACCACTCGATTTCCCTTCCAGGTGGTCATGCTGGCATCAGGATCAGCTCCCCGTTCCAGCAGGGTGCGTGCCATCCGCACACGGGCAGCTGCAGTCCGGGCGTTCATGAATCGAATCAGCAACCCCAGAGGAGTATCACCAACATACCCCAGCTGCTGCCAGTCTATAGGCCGGGGATCAACCACGGCTCCCCGCTCCAACAAAGCATGAAAAAGATTCTCATCCGCATAAACGCAGGCAGCCTGAAGCGCCGTAAAACCACTGGGCGAAACGGCATCTGCCTGGCCGCTGTGCAGAATCCCGTACAGCAGCGCCGGCATTTCGCTCTGCCAGCTCCACTGCCCTCGGTAGATGCCGGAATTCTCCTCAATCACCAGCGGGTTGTCGTGCGGGTCATTCGACGGACGCACGTCTGCTATACCTGTTCTCCCAGCCAGCAGATCCAGAGAGGAGCACAGTTCGATGCTCCACTCGGCAGCATACAGAGCAGGAACCAGCATCATGGAAGCTATAATAACAGGTACTTTCATTATGAAAACAGAGCCGACGGCGCGCACCTATTCTCCCCTATTCCTACCGCAGCGTCAAGCTCATTCTATGACTTTACCCGTGTATGAACGCGAATTGAAATTCGCGCGCCTAAGCGGGAGCCTTTCTTGAGAACTCTTTTTAGACGGCTATGATGCCATGTAACACATGTGTCCCAAAGTTTGAGTGCAGAGCCCGATAAATTGGAATTTGTGGGGGAACTCTGTCGGGGCACGTGTGATGTAAACCATATTCCAGTATAGCAATTGACACAGCTCTCAAACATGTTATAATGCTTCACATGAAGCGAGCCTTGTTAATGCTTGTTTTTCTGGCGGGTTGCTGCACACCCCCGGACTCTCTGCATGCCGCGGTGAAGCGCAATGATCCAGCAGCCGTGCAGCAATTAATCCATTCCGGCGCAGTCATTGACAGCCGCGATGCAAACGGGCTCACCCCGCTCATGCTGGCCTGCATGAACCTGCAGGAACAGAATATACGCCTTCTCATCCGCGCCGGTGCCGACCCTCAGGCCACAAATCCCGCCGGGACCTCTGCCCTGCACATGCTCAACCGCGGTGATTCCATTCCCTCCCGAGCCCCTGCCTGCCGCCAGGCGCTGCAGGAAGAACTCAACGCCATGAAAGCAGATAAAATATGAAACACACACTTATCGCTCTCACCCTGCTGCTGGCCGGAACGTCCTGTGCCGATTGGAAATACCAGCGGGAAGTTTCTCCCCTGCCTCTTCCGGCGGGCTATCAGGCGCCCCGCACCGGCGATAGCATTTCGCGCTTTGACCGCAAGGCGAACCCTCCATACTGGGATGCCGGCACCGGTTTCATGGTATTTGAATGCTGCATGCCGCCCAAACGAATCAAAGGGACAAGCCACTTCTATACCTTTGTGTACAAATTATCGGCCGATGGAAAAACACTGACCAGAACCAGCCGCATGTGGAACAGCTACAAAACCGATACTGATCCCACACCCCACACCTACACCAACACCACCGACACCCCGTTCCGCTTCACAACAGACCACCGCTCCCACCTGATATTCAGCGTCGATTCCCAGGGTGTCATCACCCGCATTGTGACACATGGATACAATCCGCTGACCGGTAAGGAGCTGCCGCCGGAAGGGCACGTGATCTATCCCGCACCGAAGGCTCCCTCCATACCTCACTACGTGCCCTGAGCTCAGCGGGAGGCACCAAAATAGCCATCCCACTCAGGCACGGCACAGTAAAAAGTGCCATCGGCAGCCAGGATAAGCCCGCATTCCTTCCCCAGCTCACCCCAGGGTGCCACCTGCCAGCGGGCATGAGAAAAGCTCTTCCAGCCGAAGAAGCAGCAGAGCGTTTCTTCCGGATGATTCGGGCGGGAGCTCAACCAATGAGCCGCAGGGAGCACATCGTCCGGCGCATGCACCAGTATACCCAGCAGAGTAGCATCCGTGGCAGCCATTCTTTCCGCAGTCTCTGCCGAAAACCAGCCCTGCTGCGCGCCTTTCTGCAGCAAGGCCCTGGGTGCCGCCACCTCCGGCCAATCGCCGGAATCCATCTCAAGGGCAGGCACTTCACCAAAACAACGCTGCATCAACTGCATCTGCCCCGGGATGCGACGCTCCGCCCGCTGCTGCAACACGCCGGGTGCCGAGTGACGCCCCCGCAGCACCAGCCTCTCCAGATTCCGTAGTTCGATACCCAGCAGCATACGCTTCTGTGTATCACTCAGCAGCCCCGCCTCACAGGCCCGCCGCAGTGCCGCGCGAATGCTGCGGGCATAGCGGGCACCATCCCGCGGGCACAGCCACAGTTCCCCCGCCACCACATCCAGCGCCAGTTCCACAGCCGCCGACTCCCCGGCAGCCACGGCAGAAGTGAACTCAGCCTTGCTGCGCCCGCCGCAATAATAGAACGCGGCCTGCTGCTCCACCGGCAGGGCTCGCGCCTCCTGCGCACGCTTCTGCATGCGCCCCGCCGACGGCTGCAAGCTTCTGGGCTTCTTCTTCATTCCGGAAAATATCATATCGTTTTTTATATGATAGTCAATACCATTTGGATAAATCAAGCTTCACTGAAGGTCCAAAGCTGCTCGATAAATTGATGTTTGTCGTTCCGACAAAATTACGAATTACGAGTTACGAGTTACGAATTGTCAGCTCCGCGAGCCTTACGGCTCGCCATTGTACATCA
>CALFTQ010000166.1 GCA_937916135.1 uncultured Verrucomicrobiales bacterium
GGAACTGAGTGCCGCGCAGCTGGATGCGAGTGCAGCAGACGTGACGCTGGCCGGCGCGGGTGGCTACACCATGGAAAGCGGTGCCAATACGCTGGGCGAAGGCGTGAGCGTGGGTGCTGACTGGAGCGGTACGGTGAACACCACCGGCGATACTTCCGCTCTGGAGCTGGATTCGCTGGGCGTGAGCGGCTCTAAGGTGGAGCTGGGTAGCGATAGCCACACCTTGGCTGACCGCAACCAGAGCGTGGCAGCTGACTTGAACAGCACCGGCTCCGTGAGCCTGACAGGCAAGGAGCTGACACTCAGCGGCAACAACACGCTGGGTAGTCTGAGCGTGGGCTCGCTGGTCATCAACGGTGGTTCCACCGCAATTTCCCACGGCCTGACCACCGCAGGCGAAAGCTCTGTGGCAGACGGCGCAAGCCTGAGCATCGACGGCGCATCCGCCATCGGCGGCAAGATAACGCTTGGTACCGGCAGCACGCTGACACTGGATGGCACCATTAAGGTCAACAAGGACAGCTTTGCGCCCGAAGATGCTGTGGTAGACCGGGTGGGCTATTTCATCGGCAGCAGCACGACGCCGAACAGCACAAACTCCGGTTTCGAAGCAGCCTGCTGGGATATCACGATAGCCGAGGGCGGCACCATCACCGACAATGGGGCTGATTGGCAGTTGGTAGGCGATGCCGATGCAAACTTCTCGTTTGAGGCTGACGGCACGCTGCATGCCTATGGCAGCGATGTAGGCTCAGTCTTCCATGTGGCAGCGGGTGACAGCATCATCTACGGCTCGGGAAATGAGGCTGACTTCACGAACAGCAAGGGAACAGAAGCCACGTGTATCAGCCTGAACGGTGGCACGCTGGTGCTGAATACTGGGCTACGCGATAATCGCGAGGACTATGTGAAGAGCACCGCTGCCTCCACCGTGGAAATCGGTTCCGGCGTGGAACTGAGTGCCGCGCAGCTGGATGCGAGTGCAGCAGACGTGACGCTGGCCGGCACGGGTGGCTACGATTTGGAGAGCGGCTCCGCGCTGGCCGGTGGCGTCAAGCTGGGCTCCGGCTGGAGCGGCACGGTGTATACCGGGGCGATTGCTGCGGGGACCGAGTCCTTAGACGTGAACCATCTGGGCAATACTGATTCCGCCGTGCAGCTGGGGAAGAATGGCGATGCGAGCATGAACAGCCTGACCGCAGATGCGGTGGGGACTGTGGTGACTCCGGGGGCTCTTTCTCTGATGAGTCAAACCAGCCAAGTCCGACATCTGACGGTAAAGGGCGGGCTGACGCTGGGCTCGGCAGACGCTGCTGCCACGTTGATTGCCACAGGTGCGCTGAGCACACAAGGCATCACGCTGGGCAATATCGGCTCCACTGCCTCCGCTGCGATGCTCCTTGATGATACGCTGAATCTGACGGTGGCCGACAGTGAGCTGCTGAAGCTCACGGGCAGCACCACCGTGCTGACCCTCGGCTCAGCCTACACAGGAACAACCACCTTAAATGGCGAGGAAAAAGTGTTGGGCAGCAACGGCAAGATGATATACACGCTGGTCTGGCAGACTCCGCTCACCCGCGCGGCCACTGCAAGCTCTCTGGTGCTGCAAGCTGACACTAATCCGGTGTATGTGCTAAATAAGGTTGGCGAACAGGTGAAACACTACAGCTACAACGGACGCGCCGGGCTTCGCATCCTCAATGCGGCCTATGCCGAGCATAATCCCCAGCAGAATGCGGCAGGTGGGGCTCTTGCCGGGCTCATTGATACGGTAGATGCCGGAAAAATGACGGATGAAGACTTGGCTGCTGTTGCAGGAGCTTCCACCACCGTGCTGGGACAGGCTCTCAGCGGGGATGTGGAACGCCAGCTGCGAGCCATCCGCAATCGCGCCGCCATGGGCAACCACGGGACGAACAGCGTGGCTTGGGAAGGCAAGGGTGGGCTTGTCTCCACGTCGCGCCCCTCACGTTACTTTGCCTGGGTGAATGCAGAGGGCAATCGAGCGGAGCAAAATGATGACGGAACAGCTCCCGGATATACCCTGAACAGCTGGGGTGGCACCGTGGGAGCCGGTATGCAGGTGAACAGCAACCTGACCATGGGGCTTGCGCTTTCTGCCATGTATGGAGACCTGCGGAGCGATGGTCCGGATAGCCTCGATGGTGATATGGATACCACCTATCTGAGTGCCTTTGCCCGCTACGAGTCCGGCAAGTGGCCATGCGTTCATCGGCACCGCCGGTACCTTGGAGGCCGACTACAAGCGAACCGTGAGCCATGCCACCGACAGTTATCATACCTACGGCGATACGGATGGCTCCGCTTTCGGTCTGATGTATGAGGTGAGCCGGCATTTCACCCTCGGCAGCAAAGGCACATTGAGCCCTGTGTTCAACATCAGCTATCGTCATGCAGAAGTGGATGGCTACCGTGAAAGCGGAGCCGATGCCGCCCTGAGCGTGGGTGAGCAAAGCCTCGACACCATGACGCTGGGACTGGGTGCCCGCTACGCCGCTGTGGTGGGAGAACGTGCTTTCAATCGCGCCTGCGCCTTTGAGGCACGTGCGCTGGCCAAGTATGACTTCGGAGATACGCAGAACAACATCGGCGTGGGCTTTGTCAACCAAGCCACCCACGCCAACATCGAAAGCGCGGAGATGGGAGCATTCGGCGTAGAATTGGGCGCAGGTATATCGGTTCCCGTAGGCAAGGGCAGCATCTTTGTCGATGGTGCGGTGGAACTGCGAAGCGACTACACGAACTTCAACGCTACCGTAGGCTACAAGATACAGTTCTGAAGCAGCATACATACCCCAAGCATAAACCGCCGCTCACTTTCATGGTGGGCGGCGGTATTTTCATTCCGGTCTCACTATTATCCTTAAATGCGATGTCGCCGCTATGGGAGGCATAGCGGGCTAAACTGCGGAAAGAGTTGAAGATAAAAGGCTT
>CALFTQ010000167.1 GCA_937916135.1 uncultured Verrucomicrobiales bacterium
GTTTCACGGGCTTTGAATGCCGCTCGCCTGCGGCTCGCCAAATTCCAATTTGTTGGTTAGTTTTGAGTTTTTAGAGGTTCCCGAATTGGAAATTTGCATACTGCCTCCGGGCAGCATGAAGATTCAGAAAAAAGCCTGAGATACTCTCAGGCTTTTTTGTGTGCTTGAACTTTCCGTTTTTAATATCCGCCCCAGAAGTTCTCGGCGGGATTCACGGGGATGCTGTCGCCGGGTTTGATCTGCGACCAGTCGAACACGGTGCGCCAGCGGTAGCGGTTGCCATTCGGCTGGACGAAGAGCACATCAATACCCTGCTCGCCCTTGCCGGTATTCAGGCGGGCGGCGAGCTCGGCCAAGGGGATGGTCACCTTGTACCGGTTCTCTGCCACACGCTCGGTGCAGAAGGCCACGGCATCGTAATCCTGATTCACCACGTAGGGTGGGTCCTGCACCAGGGCGTTCACATAGGCGCAGCCAGTGCAAGTGATATCCAGCTCCAGGGCGTCGCCCACCCACTTGAGACTGGCTGCCTGAATCTCCGGCTTCGGGCACTCAGCATAGAACGCCGTCTTATCCCCGGCGGGAGCAAAGACCTGGCAGCGGTCGAGCAGGCGGGCGGAATTCAGCGTGAGATAGGTGGGGGTCATGCCGAAGGTGTAGTTGCCCGCGCCCATGAGCGGGGTGCCCATGGCGGCTTTATCGGTCACGGTGGCCTCATTGTGCGGCAGGTTGAGACCGTGGCCCAGCTCGTGCGCGAGCCCGCCGAGCCACTTGGTGAGCAGGCGGCCTTCGTGCGTGTTCTGCCCCAGGTATTTGATATCGAAGTGGGCATAGTCCAACGCAAAGCAATTGCGACCCAGACCGTAGAAGGGCACGCCGCCGGGGCTCATGTCGTTGTTCTTCTCATCGTAGAAAGTGGGCATGATGACCAGGATGTGGTCGCTGCGCAGCTGGCCGGGATTCGCCGCGGCCCACTCGCGGATATCTGCCAGGCAGGGATTATGCCCGGGGCCGTAGGAATACTCGCGGGAGGGTTTCTTACCACGCACCACATGCAGCTTCACGTTGCCATTCTCCAGGCGCTCCAGTCCGAAGCTGCGCCCGGGGAATCCATTGCGGCTCATTTCCTTCGCGTAGAACTGCTGCACATAGAGCATCAGCTCGCTCAGGCGGCGCTCATAATCAGCCACCGGCTCATTGTCATTTCCCAGGAAATAGACGATGTTGAGCGGGTGTTCCGTGGGTACCACGGCCACTTCGTCCGCCAGAAGTTCTTTGGCCCGGTCAGAAAAATGAGCAGGAACAGCAGCCATACTCAGCGGAGCCAGCAGGCCCAGCGCTGCAGAAAGGATGGAGGTCTTCATGCGTAACATTTTACCACAAGGCCGCCACCAGAGCAAGAAAAAGAGCACTACCGCCACAGCAGCAGTGCTCTATAATGTGAAGGATTGCAAAAAAATCAGGCAGCCTTGATAGCAGCGATGAGCTTATCCTTGGTGGTCATGCCGGTGATGGTGGTCACGGCTTCACCGCCCTTGAAAACGATGAACGTGGGCAGGGAGCGCACACCGTAGCGCACGGCAATGGCCTGGCCGGCGGGCTGGCCGGCATCCACCTTCACCACCTTGGCCTCGGCGGCCATGGCGGCCCCCACCTGCTCCACGGCGGGCATCATCATCTTGCAAGTGCCGCACCAGGTGGCCCAGAAATCCACCAGGACGGGAACGGGGGAGTTGAGGACCTCTGCCTCAAACGTGCTCTCAGTTACTTCTTTGAGTGCCATAGTTGTATTTATTTTGTGTTTGTTGTGAGTGTTAAAAAGCACCGCCAGGGGCCTGGGCCACCGGCGGTGCTGATTGGTTAGAAGTTCATGCGGTGGCGTTCGCGTTACATGCAGGCCCGCAGACGAGCCACCAGATTTTCCTTGGAAGTGGCGCCCACCACCGTATCCACCAGCTCCCCGCCACGGAAAAACATGAGTGTCGGGATGGAGCGGATAGCGAAGCGGTTGCAGAGCTCCTGGGTGGAGTCCTCATCCACGTTCACCTTGCAGACCTTGGCCTGCCCGGCGAATTCCACTGCGAGCTGATCCACGATGGGGGAAATCATCTTGCAGGGACCACACCAGGGAGCCCAGAAATCCACCAGCACGGGCACGGGGCTTTCGAGCACCTCCGTTACGAAATTGCTGTCTGTAATCTGTAATGCCATGGTGAGGGATGAGATGCCCGGAGTACCACTTCCGTTGAAAAATTATTCTTCTTCGTCGGAAGATTCTTCCTCCTCGCCACCTTCATCGGAGCTCTCCTCCTCGGTAGCTTCTTCCTCAGCCGCGTAATCGCCGCTGTCAGAAGAGCCATCGGAGGGCCAGCCGAAGGTCGGTTCGGAAACACGGCCGAATGTGGTATCTACCGAGTACTGCTGATAGCAGAGGAAAAGAACAGCCAGCAGGGCAATGATGGTCACCACCAGCACCGTGGGGTGTGTGGCCTTGGGCTCATCTTCCTCGATGATTTCGGCAGGCTTCTTCTTGGCCTTCGAGGCACCGGGCTTGGCTGCGCCGGACTTCACACCGGGCTTGGCCGGCTTGGCGGCTTTCGGCATGGGGGCGGTAGCCGTGGGCATGGCGGCGGGAGCAGCCGGAGCGGCAGGCTCAGCCGGCTTCACAGGTGCAGAGGCGGGAATGGGTGCAGTAGCAACCGGAGCTGCAGGAGCTGCAGGGGCTGCAGGAGCTGCAGGTCTGGGAGCCGCGGGTGCTGCGGGTGCTGCGGGTGCAACGGGCTTGGGAGCACCGGGAACGGCAGGACGGGCGGGCACCTGCAGCGGCATGGTCGGAGTCATGCGCGGAGCAGTGGGCGGCACGGGACGAGCAGGAGCAGCCGGAGCCAGAGGCACGGTAGCGGCAGCGCGTGGCGCAACAGGCGGCACGGGGGCACCAGGAGCAACGGGACGCGGAGGCATCGGAGCCGTGGGAGCTGCGGGGCGAGGGGGTACAGGAGCAGCTGGAGCTACAGGACGAGGTGCCGAGGGAGGAACCGGGCGCGGAGGAGTCGGAGGAAGAGGAGGAGTGCTCATAACGTCAGTAAAGTCTGGTGCCGCCAAAGCGGATTTCCTCTTATATTGCATTTTTTTTCTGCTTTTGCAAGCGGAAAACACTCACATGCGACATTTTTTTCGTTTTTCGGGAGCATGGAGCCATCATCGGCCCTTTTTCTGCACATAGGAACGGTACAAAGAGGGGCGTCCGCCTGGGGTCAACGGCAGCTGCCAGGAGTCATCCGGCTGGATTCCGGTGAGACGAAGCAGATGCAAATCGGTTCGGGTCGTATCAATCAAATGCCGGAGTCCGGGTTTCACGCCGCCACACGCATCCCAGGGTTTCGCGCCCTGACGCCATGGCGCGCTGAAATTGACAGGATGCTCCCGATCAATCCGGAGAGCATAATCCAACAGGGAAAGAGCCCTGGCGTGGTGCCCCTGCTGCATTTCGGAGCGCCCCCACAGCAACAGGTTGAAAGCATAGAAAGAGTGCCACTTTCCAAGCATACCGGAGCGCATGGAGTCCCCCACGTAGTGTTCACGCATGAGACATTCAGCCTCGGCAAATTTTTTCAGCCCGCCCAGGACATCCACCAGCATGGTTACGGTGAACAGCTGCTTCGGATTAGCCCCGACCGCTATCTTCAGAAGTCGCTCACGCTCAGCCAGGCTGACATAATTCTGAGGGAACATGAAATAGGTATCCATCAAAGCAGGACTCGGATACTGCCGGAGCAACTGAGCTATCAATTTACGGCGGGCCATGGCATTAACGTCTTCCCCGCTTTTACTCAGCGCATTATACACCCACTGGGCGCGCCAGGCAGGATACAATTTACCCCCCAGCCAGGTTGAAACGCCAGCTAAAAAAGCAGCGGCGAGAAGAAGAACAAGCTTGCCGGGCCAAGTCTGAGCCCTCACCGGCACGTGCGGAGCCCGACCGGGGTGCACCCATTTTCTCGCAAAGAACCATGCATGCTCACGATGCGAAAATGGCGATGCCAACACACCGCAGGCAAAAGCAAGCCAGGCCACAAAAGCAAAGGAGTGCCCGGGAAAATCCACAAAGGCATATAAAGCAAGCACCACAACCACTTGAAGACAAGTGACGGCCATGTGTATCCTTCCCTCAGAAACAGAATCCGAAGCAAGGCAGCGCACACCTCGCAGCACGTGCAGCCCCAACAGCAGGACCAGGAGCAATACCCCCACAAGACCGTAATCCACCCATGCCTGCAAATACTCATTGTGGGCATAATTGGGCAACTGCCATTCGTTGTAATATGGAATCAATTCCCATGTAGTGGCATTAGCCCCGCATCCCCACAGCGGCACCGATGGCAACACTTCGCACACAGCAGCCCAAATCAGATAGCGCAAATGGGAATCTGCACCGGAGATACACGACATCAACTGATTTCCAAACAATAAGTCAAAAAAAGCAATACAGACGGCAACAACAAACAGCACCCCGGCAAGCACATTCACCACGCCCAATCTGCGATTATGAAAGAGGCAAAAAAGCAGCCTTGCCCCCCAAAGCACGATAATCGCCAAAGGCAGCACCAGGAGAACCGCACGCGTGCCACAAAAGAATGACGCCGCCACCGCTACACAGCCCAGCAGGATCCCCCCGCAGCGCAGAGCACCACGAAGCATCCACAGGGAGCAAACCAAAAGCGAGCTCCCGCCCAGCCCCAGAAACACACCTGCAAAATTTTTATAGACAAACAGGCTCACCGGCAGCGTATTCCCCCCCTCCGGGGTATATGTGGCGCGCCCCGTCCATTCCAGGCAAAACCACGGCTGACGCACAGCCCACATAGCCAGCAGGTTCAGCGCCAATGCCGCGGAAAGCACAGCCAACACGCAGCCATAGTTTTTATTCTGAGCCACATAGACACCAGCAACATAATAAACCATGGCCCCGAGTATCAGGGCAGCTTCGCCCCATGAATCCACCACGGCATAACTGTTCAGACAGCGCACCAGGAAATACCCCCCTGCCAGCAAGGCAAACCAGCCGGTGCCACTCATGCGCACCACTCGTTTTCCGCACACCACTGCCAGACCGGCCAATAGCAACACCGCCACCAGAACCACACACACAGGAAATGCGCTGAGCGCGTGCGCATCCACCCCGGACATGGAAAAAATCCACAACGCCGCCAGCAACCACCCGGCCATACGTCCGGGCAAACTCTCTGTCAATCGCAATGCCGGTTTATCCTCTGCCATGAGCCGTATCATACCAGATACCACCCCCCGCCCGCAAGCTCACATGCAAAAAAACTTGACAGCAAGGAAGAAGTATGCCAGAGTGCATCCCCGGATATGAAAATATTGCTGGCACTCACAGACCAAAGCTTTGCGGCCACTAAATCAGTGGGCATCTTCAACGTCTCTATGGGGCTGGCCCAAGGCCTCATGCAGAATCCCGATGTGGAGGAACTGCACATCCTCGGCAACACTGAATGCGCCAGCCACTTCTCAAAGCTGCCACCGCACGTGCACCTGCACCTGGCAGATAAACCAGTGCCGCGCCGCTTCGGACGAGTCTGGTGGGACCAGTTCGGAGTGTGTGCAGCCATCCGCCAAATTCGGCCGGACTGGGCTATTCTGCCCAAGGGATTCCCCCCTTTCTTCCCCATGCTGGGCAACACAAAACTGGCCTGCTACCTGCACGATGTAAACTGGGAATATTATGAACAGCACCGGGGCGAGGGTGATTCGCCCTTTCCCCGGCATGAGCTGGTGTACTTCCGCGCCCTGGGACTGCGCTCCCTGAAAGTATCCGACCTGGTTCTCACCTCAACCCGATTCAACAAAAGCCGCTATGAGCACTACTGCCCCGGCTGCCGCACTGCGGTTGTGGGCATCGGGTTCGATGATGCGGCTCAGCCTTACACACCGGCCAGCGGGCATGACCTCCTTTTCTATGCATCCCCCTTCCCGCACAAGCTCACCACCCTGGGAGTAGCACGGGTAGAAAGCTGGTTGAAGCAGCGGAAAGATGCTGCCGATATCCGCATTCACCTCATAGGGCGTCTGCCGCAGGGGCTCACCCTGCCCGGCCCCCACTGGATCCGGCACGGGAGACTGCCGTTTGATGAATTGCAACACCTCCTGCACGAAGAAAGCCGCTGTGCCATCTATTTCTCAGACTACGAAGGCTTCGGCATGCCACCGGTGGAGTGCCTGAGGAGCGGGGTTCCCTGCGTAGCCAGTGCCCTGCCGCCCATCTGCGAGAACATACCCACCCGTTTCACTTTTGATAATGCCGATGAGGCCGATTTCATTCGCGTACTGAACGCGGCCTACGATGCGCCGGACATGACAGGGCTACCGACCTACCCCACCTGGCAGGAGGTTGCCAGCCGTTGCGTGGCTGCCATGCAGCAGCATTGACGCCGCTGCTTCTTCAATACGAAAAAGGACAAGCTTTTCAGCTTGTCCTTTGTTCAAAAATCTTTCCCGAACAATGGGTTTCAGGCCTCAACAGCGGGGGTCACGGCAGCAGCCGGAATCTCCTCCTTGTTGGTGAAGTGCCACTTCACCTTGTTGCGCTTGCTGGCGGAACGAGCCTTGCGGCGCTTCTCATCCATGGGGCTCTCGAAAGCGCGACGACGGCGCATCTCCTCGAGGATACCCTCGGTGTCGAGCTTAGTCTTAAGGCGCTTCAGGGCGCGGTCGATCGGTTCTCCTTTACGTACAGATACGGAACGCATGATTTTTCTTTTGTTGTTGATATATTGTCCGGGAACGGGGGAGCAAGATACAGCAATTGCGCCTTCCTGTCAAGTTTTTTGTCGCACATTTAGAAAAAAAGCTGACAAAATCCGGACTAAAGCACCGAAATCAGGGCTTGCCAAGGCGGTCGCGAGCGTGTACAATGCGCGGGTGACTGCGCCGAAACACCCGCCGATGTGCGATTTTGCCGAACGCCCGTTCATCCTGTTCTGGGAAGTAACGCGCGCGTGCGCCCTGGCCTGCAAGCATTGCCGCGCCATAGCCCAGCCGAAGGCCCACCCGGCGGAACTGAGCCACGAAGAGGCCCTGGCGCTGGTGGACGAGATTGCGGAGCTGGCGCCGCCCATGCTGGTGCTGACCGGCGGCGACCCGATGATGCGGCGCGATATTTTCGACATCATCGAACGCGCCGCCGCCAGGGGGCTTCGCGTGGCGCTGAGCCCGGCGGCCACAAACCGCCTGCTCCATACAGATTTCCGCAAACTACGCGCTGCCGGCGTGGTGAGCATGAGCCTGAGCCTGGACGGCGCCACCCAGGCCACGCACGATGCTTTCCGCGGCGTGCCGCACACCTTCGAGCGCACCCTGCAAGCCGCCCGTCTGGCAAAGGAAGCCGGCATCCAGCTGCAAATCAACACCACCATTTCCCGCAGCACCCTGCCGGAGCTGGAGGGCTTCGTGAAGATTCTGAAAGAGATTCAGCCGGATGTGTGGAGCGTATTCCTGCTGGTGCCCACTGGCCGCGCCACGCTGGAGGAACTGCCCGGCGCCGACGAGCTGGAGGCCCTGTGGGCCCGGCTGCTGGAGCTGCGCAACGAGCTTCCCTTCGCCATCAAAACCACGGAGGGGCACCACTACCGCCGCGCGCTCATGCAGGCGGCCCGCACCAACGGCACCCCCACCCCGCGCCACATGGTACCCACGAGAGATGGCAAGGGTGTGGCTTTCATCTCCCACGTGGGCGAGATTCAACCCAGCGGCTTCCTGCCCCTCACCGCCGGCAACGTGCGCACCGACAAACTGGCTGATATTTACCGCAACCACCCACTCTTTGTGCAGCTGCGTGATGATGACGCACTGGGCGGCAAGTGCGGCCGCTGCGAGTACCGCCGCGTGTGCGGTGGTTCCCGCGCTCGTTCCTATGGCAGCTGCGGCGATATGATGGCCGCCGAACCTCTCTGCAACTATATACCCGCCGCCATGCGCGGCGCTTCTCCCCAGTCATGATCAATATTACCAAACTCTGGACAGGCGCCGCCCAGCCGGCAGACCACATCCGCTACGGCCAGGGCCACGGCGGCAGCGAGCTCAACACCAGCACCGCCGCCTGCATGCCCGCTTCCTCCCGCGCGCGCAAACCCATCGTGGTCTGGAATATCACCCGCACCTGCAACCTGCGCTGTGTGCATTGCTATGCAGACTCCCACGCCGAGCGCTACGCCGGGGAACTGAACTGGGAGCAGTGCTGCGACGTCATCGATGACCTGGCAGCATACAAGGTGAACGCCCTGCTGCTTTCCGGCGGCGAGCCGCTGCTGCACCCGCAACTGCCGCAGATTCTGCAACGCGCCACAGAAAAGGGGCTCAAAGTCACCATTTCCACCAACGGCACCCGCATCACCCCGGACATGGCCCGCCTGTTCAAGGAGCTGGGCGTGGCCTATGTGGGCATCTCGCTGGATGGCATCGGCGCCGTGCATGATAAGTTCCGCGGCGTGCAGGGCGCGTTCGACGGCGCCATCCGCGGCTTCAAGCTCTGCGAGGAAGTGGGGCAGAAAACCGGCCTGCGCCTCACCCTCACCCGCAACAACGTGCAGAGCATGGAGCAGATTCTCAACTTCATCGAACAGGAGGGAATCCAGCGCGTATGCTTCTACCACCTGGTACCCACCGGCCGCGGGGTGGATGTGGCCAGTCTGAAACCGGAGGAAGCACGGGCCGCACTGGATATGCTCATCGCCCGGGCCGAGGCCTGGCACGCTGCCGGCCAGCCCCGCGAGCTGCTCACCGTAACCCAGCCGGCAGACGGCGTATACCTGCTGCTGCGCCAGCTGCGTGAGGGCCACCCCCTGGCCAAGGAAACGCTCCGCCTGCTCACCTGGAACGGCGGCGGCGCCAACAGCTCCGGCCGCGGTATCGCCAACATCGACACTCAGGGCAACATTCACCCCGACCAGTTCTGGCAGGGCGTCACCCTGGGCAATGTGAAAACCCAGAAATTCTCTGCTGTCTGGGAAGCCGCCAACGAACCCAGCGCCGATGTGCTCCGCGAACTGCGCGGCAGCGATGACCCGCTGGAACGCCAGAAAAAGCTCAGCGGCCGCTGTGCCACCTGCAAGCATTTTGCCCTGTGCGGTGGCGGGTTCCGCACCCGCGCCGCCTTCGCCAACGGTCATTGGTACGGCTCCGATACCGGCTGCTATCTCACCGATGAGGAAACTCAGACCGACATTTCAGAGCTTTTACCATAAAAAATTCCCCCTCCTGCAACAAAACTGCACTTTTTTGCTTGCAGGGAACGAAATGATGTGGTATTTCTGATTGCGTCATGAAGCGCTTACTCCTTTCTACGATTCTCTTGGCTCTGGCCGGCACGACGTATGCCGACATTCAGGCACCGCCCGCCTCAGAGTATACGGCCACGCGCAAGCTCGGCCGCGCCGTTGGTAACATCCTCTACGCTGTGGAAGAAATCCCCACCACCATGATTCGCTGGAACACTGCTGAAGGTGACTATGCCGGCTTCTCTGTCGGTATCGTTGACGGCGTGGGCCGCACCCTCACCCGCATGGGCTACGGCTTCTACGAGCTCGTTACCTTCTGGGCTCCCACCTACAAGTGCACATACAAGCCCTGCTACCAGGATTCCTGCGGTCGCAGCGGCCTGAAGGAATACAACGTATGGGGCGGCTTCTCCGAATTCCCCGAGGAGCTCGGCTTCCAGAGCAAGTATGACTACAGCCGCCTGCAGGCAGACTGATAAGCATACCCTCCAAGTTTAGCACACCCCCGGTTGAAGCAAATCAACCGGGGGTCTTTTTTCAAACAAACTACCACCTGCCCTGCCGGCACCGGCAACGCGCCCTCCCCAGGGAGCACATCGCGGACACACGGGCGCAATACATTGAACCATGGGAGCTCCTGAAAAGTCGCTCAACCCGGATTGTTGGTTATTGCTCCGGCAATTATTGACGCGGCGATTAAAGATTGATGTGTTATACGTACTGGAGGGGTAACAAA
>CALFTQ010000168.1 GCA_937916135.1 uncultured Verrucomicrobiales bacterium
CCCAGGCCTTCGAAGCCCCGCGCTATGCCCTGCGCAGCGGCCAGTGGAAATACATCCCCGCCTTCCGCCGCCAGCCCGAGCGCCTCTTCAACCTCTCCACCGACCCGGTGGAGAAGCACAACCTGGCCCCCACCCAGCCCGATAAAGCCGCCGAACTCAACACCCGGCTGAAGAAACTCACGCGAGAATCAAAGCACTGATATCGGGATTTTGGATCCTGGATTTCCGATTTCGGATGTAAAGAGTTCCGCGGGCTTTCAGCACGCAGGGTCTCCTGTTCATTCCCTTAATCCACCAGCTCAATCAGAGTAGTTTTCTTATCCTTCCGGCGGTACTCGATCGAGCGGGCGTAGCGGCGCCACTTGCGGGAAAGCCACCAGTCCTTTTTCACGCCGTCACCATCCGCGCACATATCGGCTATCATTTCCGCCCCGAGCGGTTCGCCCATACGGGCCGCCTGGCGGAACAGCTCTATACTCTTCCCCGGGTTCTGCGGCAAGGGACCGTTCTCCTGCAGATGCAGCCACCCCAGCCCCGCCAAAGCAGCGGCTTCCCCCCGGTCAGCGGCCATCCGGAACAAGCGCGCAGCCTCACGCAATTTTTCCGGCGAAGCGGCTTCTTCGTGCTCCGCTACCAGTTCCCACCCCCGCAACGTCATTGCCCAGGGGGTCTTATCCCGTTCCAGGGCAATCTTCATCCAGGCTGCAGAGATCTCCGCATCCGGCTGCTGACCACCCTTGGGGTGGTAATACGCCGCAAGCTTGGCCGCGCAGCCTTTCACCCCGGCATCTGCTCCAATTTTCAGCATATTCACCCAGTCTGCGGGTGAATACTCCACCCCCGTATACCCGAAATCAGCCATGCGGGCCAAAGCTGCCGCAGCTTCCGCACTTCCCAGCTCCAGCGCCTGCAGATAATACTGCGCCGCTTTGTCCTGATTCGCAGGCTGTCGATTTTCCTGCTCATAGGCCCAGCCCTCTTCCCAGGCCCTGCCCAATCTATACACCGCCCGGGGATATTTTGCCCCCGCAGCCAGGGTATAGTGAACAAACGCCTTTTTCCTGTCGGCACGTTCCATGGCACACAGATTATCAGCGAACAGACAATTCAACTCCGGTGATTCGGGGTATTCCTTCAAAGCCGCCTCGCACCATCGGAGAGCCTCCGGTATGCGCTTGCGAATCAGCCCGGCATCAGATGAATACTCCCGTGCGAGCTCCACCATGCAGTCAATATCATTCAACTGGGCAGCACATACAAAACAGCGTTCCACCTCTGCCCGTGATTGTTCATCCCGGGCGTTTTCTTTAAGTAATACGGCCAGATTCCGGTATGCCGGAGCATACGCAGAATCCCGCTCTATAGCCATACGACATAATTCCTTTGCCTTTTCCGCATTCTTCGGCACACCCACACCTTGATAATGCATGGCGGCAAGTGAAACCAAACCCTCCGGGCGCCCCTTGTCTGCCAGCTTTTGCATGTAGGAGATAGCCTTGGCATAATCCTGTGGTACTCCCACGCCCCGATAATAAATATCCGCCAATGCTTCCCATGCCTCCTCCACCCCCAGTGCATCTGCATTTTTCAACAGTGCGAGCACGGCCTGAGTATCCTCCGTCTCTCGGTTTAAAATTACGGCCAGGGTATAGCATGCAACGCCATCATCCGGATGCTGCTCCAGGTGCTCACGCAGAATTTTCATGGCCTTATCAGGATCTCGGGGCACTATTTTCCCTTCCAAATAATACCGGGCCAATCCCTGAACGGCATTCGGCACACCAAGTTCGACCGCACGCTCTGCCAGCTGCATCGCCTTCCCCGAATCCTGCTGCACGCCCTCTCCCTCCGCATACATATGAGCCAACGCATTCAGCACACGTGTATCACCCTGCCGCCTCGCGTTTTCAAAACTTTCAGCGGCTTTCTGATAATCCTGTTCCGTGCCGATACCCTCATAATAACACACACCCAGCAACGCGGCGCCCTCCGCATGATTTACGGCAGCTTTTGACGCCCAAAAAAAGGCTTCTCCTGCACCTGTCGTCGGCTCTTTCAGGTAATGAAGCGCCAGTTTGAAAGCGGCTGATGCATCCCCCTTCTCGGCCTGCTGGCGCAGGGTAGTTAATGTCTCAACATCCGGAACAGGCAGTGCTTCCGGCACCATAGAAAAAGCCCTCCCCTCATTTGCCGCGCATACAGAAAACGAGAAGAGAGCTGTAGTTGTTAACAACAAAGACAGGGTACGCATCTTGCGTTACCGTATCACCATCGTATCTGGGTGTCAAGTTACTTTTTCAATCACTGCATGGAGAAACATCAAAATCTCCAATTAGTATTGAGCCGCATTTCCATTTCCGGCTTTTTCCCGCGTTCTTTTTCAAATTTTGTGCGTATTTCCATATTAGCATTAGGAGTGTTTATCACAGGTGCGCTGATTTCAACTGACGCAGATGGATTTTTTGACCAGCTGTCTCGTACTTTTGTATGAGACTCACCTGACCCGGTATTGTACTGACGCGAAACTCTTACCCCAGCTCCACTTGACAGAGTTCCTGATTTGACGCTGCCAGTCACCTTTATCCCGCGAGCTTCAGTATTCCGTAGTGAGCTTCGGGGCTCAGAAGCCTGGTGTTTGGGCCCCCTGACAATAGTTGCAGCAACCTGTTTGCTTGTACCTGAATCCATCCCGGCTGACTTAAACACGGATGCTATTGCTTTTTCTCCATCTTTCAATCCCCGTTTGTGAATGGCACTATCAATTTGTCTCTGGTTATACAGTGGCTGTTTTTGTCCGAACATATTTTTTCGTCTCTTTATGTTTTACCTTCCACTCCATGTGGAAGCTTCGCGTCGCATCATAAAGCCAGCAAAATTTCATTTCAATAAAAATCAACCAGCGGGAACCGCATTCCATACGAAAAACGGCGTTCAGAAAAACCAGCGGCGGCAGCCCTGGTTGGGGCTGCCGCCGAAAAAAACAGTTACTGGCGCGACTGCGTCTTTTTACACCTCGAACAGGTGGGTGACGGAGGCATTGTGGTGGATGTTGGCGATTGCCTGGGCGAAAAGCGGGGCAATGCTCACGGTATCCACACGGTCACCATAGGCCATGGGCACAGAGTCGGAGGTGAGGAGGCACTCGATGGAGCTGTTGGCCAAGCGTTCGCGGGCTGCATCAGTCAGCACACCGTGGGAAACGCCGGCAAAGATGCGGGCAGCCCCGTGCTCCTTCAGAATCTTGGCAGCAGCGCAAAGCGTGCCACCGGACTCGGTCATATCGTCCACCATGAGCACGTCCTTGCCCTGCACGTTACCGATGACGGCGTGGGCATCCACCTCTGTGGCGGAGATGCGCTGCTTGGCCACGATGGCCAGCTCGGTGCCGAGAATGTTGGCATAGCTCTTGGCGTTCTTCACACCGCCGATGTCGGGGGAAACGACCACGAGGTTGTTCATATCCTTCACATAATTCGCCTTGAGGTGCTTGATGAGCACGGGCACGCTGTGGAGGTGGTCCACCGGGATTTCGAAGAAGCCCTGAATCTGGGCAGCGTGCAGGTCCATGGTGAGCACGCGGTTCACGCCGGCAGCGGTAAGCAGGTTGGCCACCAGCTTGGAGGTGATGGGCACTCTGGGCTTATCCTTACGGTCCTGGCGGGCATAGCCGTAGAAGGGCATCACGGCGGTGATGCGGCTGGCACTGGCGCGGCGCACAGCATCCACCATCACCAGCAGTTCCATGAGGTTGTGGTTCGTGGGCGGGCAGGTCGGCTGGATGATGAAGGCATCTGCACCACGGATGGACTCTTTAATCTGAACGAAGCTTTCGCCGTCCGGGAAAGTATTGACAGTTGCATCGCACAGGGGAAGACCCATGACCTTGGCAATGTCCTTAGCTAACTGGGGATGAGCGGTACCGCTGATGATTTTCATGTATGACAATGAGGTGTGTGAGCGACTATTCTTGACATTTTCGCAAAAATTGCAATACTAAATGCACATTTAACTGCATTTTTTTTCAGATTGAGCACACAAGAGCCCCCAAACTCACTCATGAAAGCCCTTACTCTACAGAACTGGGCCGGTTTTATCATCTATCTGTTACTGGTCATCTGGATAGTCGGGATGTACCCGGGTTTCCTGAGCGGCACCCACAGTGCAGCAGAGTGGCTCACCACTGCCTGGAACCGGGAAAATGATTATGAGCACGGGTGGATGGTACCCCTGCTTGCGGTTTACATGCTGGTACATGCCTGCTCCACCCTGCGGGGGATGAAGGCCAGCGGCAGCCTGCACGGGCTGTGGCTGGCAGCACTGGGGGCACTCTTCTGCGTGCTGGCCGTGCGCACCCAGCAGGGGCGCGTAGCCATCGGTGCGCTTCCCTTCCTGCTCACCGGCGGGGTGTGGTGCTACTGGGGCGGGCGTGCCGCGGCCCGCTGTGCGTTCCCCTTCTTCTTTCTGTGGCTGAGCATACCGCTGCCGGGCTTCCAGCAGGCCACGGTGGGCATGCAGCTGCTGGCCACCCAGGCAGCCCACTGGGGTGCCGGGCTCTGCGGGGTGCAAACCATTGTGGAGGGCACCAATATCACCTCCGCCACCGGCCAGTGGGATACCTACAGCATCGCGGGCGGCTGCTCCGGCATGCGCTCGCTCATGGCCCTCATCATGGTCTCCATCGCCTGGGGCTATCTGGCGGATAAGCTCGCGCTCTGGAAACGCATCACCCTGGGGTTGAGCGCCATTCCGCTTTCCATCGTGGCCAATGCGTTCCGCGTGTCCAGCATCTTTGTGTGCGCAGAATACATCAACCCCGCCTTTGCCTCCAAGACCTGGCACGACTGGTCCGGCCTGCTCTTCTTCTTCCCGGCCAGTCTGCTGGGGCTGATGCTGCTGCACGGGCTGCTTGCGGGCGAGGTGCCTTTTCTGAAACGCCGCCGCACCGTGGTGCGCCGTGTGAACTCCCCCACCGGAAAGGAGGATGCCGTATGATTAAAATAAAACAATCACTCCTCGCGCTGCTTCCGCCCGCACTGATTGCCCTCATCCTCAGCAGCGTGTTCATCCTGCCCCGCCACGAGGCACTGGTCGAATCCAGCATCTCACCTGAGCTGCCGGTGGGCTTCAAGCTGCCTGGCTGGTATGGCAAAAAAGTGCAGGAAAGCGAGGTGGAGCGCAGCTCCCTCGCAGCCGACACGCGGTTCAGCAAAGCGCAGTATAACCAGCCGCGGCGCTCGCTGTGGGATGAAGAGAAACCGCCTGTGGAAGTCTCTATCGTGTACTCCGGCAGTGATATGAACTCCTCCATTCACCGCCCGGAGCGCTGCCTGCCCTCACAGGGCCACATCGACCTGCGGACCAGCAACTCCGAAATCCCCCTGGCCGATGGGCGCACGGTAGCCTTCACCAGACTCACCTCCCGCGTCCCCCTGCCCAACCGGGACGACGGGCTCACGCTCCGCTTTGTGAGTTACTATGTCTTCATCGGCCACGGCACCATGTGCCACACCCACCTGGGCCGCACGTTCCAGGACATGTATGACCGCGTGGCCAAGGGCTATGTGCAGCGCTGGGCCTATCTCCAGGTCAATTCCTACTGGGCACCGGAGCTTAACCTGACCGAGGAAGAAACCGACCAGCGCGTACGCTCCGTTATCTCCGAACTACTTCCGCGCCAGGTTGATTGGAGCAAAATGTGAGCTCCCCGGCAGATTCCACCTGACCGGAATGCCGTAAAAAAATCTCCGGGGCCGGCCGTTACCCGCAGAGCAGAGCATCACACGTGCCCCAAAGTTTGAGTACGGAGCTCGATAAATTGGAATTGGGCGGAGCCAAATTCCCATCCCTCATGCGTCAGCGTGAGGGATTTCATACATGCCTGCGGCATGTATTTCATGCACAGCGCCAGCTGTGCTTTCATACCGCTGCTCGCAGCGG
>CALFTQ010000169.1 GCA_937916135.1 uncultured Verrucomicrobiales bacterium
AACTACCCGCCGCCCCTACTTTTGGCCCATGAATTATCATTCAACTATCAGGAAATGTCAAATAATCCCTCGCTTGTTCACAGACATAACCATATTCGTCTTGTAAATCCAACCGGAAACACTTACACTCCCCACATGCAAATCATCAACGACTTTCTCGCATCCCGAAACTGGAGCACCATCATCGACGGCATCATTCAGTGGGGAACCATTGCCACTCTCTCCACACTCTGTATCATCTTCCGCCGCAACATCGCGACCACACTCAGAGCCATCAGAAACAAACTTCGCCGCGCCCTCAACAGAATCCGCCGTCTTAACCCTGGGCAAATGCTTCCAGCACACACCCTCGCCACCCATCGCCTTCGCCGTCGGCTTCAGCAAATTGAAAAACAACTTGCCACCCTTCAGGGCAAGGCAACCCAGCAAGATACAGAACTTGAAAAATCCCTCAACACCCTGCTTCAATGGGCTGCACACCGCCAACGCTTCACAGAACACGAACTCATGAGCAGCATGCCCTGGCAGACAGCGTACACAAACTTCATATTTGGGCTTGCCCTTGAACGCAACCTCATCGACGCCGCTGGAATTCCCATCTCCGGACTACCCACCCGGTACTACATCACCACCGGCGGCTGCGAATGCATCTTCCGCGCAGGCCTCCTGCGCCCCGGAAACTGACCCCAGCGCCGGACACTGCGCCACCGGCAACCGCAGAGGAAAACAACCTTCTGCTGGCAATCCACCGATAGCAAATCGGCGTAGCATTAGCCACGCCATTCACTTTCGCTCTAAGCAAACACCCGCACTAAACAACCCACCACCTATACTTATTGCCCATTTTTATATTACCCTCTCCCTCCTATTGCCTATCCTTTTCTCTTCAATAATCAGGAAAAGTTAAATAATAGACCTGTGCGGGTGGTGGTCGTGATGTAATGTTCTTGTATGTTTGCATGATTTTATGTTCCTTGGCTTTACTGCAAGGGGTGGTTGTGATAGACTGGCTGAGGTAATTCCCGACAGGGGGTGCTTTTTTAATTCATGGCTTACGATAAACAGGATTCTTTTTTGCTGATGTACACCACACCGGATGGTGTGACTAAGGTTGACGTTACCTTTGAGGAGGATACGGTCTGGCTGACGCAGGACCAGATGTCGGAGCTGTTTCAGAAAGCAAAGTCGACGATTAACGAGCATATCAAGAATATATATGCTGATGGTGAGCTTGTTGAATCTTCGACGATGAGAAAATTCGGAAATTCCGAATTTTCTACTAAGCCGTTGAACTTCTATAATCTGGATATGGTGATTTCCGTGGGATATCGCGTTCGTTCACAGCGTGGTGTGCAATTCCGCTTGTGGGCGGCCGGTATCATCAAGGAGTACATGCGGAAGGGGGTTGCCATGGATGATGCCCGGTTGAAGGAGCTGGGCGGTGGCGGTTATTTCAAGGAGCTGCTGGCTCGTATACGGGATATCCGCGCGTCGGAGAAAGTGTTTTACCGGCAGGTGCTGGAGATTTATGCCACGAGCAGGCCATGCAAAAGGCAACGGAGGAATACAAGAAGTACAAAGCCCGGACGCTCAGTAACGTGGAGCAGGATTACCTGCTTTGCATGAAAGATTTGCAGAAGAAGGGCAGGGAATTGAAATAAGCCATACGTGCACCCGGAGCGGGATTCGTTCGTGATTGTGCCGACATCCCGGGACCGCCGACCGCCCACCAGACTAGCCCTAGGTAACCGTCTGACCACCCCTCACCGAACGAGCGCTCAGCAAACGTTCGCCCCTGCGGACGAGCCCCTAAGGCAATCGTCCGCCTGCGAGCACAGCGACGCTGCTTTTTAACACTCTCAGTAGTAAATACTTTGCTCACAAAAATAAGGAATCACTCTTCCTATTGCTCATGAATTTTTATTCAACTATCAGGAAAAGTTAAATAATAGTCTTACCGCATCCATTGCTCCCAGCCCGCCCCCCACTACCGGACGAGCCGTCAAGCAACCGTCCGCCAGCGAGCGCAGCGATGCCTCACTACAGCGGACGAGCTCCATGCTCCGGCCCCCCTTGCCGAACGAGCGCTCAGCCAACCTTCGCTCCTGCGGACGAGCCCTAAGGTAATCGTCCGCCAGCGAACAAAGCAATGCTATCCGACTACGCTGCGCTCAGATACTCCCGCATAATAAACTACCCACCACCCCAACTTATTGCCCATCAAAATATTCCCCGCCTCCACCTATTGCCCAAAAAATACTCTCTCTCTTCTTATTGCCCATTAAAACGAGCCCAGCTCCCTCCTATTGCCCGCCTTTTTCTCTTCAATAATCAGGAAAAGTTAAATAAATGCGCCTTGTCACGCCCATTGCCCCCAGCCCGGCCCCCCCGCTACCGGACGAGCCGTCAAGCAACCGTTCGCCATCGGGCGCAGAGATGCCTCACTACAGCGGACGAGCCCCCAGCCCCCAGGCAACCGCCCGGCTACCCTCACCGAACGAGAGCTCAGCAAACGTTCACTCCTGCGGACGAGCCCTAAGGCAATCGTCCGCCAGCGAGCGAAGCAATGCTACCCGACTACGCTGCGCTCAGATACTCCCTCATAATATACTACCCACCACCCCAACTTATTGCCCACAAAAATACGCCCTCACTCTTCTTATTGCTCATTAAAACATCTCCCGTCTTCTCCTATTGCCCACGAAAAAGCGGCCCTTTTCTTCCTTTTGCTCATGAATCTTTGTTCAACTATCAGGAAAAGTTAAATAAATGCGCCTTATCACGCCCATTACCCCCAGCCCGGCCACCCCGCTACCGGACGAGCCGTCAAGCAACCGTCCACCAGCGAGCGTAGCGACGCTGCTTTATTCTGCGCTCGCTCTACCCAGATGCCCATCTACCCGGAGACGGCCCCATAAAACTACCCACCACCCCAACTTATTACCCATCAAGATATCGCACTTGTTCTCCCCTTGCTCCGCTTTTTTCATTTCCGGGGATTGGGTGAATCGAATTTCCTGGTGGCTGGGGTGGGGCAGGGGACTAATATTTAGTCAAAAAAAGGAGGAATTTGAAAATATGCGCTTGCCAGCGGGGGATTTATGGCTATAATAGACGCTCACTCACAAATGAGCGTATGAGTAATAACTTAGCTGAAAGAGCTCTGCAATACCACGAGCAGCCGCGCCCCGGCAAATTGGAAGTGCTGCCGTGCAAGTCCTGTTTCACCATCGATGACCTGACCCTCGCCTACTCTCCGGGTGTGGCGGTGCCCTGCATGGAAATCGCGAACGATACTTCCGTGACCAGCCGCTACACGAACCGCGGCAACCTGGTGGGCGTCATCAGCAACGGCACGGCTGTGCTGGGGCTGGGCAACATCGGTGCTCACGCTTCCAAGCCGGTGATGGAGGGCAAAGGCCTTCTCTTTAAGATTTATGCCGATGTGGACGTCTTCGATATCGAGCTGGATATCAAGAAGCCCGAAACTCTGATTGAGGTTATCAAGACGATGGAACCCACCTTCGGCGCTATCAATCTGGAGGATATCAAGGCGCCGGAATGCTTCGTGGTGGAGCAGCGTCTGCGCGAGGAAATGAACATCCCCGTGTTCCACGATGACCAGCACGGCACGGCGGTTATCTCCGGCGCGGCTCTGCTGAATGCTGCGCATCTCACGGGCCGCATGCTGCAGGATATGCGCTGCGTGGTCTGCGGTGCCGGTGCTGCCGGTATTGCCTGTGCCAAGTTCTACATGGCCCTGGGTATCCGCCGCGAAAATATCTTCATGTTCGATTCCAAGGGTCTCATTCACACCGGCCGCCTGGACCTGCACCCCACCAAGGCTATGTTTGCCCAGAGCGAGGACTGCACGCTGGAGGTCGCCCTGCAGGGGGCGGATATCTTCCTCGGGCTGTCCAAGAAGGGGCTTCTGAAGCCTGAGATGGTGAAGAGCATGGCGCCGAATCCCATCATCTTCGCCTGCGCTAATCCCGACCCGGAAATCACCTACGATGAGGCGAAGGCTGCCCGCCCGGACTGCATCATGGGTTCCGGCCGCAGCGACTGGCCCAACCAGGTGAACAACGTGAGCTGCTTCCCGTACATGTTCCGCGCGGCCCTTGATATGGAGGCCACCAGCATCAGCGAGGCCATGAAGATTGCCGCTGCCCGCGCCCTGGCCGATCTGGCCCGTCAGCCTGTGCCCGCCGAGGTGGTAGCTGCCAATGGCGGTGTGCCGCTGGAGTTCGGTCGCGATTATGTGATTCCGAAGCCCTTCGACCCGCGCATGATTGAGTACCTCTGCCCGGCCATTGCCGAGGCCGCCGTGCTTTCCGGTGTGGCTCGCCGCCCGCTCCCGGAGCGCGAGGCTTACACCGCCGAGCTGAAGGCCCGCGTGGCAAAGGTGCATGAGCGCACTCACGCCCTTGTGGATAGCTACAAGGCCTGAGCCGCCATCTGCAACCGTCTCATTTGCCGGTATTTGATTCATTCAGGAGCGTAGGGGGGGGATACCACCCTGCGCTCCATTTTTCTGGCTTTGATTGTGAGTGCAGACAAAAGCACCGGTGGAGCATGGACTCTACCGGTGCTTTTGTAGATTGCTTGCGGAGCCGGCTTAGTCCCAGCACTGCAGGTCCTTGGCGATGTCGGGCATCTTGTCCTTGGTAAAGGTGGGGTCGGTGATACCCTGGCGCTTCTGCGCGCGGTAGTCTTCCAGGAGTCGGAAGGCATACTTGCCGAGCAGGACGATGGCAATGAGGTTGCAGATGGTCATCATGCCCATGAAGAGGTCGGCCAGGTTCCACACGGTGCTGAGACTGGCCACGGAGCCGAAGAGCACCATGGCTGCCACGATGATGCGGTACACGGCCAGCACCCAGGGCTTCTTGCTGAGGTACTGCACGTTGGCCTCACCATAGTAGTAGTTGCCCAGCACGCTGCTGAAGGCGAAGAAGAAGATGGCAATGGCCACGGCAATGTTGCCCCAGGGGCCGATCTGCTGGCAGAGGGCGGCCTGGGTGAGCTTGATGCCGCTCGCATCGCTGCCGGCGGGAATGCCGCCCACCAGGATGATGAAGGCGGTGCAGGAGCAGATGATGAGCGTATCGCTGAACACGCTGATGGCCTGCACCTTGCCCTGTTTCACCGGG
Source organism: uncultured Verrucomicrobiales bacterium (assembly GCA_937916135.1). Classification (GTDB taxonomy): domain Bacteria; phylum Verrucomicrobiota; class Verrucomicrobiia; order Verrucomicrobiales; family Akkermansiaceae; genus Akkermansia. Next base: position 5,154 of record CALFTQ010000169.1, read on the forward strand.
TGGGAGACATCAGCCGTGGCGGCCACGTTGGGGGCGGAGCCCATGCCGGCCTCGTTGCTGTAGAGACCGCGGCGGATGCCCTGCTGAATGGCGGCGCCGATGCCGCCAGCCAGCCCCTGTTCCCAGCCGAAGGCGTGGGAGATGATGAGGGAGAAGACCGTGGGGATTTCCGTGATGTTCATGCAGATGACCACCAGGGCCAGGGCAATGTAACCCAGCGCCATGAAGGGCACGATGATGCTGCTCACGCGGGCAATGCTCTGGATGCCACCGAAGATGATGACGGCGGTGATGAGGGTGAGCACGGTGCCCATGTAGGACGGGGGAATGGCAAAGGCTTCTTCAAAGGCCTGGCAGATGGTGTTGCTCTGCACGGAGTTGAAGGCAAAACCGAAGGTGAAGATGAGCAGCACGGAGAAGATGGCACCCATCCACGGCTTCTTGAGACCGATGCTCATGTAGTAGGCCGGGCCGCCGATGTAGGAGGATTCGCCCTTGATTTTGTACAGCTGGGCCAGGGTGGATTCCACAAAGGCACTGGCGGCGCCCAGGAATGCGATGAGCCACATCCAGAATACGGCGCCCGGGCCACCCAGGGCAATGGCTACGGCCACGCCGGCCAGGTTGCCGGTGCCCACGCGGCTGGCAATGGAGATGGCAAAGGCCTGGAAGGAGGAGATGCGCTCCACCCCTTCCTCTCGCTCTTCGTGCGTGCAGTTGCGGAACATGACCGGCAGATCCCTCAGCATGGTAATCTGCACAAACTTGCAGCGGATGGTGAACCAGATGGCACAGGCAATCAGCATGGCGACCAGTACGTAGGTCCACAGTATGTCATTCAGAAAATCGACGATTTGAGTGAATATTTCCATGTTATGGTGCGGTAAGTCCGCAGTAGTCTACCAGCTTTTTATTGAAAATCAAGCTTTTAATATACGCTGCGTCGTAAAGAATACACGTGTCCCAAAGATTTGGTAAGCAATAGAAACATCAGCAACATTTTGGAAGA
>CALFTQ010000170.1 GCA_937916135.1 uncultured Verrucomicrobiales bacterium
GCATATACAGCAACATCTTTACTTTGTCGTTTGGTCATGATAGTATGTCTTTGTTGTGTGTTACCTCTGGTGTCTTCTGCTTCGTTAACGAGCGTACTTATAAATTCGATATCACTGCTTGACTGCTGCTAACAGTCACTTGGTGTATCTTGCAATCGTTCGAACTACGGAGCATGGGGTCAGGCAAACAGCGTTTGCTCGCTATGACTCTTGAAGAGTTGTGGTGACGGGACACTTGGTTGCCTATCTGGATAGCTACCCCAGAGTTTAGTAACTAAAACACCCCGCAAGCATTTTAGCTGATGCTTGCGGGGTGTACCATACCAAAATCTCATCATATAAGTGGTGGAGCTGCGTCAGCAGCGAAACCACTCGTAAACGAAAAAAAACGATCAGAGCCCCGACGTCAGGAGTGGGCGGCAGAAGGTGTTGTGTCAATATATTGCATCGCTTTCTGTCACCCCGACCTGCGTCGGGGTTCCGGTATCTTTTTGGGTTGTACGAGTGGTTCCGCCCGCCACGCTGCCGCGTGTCGCGCTTCACCACTCGCTATGGGTATGTCGCCCTGACGGGCTCAAAATTCCGCGGGCTTTTAGCCCGCCAAATTCCAATTTGTCCATCACCACCAATACGGATAACACATCAATCTTTAATTGCCGGAGCAATAAAGCAATGTCTGCGGGGGTACCGTGCACCGATGGCGCGCATTGCCATGCTCCACCGGCGGGGCGAGCTCATACCATTGCGGCAGAATCTATATCCCTGCAGCCCGGAATCATATTCACGGGAATTGATAGCTAATTCACTTACTGGCTCTGTCCTATGTGTCGTACGAATCCGTGCTGCCGGCCGAAGGGATTATGCGAATTTCTGATCCACAGACTATTTCCACCAGCTTGCACGTTTGATGAAGCTGCAATGAGGCCCGTGAACGGACTGCTGCTTTCAGCCTGCAAGATAGGCCTCAATCTCCGACAGCCGTTTTTCGGCGGTGGCGCGGCCTATGTTATAGGTGGCGCGGAGAAGGGCGGGGTCCTTGGTCAGTCGCTTGATGGGGAGGGGCTCCTTGGGGCGGATGACAAGGGCCTTGCCGGCGGCTTCCTGGCGGTTCACGTAGTCGCGCTGGGCGTTGTACATGAGGTGGCGCACCTCCATGGCCTGAATCAGGGCAGGGTATTTGCGGTACAGGAAGCGGATGAAAGGCATGGCCGCACTTTCCTTCTTATCGTATTCCGCGTGCTGGGTCAGGATGACCACGTTGTGCGTGTAGCCGCGGTTCTCAAAGTATTGCAGGGGAATCGCATCGGCAATGCCGCCATCCAGCAGTTTCTGGCCGTCGATTTCCACAATCTGCGAGACCAGGGGCATAGAGGCCGAGGCCCGCACCCAGTCGAACTGGTGGTCGGCGTAGTTCTCGAACTTGTGGTACACCGGTTTGCCGGTTTCCACATCGGTGCAGACCATGATGAACTCCATGGGGTTCGCCTCGTAGGCCTCAAAATCGAAGGGGTCATGCACGATGGGGACCTCGTGGTAGCAGAACTGCGTGCTGTACAGGTTGCCCTCGCGGAAGAGGTTGCCCCAGCTGCAGTAGCGTTTGTCGGCGCAGAAGCGCTCGTTGTAGCGGATGGCGCGGCCAATCTGGCGCGATTTGTAATTGCAGCCGAATGCCGCCCCGGCAGAGACACCCACGGCGCCGTCGAACTCGATGCCGTTCTCCATCATCACGTCCATGACACCGGCGGTGAACATGCCGCGCATGGCGCCGCCTTCCAATATCAGACCTTTCTTCATTCTTTCTCCAGTATGAGGTTTCGCAGCTCTGGCAGGGCAGTAAAAAAGGGTTCCAGTGCGGACATCCGGGCAGCTGTGCGGCGGTGCTCCGGCAGCACCGGGCGGGGGAAGGGACTTTCTTCCTGCAATGTGCTTAGTGCTCCCCTGAACCCTTCAACCAGCCCGTTGACCCGCAGCAGCTCCATTTCTCCACCCTGGCGGAAGTATTCCAGCACCCCGGCCTGCTCCCGCAGTTTTGCCAGGCATGCCGCTTCATTTTTCTCTGCTGCCGCAGCGCAGATTTCCTTGAAGAAGCCCAGGGCCGTCTTGTAATCCTTTGCCCAGCGCTGCTGAAGAAGCTTTCCGGGCAGTTCCAGGGCGGCTTCGCCACCGAACTCCTGCAGCAGCTCATGCCAGGCTGCCTTTTCTGCCTCCGGCGTGGATTTGCTGTGCAGCCGTTTGCTGATGTTGTCGGTGTAGCTGTAAAGCAATTCGAAGCCGTAATCTATCCATTCAAACTCGATATTGGGATTGATTTCCGTGCAGTACGTCACCTCTATCCAGTCTCTCTGCCACAGAATGGCATCGGCCAGCAGACAGACTTGCTGCAGCTGCTCCGGCGGCAGGGTGCGGAGCCGGGCAATGGCCGGGCGGATTTTCTGCGTATGCTTCCGGATGTATTCCTCCTGTGGCTCATCGCCGTACATATTCGAAATAATACGGTTGAGCCCGTCGTAAACCCTCATTACATCATCCAGCTCCGCCGGGGTGGTATAGGCTGCCTGTACCTGCGGTGCAGGGGCTTGCGGTGCGCTGGCAGCCGTGCAGGGGAGCAGGGCGAAAACAAGAAGTAAAGGAAGTGATTTCATAGTCATCAGGGGGTCTGCTGCATTTCATCCAATTTCTGCTGAGCTCCGGTGTGGCCTTTTTCGGCAGCTTTTTTCAGCCACTTGGTGGCCTTGTCCTTGTTAGATTTGCAGCCTCGGCCATCCCGCAGCATGCAGCCGAGACGGTAGCAAGCCTCGGTGTTGTCCATGCGGGCGGCGCTCCAGTACCAGTCGAAAGCCTTGTCGGCATCGGCCTGCACGCCCAGCCCGAGCTCGTAGCAGCGGCCCAGCTGCACCATGGCCGGCGCGCTCAGGGCATCCGCTGCTTTCAACAGTAGTTGCAGGGCCTCCTCATGGTTCCGACTGGTCCCCACGCCGTGCAGCTTGCAGAACCCCAGCCAGAAGGTGGCATTCGGGTGGTGGGTAGAAGCGGCTTTTTCAAAGAGAATGGCGGCTTCGGCAAAGTTCTGCTCGCAGCCCACGCCTTGCAGGCGGCAGAAGCCCAGGCTGCACATGGCCTCAATGTGGCCGGCGGCGGCAGCCCGGTTCAGCCAGGCAAGGGCCAGCTGCTCATTTTTCTGCACGCCCTCACCGCTGAGGTGGGCCATGCCCAGGCGGTACATGCCCTCCAGGTTGCCCTGCTGGGCGGCTTTTACCCACCAGCGGCAGGCCTCCACATGGTTGCGCTCGACACCCTGGCCCTTCTTGTAGCATTCGCCCAGCAGGCTCTGAGCATCGGCATATCCCTGTTCAGCGGCCTTGCGCACCCAGTACAGCCCCTTTTCGTTGGATTTTGGCACGCCGCTGCCGGTGAAATAGCAGCGGGCCAGCTGGAGCTGCGCGGCGGCATCCCCGGCCACGGCGGCCTGCCGGCTGCTTTCGGCCAGCGTGGCGATCTCCACGGCCTCCTCCACCTCAAAATCGGCCCATTCCTCCTGGGCGGTGAGCATGGGGCAGAATAGAAACAGGGGAATCAGGGCGCGGTTCATCATATCCTATACGGTAATTTTGACATCACTCTAGCAGATATTGTTGAAATTTACAAGGGGGGTGACGCGGGATGGCGCGGTACGCTTGACAGTCGGGGGGCTAAGTGGTAGAGTCGTGTGCATGAGCAGTGAGAGTGCAGCGCGCGCGTGGGCATGTGTGAATCTGGAAGCCATCGCGCATAATCTGGATATCGCCCGCCAGGCTCTGCCGGATACCGAGCTGATGCCGGTGGTGAAAGCCGGGGCCTATGGTCATGGGCTGGAGCCGGTGGCCCGTCGACTGGATAATCACGGTATTTCTTTCTTCGGTGTGGCGAATGTGGGCGAGGCCCGCCGCTTGCAGCGAGCCGGCGTGCGCACGACTCCGTTCATCCTGGGACCCACTTTCCCTGAGGAGCGCGAGGAAATTGTGCAGAACGGCTGGTGCTGCACCATCTCCACGGTGGAGGAAGCCGCACATTTCCAGAGTCTGGCGGCTTTGTATGAAAAGGAAATTGCCTTGCATGTGGCGGTGGATACCGGTATGGGCCGCGAGGGCTTCCTGCCTGCGCAACTGGCCGGAGCCGCCGAGCAGATGAAGTCTATGCCGAATCTCCGCATCGAGGGTATTATGTCGCATTTCCCCTCGGCGGATGAGGATGTGCCTTTCACGCAGGATGAAATTGGTCTCTTCACCGATTGCGCGAATACGCTGCAACAGCATTTTGAGCTGCGCTACCGCCACATTGCTGCCAGTGCAGGGGAACTGGGTTATGAGGTGCCGGTGGCGAATCTGGCACGCCCCGGTCTGCTGCTGTATGGTGTGGCGCCCATGGCCTCGATATATGATGGGGTGCTGCGGCCCACGCTGAGCCTGCACGCCCGCGTGACCCTGGTGCGCGAGCTGCCCGCCGGTCATGGCGTTTCCTATGGCCGAACCCATATCACCACCGCCCCCACTCGGGTGGCCACCATCGGTATCGGGTATGCAGATGGCTGGAACCGCCAGATTTCCAACAAGGGCGCCCGTGTCTTCATCAACGGGCATTATTGCCCCATGCTCGGTCGTGTGACCATGGATCAGATTATGGCCGATGTGACCGCCGCGCCCGAGGTGAAATCCGGTGATGAGGTGGAGCTGTTCGGTTCCCATATTCCCGTCACCGAGGTGGCGGAGAAAGCCGGCACGATTGTCTGGGAAATCTTTACCGGTCTGGGCCCGCGCCTTCCCCGCGTGTATTGACGCGGCGGTGGCTTATGGCAGCGGCAAATCCTTGCGGCGGACCCAGCGCTCGCCGTTGTCGCCGGTCAGCCAGGCGAATAAGCGCTCCCACCATTGCTTCGGCGGCAGGGGGACTTTTGCGTAGTACGGCTGCCCGGCCAGTGCGGGCGGGTACAGGATGCGCGAGCCGAAATGCAGCTCAAACGGGTACTCCCAGGCTATTCCCGCGCTGGCAAGCATGGCTTGCAGTTCGCTGCGTATCGGCCGGTGTGCTTCAAATTCCCATTTGTACTCGCCGTCCCCCTCAAATTGGAAAAAGACGTGCACGTTCTCATCGATATCGAGGCAGTCATCCTCCCACCATTCGACCACATAGCGGAGCTTGCCGGAGCGGATTTTTTCTTCCAGCTCCGGCCGGTATTGCCGGAAGAGTTGGATTTCCTGTTGAGTCGCAGCCATGGGAACTGGTGCAGTATAGCGCAGCCTAAGTTCTTTTACAAGGGCAATCATGGAACAGAAAATGTTGTTCTGCCTGGGTTGGTGGGGAATGGCCTTGCTATTGGATGCGGGTTTTTGTACAATGGTGCCGCATGGCAGAGTTTCAGGAGACAGCAGATGTGCAGCAGACGCTGAGGACCTATTTCGGGTTCGATGAGTTGCGCCCCGGTCAGGATGAGGTGGTGCAGGCTGTTATGGCCGGGCGAGATGCCATGGGGATCATGCCGACGGGTGGCGGCAAATCGCTCTGCTACCAGCTGCCGGCGCTTTGCCGACCGGGGCTCACAGTGGTGGTTTCTCCGCTGATCGCGCTCATGAAGGACCAGGTGGATGCTCTGCAGGCTCGAGGCATTCCGGCGGCGGCTATCAATTCATCTCTGGGGACTGAGGAGTACCGGCAGGTGATGCAGGCTCTGCGCTGTGGTGAGCTGAAGATTGTGTATGTGGCGCCGGAACGCTTTGCTCAGGAGGGGTTCATGACCCTGCTGCGCGGGTTGCAGATTTCGCTCCTGGCGGTGGATGAGGCGCACTGCCTGAGCCAGTGGGGACACGATTTCCGACCGGATTACCTGCGGCTGGGGCGTGTGCGCGAGGCCCTGGGCTACCCGCAGACCGTGGCGCTCACCGCCACGGCTACGGCGCATGTGCGGGAGGATATCCTCACCACGCTCCAATTGAAGGAGCCTGCGGTGGTTATCAGTGGCTTTGCCCGCGATAATCTGGATTTTGCCATCACGCACTGTGAGAGCCGCAAGGCGAAGTTCGAGCGCATTCAGCAGGTGGTGAGCCGTTGGAAAACAGGTATCATCTACTGCTCCACGCGTAAGAATGTGATGCTGGTGTTCGAGGAGCTGAGTTCCCGCCATGTGAATGTGGTGGCTTACCATGCCGGCATGACGGATGAGGAGCGCGAGTTCTCCCAGAACGCCTTTGTTTCCGGCCGGGCAGATGTGGTGGTGGCCACAAATGCCTTCGGCATGGGCATTGATAGGTCGGATGTGCGCTTTGTGGTGCATTTCGAGATTCCGGGCAGCGTGGAGGCTTTTTACCAGGAGGCGGGGCGAGCCGGGCGAGATGGAAATCCTTCTGCTTGCGAGTTGCTGTTTAACCATGCGGATTTGAAGACGCAGGAGTTCTTCTTTGAGGGCAGCAATCCGCCTGTCACCCTGATTCGTTCCCTGTATAACTTCCTGCGGTTTGAGAGTGACCCGACTACGCATGAACTGCACATCACTGTGGATGCCATGGCCGAGCGAATGGGCAAGGACGTGAACCCCATGGCGGTGGGCACGGCGCTTTCCTGCCTGATTCATGCCGGAGCCATTCAGCGTTTTGATGTGCCGGGGCAGCTGACCAAGGGAACGCGACTGCTGAAACCGGAACTGAATTTCGAGTGCCTGGATATTGACCGGAATTCGCTGGAGGAAAAAGCGCGGCGCGACCACCTGAAGATTGAAGCCATGACCCGCTTTGCCTATTCCATGGGCTGCCGCCAGCAGTGGATTCTGGATTATTTCGGGGAGGTGAATTCCGAGCCCTGCGGTCATTGCGATGTGTGCGCAGCCTCCGACAGCAACGAGCGCGAGGAAGTGAGCGGGGACGACCTCTTAATAGTGCGCAAAGCTTTGGCTGGCGTAGCCCGCGCATCCAGACGCAGTGCAGATGGGGAGTGGATTGCGATCTACGGTCGAGGCAAGATTATGGATATGCTGCGCGGTGCCAGGAATGCATCCATGCACCAGTATCTCACCTCCCTCTCCACCTATGGTATTTTGAAAAGCCTGACGGATGCTAAGATGAAGGCTCTTTTCCGCGCTATGCACGAGGCTGGCTTGCTGCAGAGCACCGGGGGAGATATGCCGCTCATCACGCTGACGCCGCAGGGAGAGGATGTGATGCAGAGTCGCGCGGTGCCGCGCCTTTCACTGCGCTCCTGGAGCTCGGCAGCCCGCAGGTCTGCTCCTTCTGCCCGGAGAGACAAGACGCAACAGCTGCTGCAGAGCATGGGGCTGGGGCGCCTGGATAAGGAGCTGTACGAGCATCTGGCCGAGCTGCGCCGTGACCTCGCGGCGGAGTACAACATGCCCGCCTACCGCATCATGCACAACGAGACGCTGCGAGCCCTGGCCACCGTGAAGCCCACGACCATGGAAGCCGCTGAACGACTCAAAGGCGTGGGTCCCTGGTTGCGCGCGCATGGCCTGCGCGCCTTTGTGGAGTTGATTCAGGATTACGAGGAGGGCTGAGGTATCAGCATACCCCCTTGTAGTCGTAACCGGCTTCCCGGACTGTAGCCTCCAGAATGGCCTCGTCCACCGGGCCTTCTGAGCAGATGGTGACGGTGGCGGCCTTGTGGTCGGCCTTCACTTCGGTGATGCCGGGGAGGGCGCTGAGCGCCTGGGTGACGTGGCGCTCGCAGTGCGGGCACATCATACCTTGTACGGAGATGGTGGTGGTGTTCATGCTGGTCTGAATGGGAGGAAGTAGTTTCAGGTGGCGGAGCCGGAGCGCATTGCAGACCACAAAGAGGCTGCTGAGACTCATGGCTGCTGCGGCTATGGCGGGGCTGAGCAGCCAGCCGGTGAGTGGGTATAAGGCGCCCGCTGCGAGTGGTATGGCGAGAAGATTGTAGATGAAAGCCCAGAAGAGGTTCTGGCGTATCGTGCGGATGATGGCGTGGCTGAGGTTCAGGGCTCCCACTGCATCCATCAGCTCACTACGCACCAGGATGAGCCCGGAGCTCTCCATGGCTATATCTGTTCCGGCGCCGATGGCTATGCCCACATCTGCGCGCACCAGGGCCGGGGTATCGTTTATGCCGTCGCCTACCATGGCAACGCAGTGGCCTTCTGCTTGCAGCTGGCGCACCATGGCTTCTTTGTCCTGCGGAGTTGCTCCTGCGCGGTATTCTTCTATTCCTGCTTGCTCAGCCACGTGCCTGACGGAGGATATGTTATCGCCGCTCATCATCAGTACACGGAGCCCGCGCTGCTTCATGACTGATACGGCGTCCGCGCTGTCGGATTTGATGGGGTCGGCCACGCATATCATGCCCACGTACCGTCCCGCGTAAGCAAAGTAGAGCGGTGTGGTTCCCTCTTTCGCTTCTGAAGGAATCTCGATTCCGTATTCCCGCATGAACTCACCGTTGCCGGATATGGCGGGCTGTTCATCAAGAATTGCTCTGATGCCGCGCCCGGGGACGTATTCGAGATGCTTGCATTCCTGCGGTGTATAAACACTTGTTGCTTTTCTAATGGATTGAGCCAGAGGATGGTCGTTGTTTTGCTCCAATGTTGCAGCTAATTGCAGTAATGTGTGCTTAGACACCTGGTTTGCCGGCTGTGTGGAGACAATAATGGGTTGGCCGGCTGTGAGTGTGCCGGTTTTATCGAGTATGATGGCGGTAGCATTACGCGCGTTTTCCATGGTAGCGCCATCGCGGAAAAGTATGCCGTTTTCTGCCCCCTTTCCGGCGCCTGCCATGATTGCGACGGGCGTGGCGAGCCCCAGTGCACAGGGGCAGGAAATGACCAGCACGGAAATGGCGCAACTGATGGCAAAGGGAAGTCCGGCACCGCAGCATAACCAGATGATACCTGTCAGGGCTGAGAGGCTGATAACGCAGGGAACGAAAATGCGTGAAATGTGGTCGGCCTGGCGTGATATGGGGGCTTTTGAGGCAGCCGCTTCTCCGACCAGTTGAATGATTCCGCTGAGTGTTGATTCCTGGACAGAATGAATGGCAATGGCTTGCAAGGCCCCGTTGCCATTGATGGTTCCGGCATAAATGGTAGAGCCTGATTTTTTCAGCACAGGCATGCTTTCTCCTGTCAGGGTGGATTCGTCTATGTTGGAGGTGCCTTCTGAGACCGTGGCGTCTACCGGAACTCGTGCACCTGGGGCAATGCAGATTATATCACCGGGCCGAACTTCATCGCTTGAGATGGTTAGTTGTTCGCCGTGCCGGAGGATTGTTGCGCTCTGTGGAAGGAGTGATTTCAGTTTATTGAGTGCATCGCCGGTGTGATTGGTTGCTCTGCTTTCCAACCATTTGCCAAGAGTAATGAGTGTGAGTATCATCCCGGCGGAGTCAGCATAGCTTGTCCCACTGTGTATTACCAGCAAATCAATCAGGCTGTACGCAATCCCTGCTGCTGCTCCCAGCGAAATGAGCGTGTCCATGTTGGGTGCTCCGCGCAGCGCGGCCCGTGTCCCCGAAATAAAGAATTTCCGGTTTAAAATAAGGATGGGAATAAGTAGAATAAGCTGGAATGCAATGAATAACGTCCCTTTATGGAAGTGGTGTAAGTATACCAGGGGTAAGAGAAAAAGGAACGACCATGCTAAACGGCGGCGAATTGCTGCATCGTCTGTCTTCTTAGGCTGGGCTGTGGTAGATGCTCCATACCCGGCTTGTTCGACGGCCGCAATGATTTGTTGGGCCTGCAGCAGCTTTTCGTTGTAATTAACACGCATGCTGCGCGTTAATAAATTGACTTGCACGTCGTTTATTCCGGGTAGGCGGCCTACTGCCTTTTCCACCCTGGCGCTGCATGCGGCGCAGCTCATGCCTGAGACACTGAAAATCTGCTGCTTCATAGAAGTTAGCTTATCCGAACATCTATGAAAAGACAAGCAGTTAATGTGTCAATGGTGTTCTGTGTGCAGGACTGCATCCATCAGCTCAGAGCGTGAGCAGCTTGCAGCGTGGCGACCTGTGTGGTCCTTGAGGTAAGGGTCGGCTCCGTAGTCCATGAGGAGTCTTGCCATGCTCCGATTGTTGTCAATCACGGCGTGCATAAGCGGTGAAACTCCGTTTTCGTCGCAGAGGTTGGGATTGGCTTTCAGGTCAAGCAGAACTTTTGCACAGGTTATATTATCACTGAGAACAGCGGCAATGAGGAGGGTTTTGCCGTCAATAATCTTATTAAAATCAATGCCTTGATTGCTGTTGGTCAGAATGGGGAGCAGTTCGTGGCGGCCATTTTCAGCAGCTGCGACAGCAGCGCGCAAGATGATTGTCTCAGATTGAGCAGCCTCCGGTTGGGCCAAGAGTTTCCGTATCACCATTTTCTTTCCGAGAATGGCTGCAAGTTCCAGCAGGGTGCGCCCGTCATCATCGACTAGTACGTAGGGATTCACTTTTCCTTGTTCCCACTTGGCATTGAGGGCATTGTATGCCTCCGCTTCGTCGCGGTAGTCTTTCTCCTGTCTCAGTACAACCCAGGCGCAACAGAAGAAAATGATATGTACGGTACACCATACAAACGACATAAGAGATTTGCGCTTAGTCAGCAATTGCGCAATGCAGAGGAGCAGGTTTACGGCAAATCCCGTGGCGCAGAGTGTAAGCAACCAGACTTCCACGGTAGAAGGTGCTTCCATCCCGGCACTGATTTTCCAGGACAGCAGAACGATGACGATCAGCAGTAGAAGGGGGTTAACGAAATCTTTCATTATTCAATACACAGGCGCGTTGGGGATAAGCTTTGAAAGTTCAGGACTATTTTTCCTCTTTCGCTGTGTTTTCCTCCGCTTCCTCCTTTGCTTCCACTGGTGAGCCTTCTGTTTTATCTACAGATGCCGGGGCAGAGTTCTTTTCCGGAGTATTTGCACATTCAGTGGATGCGCTCTCTGTTTTAATTTCTGCTTTGGGAGCTTCCGCGGAGACCTCACCTGCTTCTTTCTCTGTTTTTACATCTTGTCCGGCAGGCGTGGTATCTGCTGTTGTTTCTTTCTCTGTTGCTGCAGGCGCAGACGGTACTGCAAGCTTTAACTTTCTGGCCGGAGCTGGTGCTGCCGGAGTAACTTTGAGTATGGGCTGGCTCTTGGCTGCCGGCTCCACCGGTTTCTGCGCAGGTTTCTTGTCTGCTCCGGGTTGTCCGGCTTCTTCTTTTTTCTCTTCTGCCGCCGGTTTGTTCTCTTCGGCGTCTTTCTTCTCAGCGGCCTGCTGGATTTCTGTGTCCTCTTTCTTGCTCTTTGAGAGCCTGGCTGATTTGGTATGGATGAATGTTTCGAAGAATGCCATGAAGAGGGCATAAATCAGGAAGAATGCACCGGGCACCGCTGCAATAATCCAAGGCGTGCTCTGCACCATGTGCAGTGCTTCCGGCATGCTTGGCGAGTCGCTGTTGGCCCAGAGCTGAACGGCATAAGAGAAGAAAGAAGTGATGCCGTACCAGAGTCCATAGCTCACCACTGCTGTGATGGCCACTCGGCCGCATGCAGAGGCGCAGAGCCAGCCGGTTATGAAGATGAACAGGGTGATGGCAACCGGCACTTCATAAGTAGACACGGCCTGGCAGAACTGATTGACTGCATCGTTACCATAAAGTGCTTTGGGGAGTGCGATGAGCGGACCGCCAAATTCATAAAGCCCCATGGCGAGCAGGGCGATAATTGAAGCACAGAATACCACATTCCACACTGCTTCCAGCACGCGGGTGAATGGAAGCATACCTAACAGCAGGATGATGACGAACAACACGGATACCGTGTTGAACCCGCTCAGCATTGTGAGCAATTGCTCCGGGGTAATAGAGTCGCAGAAGTTTGCAAGGCCGATGGTGGGAGCACTTTGCAGATAGCATGCAAGGGCAAGCAGCACGATGATGCTGAACACCACGCGGGAGAGAGAAGCCAGTACTTTCATGTCTTCTTTATTTTAGGCAAACATCCCTGTCGCGTCAAGGGTAAACAAACCTCGCGGTGCTATTATTTCCGTTCTAATAAACGCCAGGTGGCAAGAAAGCAAAAAAAACGCCGGGCAGGAACCCGGCGGTGAAGGGGAAAACTGCTGGTGCTTTTATTCCGGCAGGCATTCGTCCGCCACCATTTGTTCCAGAGTCTGGCGGCGGCGGATGATGCTCCACTTGTCGCCGTCCACCAGCACTTCGGCAGCCAGCGGGCGGGAGTTGTAGGTGGAGGCCATGCTGAAGCCGTAGGCGCCGGCACTCATTTCGGCCAGCACCTCGCCGGGCTTCACATCGGCAATGCGGCGGTTCTGGGCCTGGAAATCGCCCGACTCGCAGATGGGGCCCACGATATCGGCTACAATCTCATCACCGCAGTGCTCCTGCACTGGCCAGATTTCGTGGTAGCCTTCGTACAGGGCCGGGCGGATGATATCGTTCATGCCGGCATCAATCATCTTGAATGTCTTGGCTTCACCTTTCTTTTCATAGATGCAGGTGGTGAGCAGAGCCGCAGCATTGCCGACCAGGCGGCGGCCCGGTTCCAGCAGGATTTTGATGCCAAGCGGCTTGAGCAGAGGAATGAGCGCCTCTGCATAGCTCCGGATGGTGATCTGCTCCGGGTGGGCGGCCCACCACTCGGGCTTGCCGGATTCCAGGCAGCCCTCGTATACGATGCCGATACCGCCGCCGATGGAGAAGAACTCGATACCATACAGCCCGATGAATTTCTTCACAAGGGGAAGCATTTTCTCTACGGCTGTGGCGAAGGGCTGCACCTCCGTAAGCTGGGAGCCGATGTGAATCTGCAAGCCCTTGATGTGCAGGTTCGGCATTTCTGCGGCGATGGTGGCGTATACCGATTCGATGCGGGTGATATCTACGCCGAACTTGTTTTCGTTCGTGCCGGTGGTGATGTATTTGTGCGTGTGGGCATCTACGTGCGGGTTCACGCGCACGGCCACGGGAGCTTTCACCCCCATTTCTCCGGCGATGCGGTTGATTTCCCGCAGCTCATTCTCGCTTTCACAGTTGAAACAGTATATGCTCTGCTCCAGGGCGTAGCGGATTTCCGGTTCGGTCTTGGCCACGCCGGCATAGGTGCATTGGGTCGGGT
>CALFTQ010000171.1 GCA_937916135.1 uncultured Verrucomicrobiales bacterium
GAGCCCCCACCCTCGCCACCGGATTCTCGCTGCACCAGCCCCGCTTCACCGCCGTGCCGAACACCCCGCTGAGAATCAGCCGCGCCTTCTGCCGCTGCCTCGGCGTATCAAAGGCCATCTCAATATACTGCGCGCACTCCTGCGCCGAAATTGCCCGCACCTTCCGCCGCGCCAACCCAGGGCAGCGCTTCATGAACCGCCGTGCGAAATACCGGAAATCATACACCGTCCGCGTTCGTCTGTCCTTTCTCGCCTCTAGCGCCACTTCCACTGCCTTCTCAAAGGTCACCGTTCGTTCCTGCTGCCGCAGCGCGTCCACCCCCGCAGCCAGACATCTCCTGGCTCGTTTGATGCTTCCCCTGTTTGCGGCTAAAGCTTCTTTTGCCAGTATAGCGGCTTCGATTACAGGTATTCCCGAGGCTCTCAGAATCGCCAGTGCGGCTTGATTGTTGGTGTGCTGTGTCGGTGTCATGGGTTATGGTTTCCGAATCCGTAAGTCAAGCACACAAACTGTTTTAATTCGATAAAATTGTGATACTCGGTACAGCATGCCGCAATGTGGTGTATTTTTGAGCTGGAGGTTGTTATTTTTTAAGTATCAGAAACTAAACAAATAGAATCTTACGGATTCGGAAAGCGTAGACTGTCGGCAATTCTTTTCTTGCCATGAAACTCAGACTACCTCTTTCCCTGTTTGCTGCGCTTACTGCTCTTTTCGTGTCGCTTCCCGCTTCGGTTCATGCTGTTGAGGTTCCGGAGGGCTACATCCCTTATTATCTGGCAGACCCGGATGAATTGTATGACTTTCGTTCAGATGGCTCTAACGTTGCGTTCCTGCTGGATGGTGGAGTGGTGTTTACATCTGAATCTGCATCCTGGTGGACAGGAACGACCCCGCTGAAGCAAAAAGGCTCCGTGCTTTTCACGATTGAAGAAGATGGAGACCCCAACAATCTTACCTTTGCGGATGGCTCCAGTTATTCTGCGTTTTCTTCCTTGTCCACACTCAGCTTTCAGGATATAGGAGTTGTGACCTTTCAGAATATTACGCCGTACTATGGGGCTATCAATTATACAACAACAGTGGAGTTCCTGAATAACAGAGGCGTGAATTTCTCTGGTAATCAGGCGTCGGGGCACGGTGGCGCCGTGTATGCAACTAATCTGACCATTCAGAATACATCCCGTGGCGTGAAATTTTCTGGTAATCAGGGTTCGGGGTCTGGTGGCGCCGTGTATGCAACTACGATTGCTGTTGAGAACAACTCCCGCGGGGTGTCTTTTGAAGGTAACTCCACCAGCACGTGTGGCGGTGCCTTATATGGCACTACCATAGATTTAAATGAGAATGATGGGCTTTCATTTATTGAAAATAAGGTGTATGCCGTCAGCTCCAGCTCCCACAGCAGCAACACTGGATATGGTGGCGCTATCTGTGGACGACAGGGTTCTGCTATTAATGTGAATGGGAATACCGGTGGCCTGACTTTCCGGGGTAACAGAGTGCAGCTGGAATACCGAGTCAGTAATACGTACGGTTATGTTTATTCCTATGGCGGCGCGCTCGCTGTTGAATCATCGGCTGCCATCAATATCTGCGATAATCAGGGCCCCATTGTATTCGAGGATAATTATGTCAGTGCGTATAATAGCTATTCTTACTCCTACGCCTATGCCTATGGTGGTGCCATATTTGCAAAAAGCTCGGTTGTAAATCTGAAGGATAACCTGGGCTCGGTGACATTCCGGGGAAACTATGCGGAGACGAGCGGTTATAGTTCTGGTTATGCTGGTACAGACGCCTATGGTGGTGCAATAGCCCTGGATTCCTGCACGCTTAACGTGAGCGGTAATCACCAGGAAGTTCTGTTCGCAGAAAATCGCGCGCGCAATGGCGGTGCGATATCGGCCCAGAATTCATCTGTGGTCAATCTGGAGGCAACGATAGGTAATATCGTATTCAAGGATAACGAGGCGACCGAAGGTGGCGCTTTGAATGGTAGTGCTTCCACATTCAACCTTCAGGCTCTGGGTGGAGATATTATTTTTGAGAATAATATGGCCAGCAGCAAGGGCGGCGCGATTTATGGACCTGATAGTACTGTAACCATCTGCAACAGCACAGGTACCGTGTCGTTTATCGGGAACAGCGCCCAGCTGGGTGCCGCTATTTATGGTGGCAGCCTGGTGATTCAGAATAACGAGTCCGTGGTATTTGAACGGAATATGGAAACCTCCGGCCGTCTTCGCAGTATCTACCTGGAGAACGCGTATACCGATGGCGGTAAGTTCCATGTATCGGCGGCAGAAGGTAAGAATATGACCTTCACCGATGGTATCTATGTGGCCACGACTACCAGCGGAAAATCGGTGGACGTGGTGTTCAACGGAAGCTACATTGCCAGCGATGAGACAGAAATAGCGCAGGGTGGCGATATTATTTTTGATGGCGGGCAGGTGGAAGGCGTGCTGCGCGAATTGCTCGGAGCTGAGCCCACGGCTAAGCAGATAGCAAATTCTCAGACCAGTTATGTGGGCGGTATAACGAATCTGAAGGCCGGCCGGTTGATTATCCGGAATGGGGCTCAGTACAATGGCCTGGGTATTTCCACCACGGCCCGAAGCGGAGCCGCTGTAGTGCTGGAGAATGCCGGCATGGATCACAGCAGCGGCAGTATCAATATACGCCGTGGAACCTCGCTTGAGTTGATTGGTTGCAGCCAGATTGCCGCCGGCGGACTTGCGCTGGCCTCCGGTTCCACCATGGAATTCGCGGTGGGGGCTGAGCAGCGGGAGACCGCTTCCCTTGCTTTGGATGCGGATTTGTCCCACTTCTCCATTACCCTTGCGCTGAATGGCGCGGATATGCTGGCCAGCGGGCGCTACAAGCTGGTGGAACTGGCGGATGCTTCTCAGTATACCTCTGACGACTACTGGAATGCCGATGATATCACCGTGACCGCCACGGGCGATGCCGCGGGGCTGGGGTTCGATGACCTGGTGTGGGAGGACGGCGTGCTGTATGTGGAGCAGGGCAAGAGCATCTGGACCAATGCCGGCGGTGATGGTACCTGGAACACCACTTCCACCAACTGGAGCCGCAACGGATTGGATATCACTTACCGCGATGGCATGGATGTGCTCTTCGACGGCACAGCCGCCGGCACGGTGCAGCTGGAGGGCGAGGTGGCCCCGCTGAGCGTGACGGTGGAGAATACCGCCGGGCAGGACTACACTTTCGCCGGCAGCGGCAAGCTGACCGGCAGCACCGGCATCGTGAAGAATGGCGAGGGCGAGCTGAGCCTGGCTACGGCCAATGAACACACCGGCGGTACCCAGCTGAATGGCGGCAGCCTGCGCGTGCAGCACAGCAGCGCCCTGGGCGCCACCACGGCCACGCTGAGCACCGCCGCAGGTTCCCGGCTGAGCATAGAGAACGGTGCACAAGTGGTGCTGGCCGCAGTAGAGGGTAACGACCTGGCCGGCAGCGTGAGCATCGCCGCCGGCGCCTCGCTGGAGATGCAGGGCAGCGGCTACCGCGCTGAATCCACCCAGCTGGCGGGTGAACTGGTCTTCAACGGTACCGGCGTGAGCCAGCAGGCCGGCAGCCTGAGCGGCAGCGGCCACCTGAAGGTGCAGGGTGCGGGCACGGCAGTGCAGTTTGCCTCCGCGGCTTCCTATGCCGGCAGCGTTTCCTTGGCGAACGGCGCCACCCTCACCACCGATATGCTGAAGGTGGGGGCCAATGCCACCCTGGCAGCACTGGCCGCGGGCACTTCCGTGAGCCTGGGCGATGTGGTGGGCACCGGCGCAGCCCAGGTGGAGATGCAGACCACGAAGTTTGAATCCTACACGGGCACCTTCAATGCCGATGTGGCGGCCAATGCCTACACCGCCGGCACGCTCAGCACAGAAGGCGGCCTGGTGCTGCAAGGCGGTGCCACCTACCAGGCCAATGGCAGCAGCATCGACCTGGGCGGCAGCACGCTCACCCTGGCAGGCAGCGCGGAAAATCCCTTTATCTCCCTCATGCTGTCACTGGATAAGGGCTACACGCCGGTAGATACGCAGATTGTGCTCTTCAGCGGCGTATCCGCCTTTACCGTGGGTGGCGTGGAGTTCAGCGGCTCGGAGACGGCATACGTTTTCTCCGCCAGCGACTATCTGCAGGGTGACTACGTGTTCGAAACCACCGCTCTGGTCTACGATGGCAACGTGGGCGTGGTCTACCTGGTGGAAGCCGTTCCTGAGCCCGCCACCACCACGCTGAGCCTGCTGGCCCTGGCCGGGCTGGCAGCCCGACGCCGTCGCAAGGAGTAAAGGGGATTGGGACCTTCTAAAAAGTCAGAACAGCGCGATAAATTGATGTTTGTCGGGCAGTTGGTGAGCCGCAGGCGAACGGAATTCCGAGCCC
>CALFTQ010000172.1 GCA_937916135.1 uncultured Verrucomicrobiales bacterium
TAGCGGATTTCCGGTTCGGTCTTGGCCACGCCGGCATAGGTGCATTGGGTCGGGTCTCCCCCGGCATTGATGACGCGCCAGAGCTCGCCGCCGGAAACGATGTCGAACCCCGCCCCCTGCTGAGCCATGAGATTGAGGATGGCCTTGTTTGAGCATGCCTTCACTGCGTAGGCCACGTGGGCATCCAGCTCTGCCATGGAGTTGCGGAATTCAGCCAGGTCATCGGCAATGGTCTTTTTACTGTAGACAAAGACCGGAGTGCCGACGGCAGCTGCAATGTCTGCCAGGTTCACATTCTCACAGTGCAGGGAGCCGTTCTTGTAGGCGAATGAGTGCATCAGTTGATATTCTTGTTAAGTTTTTCGACGTGGGGGGGAGGTTCATCCGAGATGATGGTGGCCACCCAGGAGAGGTCGCGGGAGTTCTTCAGCGCCAGCTTGATGAGCACCATGATAGGCACGGCCAGCAGCATGCCGACCGGTCCCCAGACCCATCCCCAGAACAGCACGGCCAGCAGCACCACCGAGGTGGCAAGGCCGAACTGCTTGCCCAGGAAGATGGGCTCTATGCCATTGCCAATCATGAAGTTAATGAAGATATAGCAGAAGGTGATGACGGCGGCATCTCCCCAGCCGCCCATGAGCAGGGCCATGATGATGGGCGGAATCGCGGCCACGATGGAGCCGATGGTGGGAATATAGTTCAGCAGGCAGGCAACGAGCCCCCACAGGAAGGCGAACGGCACCTTCATGGCGGCGCAGGCCCACCAAGCCAGTGCGCCGGTGGTGGCGCTGGCGATTGTTTTGATAAGCAGGTAGCGCTGAATGCCGCGCAGGGCCACGGTGAAGTCCTCTTTGCCCTTGGTGCTGTTCGGCAGGCGGTGCAGATTGCGCTTGAACAACTTGGCCTCACCCAGCATGAAGGTCATGAGCACCAGCACCAGGGTGCAGGTGGTCACAAACGAGATGGCTTGCCCCGAGATAGTCTGAATCAGACCGACAAGCTGCTGCATGTCGAATACCTCCTGCGGGGAGCTCACCAGGGCCCTGGCCTGTGCCTCCAGCCCGAAATTGCCCAGCCAGTTCATCAGTTCGTTATATTTTTCCATCATGCGGGCCGTGAAGTCACCCTGCAGGGTGTTCTTCATATCGGCCGCGAGGAATTTGATGATACTGGCCACGCCGAACAGGATTCCGCCATCTGCAATGACGGTGGCGGTGACAGCCAGCCAGTGCGGGAATTTAAGATATTTGCTCAGCAGCTTGGTGATGGCATAGCTGATGATGGCCAGGAAACCGGCCATCATGATGGGCAGCAGCACGCCGCGGGCAGCCTGCAGACCCAGGATGACTACCACCGCCCCGGCTGCTGTGAGCAGGAAGCGGCCTCCCTCGCCGAAATGGTTCGGCTGCGTGTTCTGGTTTTCGGAGTGTTCAGCCATAGGACTGCCTTATTCTACACAGCAACACCCGCCATTTCAAGAGGAATTGCGGGTGTTGACAAAAAAACGCATAGTGCCGGGGGCGCTCAGCTGCCGGCGTTCAATTCCAACACAGCGCGTTGCATGGCTTGCAGCCCTTGCTCCAGAATCTCCGGGGCGGTGGCAAAGTTCAGGCGCACGCACTGCGGGGAACCGAAGTTGGCGCCGTTGTCCAGGAACACATCCGCCTTTTCCAGGAAGAAGTCGTGCGGCGATTCCACGCCCAGGGCCGAGCAGTCAATCCAGGCCAGGTAGGTGGCTTCCTGGTGGCGCACCTTGAGCATGGGCAGTTCGCGCGCGATGAAGTCATACACAAACTGACGGTTGCGGCGCAGGGTGCAGAGGAGCTGCTTGTGCCATTCCCAGCCGTCGCGGTAGGCGGCCAGGGAGGCAGCATAGGCAAACACATTCAGCGTGGGCAGGGTGTGGCCCTGAATCTTGCGGATGGCGGCCAGTAGTTCCGGGTTCGGCACGGCCATGAAGGTGAAGCAGATGCCGGCTATGTTGAAGGTCTTGCTCGGGGCGCTCAGCATCACGACGCGTTTCAGCAGGTGCTCCGGCAGGCTCAGGGCTGTGGTGTGCTGCAAATCCTCATCCAGCACCAGGTCGCAGTGAATCTCATCGGAGCAGAGCAGCATATCATGCCGCTCGCAGAATTCTGCCAGCCGCAGAATATCCTCCCGGCTCCAGACCCGCCCCAGCGGGTTGTGCGGGTTGCAGAGCAGGAACATTCTGGTGTTCGGGCTCACGGCTGCTTCCATGGCTTCCCAGTCAAACTCCCAGCAGCCGTTCACATTGGCATACGGCACCTGCAGCAGGCTGCAATGGGCGTCCTCATGGCAGTGCAGCATGGGCGGGTATACCGGGGTGCATACCATTATCTCGTGCTCCGGGCGGGTGCAGGCGGTGCGGGCCACCAGAGTGAATGCCGGCACACAGCCCGGAATGGCATGCAGCCACTCCGGTTGCGGATTCTGCACGCCGTGCATGGCGGTGAGATACGCGCAGATTGTTTCGCGAAGCTCATCAGTCATGAAGGCATAGCCGTAGAATCGGTGGTTGAGTCGCTGCTGCAGAGCTTCCACCACACATGGGGGCGATTCAATGTCCATATCCGCAATGCCGAAAGGCAGCGGCCCCTGTAAATCCCATTTGATGTTGCCGGTCTCGCGCCGGCTGTCGGTAGATGCAAAGCGTATCATATTTTCTCAACTGACCACCTTGCACACTAACAGAATTTTTTTCGCCGGGCAAGCAGAAAACGGCGATTGTCGGCAGGTGATGTGAGGGCGGGGAATAAAGAAAAAGCGCAGAATGACTGATAATCAATCTTTCTGCGCTTTTATATGAGCGGAGAGAGTGGGATTCGAACCCACGGTGACATCTCTGCCACGCTCGATTTCGAGTCGAGTGCCTTAGACCAACTCAGCCATCTCTCCAAGGTGCGGTTGCGGGCTTATTCTGCCTGTTCAGGTGGCGGGTGTCAAGATTTATCTGGCATGCTGACACGGGGATGCGCAATAAAATGGCAGGCTGCAACATTTTGGACTTGTGGGGGGCAGGCGATAAATGGTAAATTAAGGAAGTGTTTGAATACATGAGACGGATTGCCTCACACCTGTTGTTGCTGCTGCTGGCGCTGGTGATGTGCCTTGCAGGGGGAGTGTCTGCCCAGTCTGCCTGGGAGGTATCGGAGATAGAAGGCGTTGAATATGTGAAGCTCCGGGATGTGTGGCGCTTTTACAAGTTTACCCCGCGCAGGGGGCGGCCTGGCTGTGTTTCCTACGGCAGCGGTAAGCATGTGGTATCCCTCAAACCGGATCATTCGGATTTTTATGTGAACAACTACCGCTACGTGCTTTCCCACCCGGTGCGGAAACAGGATGCGGAGCTCTTGATTTCCTCGGTGGATATGCGTAAGCTGGTGGATCCGGTGCTGCGCCCGCGCTATTCCCCGCAGGCCCGGCTGCGCACGGTGGTAATTGACCCCGGCCACGGTGGGCACGATGCGGGGGCGGTGAGCGGCCTTGTGAAGGAAAAGGATTTGAATCTGGCGGTGGCTCGCAAGCTGCGCCGCATGCTGGAGCGGCAGGGCTACCGCGTGGTGATGACCCGCGATGGCGATTATTTCCTGACCCTGCAGCAGCGTGTTGCCATTGCGAACCGCATCCCGGATTCTGTGTTTGTGAGTATTCACCACAATGCCGGTCGCAAGGCTGCCAGTGGTATTGAGACTTTCACCCTCGCTCCGTACGGTACCACCTCCCCGTTTGCCCGCTCCCGTCGTTTTGATGACCTGGCCGGCAATAACCAGGACAGCGAGAATATTGCCCTGGCCACAGCGGTGCATAGCCGCGCCATCCGCAGTTCAGGTGCTATTGACCGCGGGATACAGCGAGCCCGTTTCTCGGTGCTCTGCACGATCCGTCGCCCGGCCATTCTGTTCGAGGGCGGCTTTGTTTCCAATCCTGCGGAATGCCGGAAGATGGTTACGGATAATTACCAGAACATGCTGGCCGATAGTATTTGCAAAGGCATTGTGGCCTATAACAACACTGTGTGCCGCCCGGCTCGCCAGGACGTAGCCGCCAGCAATCCCGGCTCCGGGCGCGTGCGAACCAGCATTTCCGGCTCCCGTGTGAACAGCTACTCCCGTAAGAAGTGATGATGAAGCGGCTTGCATGGTGGTGTTGTTTACTGGCGGCAGGTGCTGTGTCGCTTCCCTGTGCCTTTGGTAATGCGGCTGAGAATGCAGCCAAGGCGGCTGAGATGGCTCCACCTGCTCCCCCGGCAGCCCCCTCGCCTGAGGTGGGGAGCTGGCATGTGCGTGAGGTGGGTGGCGTGGAGTACCTCCCGCTGGAGGATCTGCGCAGTTTTTACAAGTTGATGCCCATGCAGCCGAAGGGGCGCAGGGTGGTGGGCCAGCGAATGCTGGGCAATGGCGAGGTGACGCTGGTGTTCGGCCCGGCCCCCCGCGAGCTGCGCATTCAGGAGCGCCTGTTTATTCTTTCTCACCCGGTGCAGGAGGATGCTTCCGGCGATTTGCTGGTGTCAAAGATGGACGTGCTGCAGGTGATAGAGCCGGTGCTTCGCCCCACCTACATTGCAAACCGCAGCGCCGTGCGCACGGTGGTGATAGACCCCGCCCATGGAGGGCATGATACCGGAACGGTGACCCCATATGCCCGCGAGGCAGATGTGGCCTTGGTGGTAGCACTCAAACTGGGGGCTGAGCTGAAGAAACGCGGTTACGAAGTCGTCTATACCCAGGAGCATAATCAGTACATGTCGCCGCAGAGCAGGGTGGATAAGGCCAATGCCGCCCCGGCCGCCATATTTGTGAGTCTGCACCTGAACAGTGGCCGAAGTGATGTGAAGGGCTCTCAGGTATACACTGTGGCGCCGCTGGAAAAAGGTGTGAAGCCGCTTCCGGGGCATGACTTCAGCCAATCCAGCATTGCGCTGGCTCTGGCTCTTCAATCCAGTCTGGTGGAGAAGGCTGAGACCGAGGATGGCGGCTGCCGTCGCGCGCATTACAGCCCGTTGAACTCTCTGCGTTGCCCCGGTGTGATAGTGGAGCTGGGCTACGCCACGAACCCGGAGGAGGGAACCCGCTTGTCAACGGATGAATACCAGCTCAAACTTGCCGGTGCACTGGCCGATGGTGTGGATGCGTTTGCCCGCGTGATGAATCCGGCCACGAATCTGCAGGTGCAGAAGGCCCCCGTGGTGGAGACTCCGCCGCCCTCACCGGTGAAGGTGGATCCGGCACCTGCCAAAAAGGCCCAGCCTGCTCAAAAGACCCAGCAGCGCAAGCGGGCTGCCCGCCGCCGCGCTCCGGCCAGGAAGAGCTCCCGGCAGCAGCGCCGCAGCAATCGCCGCCGCTGATAGCGCGTAAATGCGTGCCACTCCTTTTCCCTGTCTGCTTGTCGGTGGCACGCGCTGCAAATAAAAAGGGCAGCCGCAGCTGCCCTTTGCGTTGAAATTGCTGTTTCGAGCGTGGGATAATCAGTCCACGTTGTCGAAGATTTCCTCCGGCTTGAAGAAGCGCTTGATTTCCACCTCGGCGCTTTCGGGGGAGTCGGAAGCGTGGCAGATGTTGAGCATGCTGTTGGTGCCGAAATCGCCGCGGATGGTGCCCTTGTCGGCCTTCATGGAGTTGGTGGGCCCCAGGATGGAGCGCACGCGGGTGATGACGCCGGGGCCGGAAAGCACCAGGGCCACCACGGGGCTGGTCTGCATGAACGCCGAGAGGGTGGGGAAGAGGGGCTTGTCGTCAATCACCAGGTCGATGATGTGGGCGTAGTGCTCACGCAGGATGGCGTCATCCAGCTGCATCATCTTCATGCCGCGCAGGCGGAAACCTTCGCCCAGCAGGCGCTGCAGGATGATACCGGAAAGATTCTTGCGGACGCAGTCCGGCTTGAACAGAATGAGTGTTTTTTCGTCGCGGTTCATAATGTCTTGAAGTGTGTGCCCTTTTTACTCCCCGAGTGGGCATCTGTCAAGGAAAAAGCCGTGCGCTTACATGATTTCGCATTGCGGAGCCGGGGGAGAAAGAGTATACTGCCTGCCAGAAAAATATGAAACACACACTCCGTTACGAGCCCATTCCCGCCGCCTTTTACCAGGCCAACCGTGATAAGCTGGCTGCCCAGCTGCCCGCAGGGGCGCTGGTGATTGTGCATGCTAATGATATCTACCCCACGAATGCGGATGGCACCCTGGCGCACCACCAGAATGCCAACCTGTTCTACCTTACCGGCATTGACCAGGAGGAAACCGTGCTGCTCATGCGCGTGGGCGAGAACGGCGAGCATGATGATACCCTGCTGCTGCGTGAGACAAATGAGAAGATTGTCATCTGGGAGGGTGCCCGCCTTACCGCCGAAGCCGCTACGGAACTGAGCGGCGTGGTGGATGTGCGCTGGACGGATGTGTACAACTCCCTGCTGGCCGAGTGGGTGCCCGCGGCCTCCGCCCTCTGGCTGGAGACGGATAACCACCCCCGCCGCTTCACCTATGTGCAGACCCGCAATGAGCGCATGGCCGCCGCCATCCGCGCTTCTTATCCGGATGCAAAGCAGGAGAGCCTGTATGCCTTGCTGGCCGGGATGCGACTGGTCAAGAGCCCGGAGGAAATGGTGCAGCAGCGCCGCGCTTGCGAGATTACGGGTGCCGGGTTTGTGGAGCTCCTGCCGCAGGTGAAGCCCGGCATGGGCGAGTGGGAGATTGAGGCAGCCCTGAGCGCCGCCTACATCCGCCGCCGCGCCCGCAAGTTCTCTTTCCT
Organism: uncultured Verrucomicrobiales bacterium; assembly: GCA_937916135.1. GTDB lineage: Bacteria > Verrucomicrobiota > Verrucomicrobiia > Verrucomicrobiales > Akkermansiaceae > Akkermansia. The sequence goes on from CALFTQ010000172.1 coordinate 6,771, forward strand.
GCCCATCATTGCCAGCGGGGCAGATACCTGCGTGCTGCACTATATTTCCAACCACAAGGAAGTGCAGGACGGCGACCTTATCCTGCTCGATATCGGCGCGGAATACGGTGGCTATGCCGGTGATATGACCCGCACCATTCCCGCCAACGGCAAGTTCACCCCCCGCCAGCGTGCGGTGTATGAGGCTGTGCTCCGCGTGCAGCGCTATGCCATGAGTATCATGCGCCCCGGTCTGGAGAAAGCGGAATACGAGCGCATGGTGCGTGTGAACATGGCCGCAGAGCTGGTGAAGCTCGGCCTGCTTACTCAGGAAGAGGTGGATGCCCAGGGCTCCAACCCGCTCTGCGTGCGCAAGTACTATATGCACGGCACTTCCCACTCCCTGGGGATTGATGTGCACGATGTCGGCTCTGATACCAAGTGCTTTGCTGTCGGTCAGGTCTGGACCGTGGAACCTGGCATCTACATCCCCGCCGAGGCCATCGGCATCCGCCTGGAGACGGACGTGCTTATCACGGAGAACGGCGTGGAGGACCTCATTCCGAACGCCCCCATCGAGCCGGATGAGATTGAACGCCTCATGGCGGGCAGATAAGCCGAATCTCCCCCCTTTTATCGGAAGAGCGGCCATCCGGCCGCTCTTTTTTTGGGAGAAAAAAATCCCCGCCGTGTGAAACGGCGGGGATTTCTGAATTTTTCCGGGGCAATTACGCCTCGTTCTCCTGGGCTTCGAGCAGGGCGTAGGCCTTCTCTTCGTCCGGGTCGGGGCCGTGGTGACCCTTCTCGATTCTGGAGCGGAAGAGCTTCATGATGAACACGAAGGAGCAGGGGATGAAGAACACGCCCAGCACCGTCGCAATGGACATGCCGACCACCACCACGATACCGATGGAGTTACGCGCCAGGGCACCGGAACCTTCAGCCATGACCAGCGGCACGCAACCGAGGATGAAGGCGAAGGAGGTCATCAGAATCGGGCGCAGACGCATGCGGGCTGCGGTCACGGCGGCATCCAGCAGGCTC
>CALFTQ010000173.1 GCA_937916135.1 uncultured Verrucomicrobiales bacterium
GTCCCGATTGGAAGCACCGTTATTTCGGGACTGAAGTCCCGTGCCCCGACAATGACAAACATCAATTTAGTGAGTTTTTAGCAGTTCCCATGTAACAGTAGTCCATGCGTGATTTTTTTCTCTTGGAACGCTCCCGCCTATTTACCGGGGGCGGGCGTTTCTATTTCTAGCTACCGGGCGCATTCTGTGCCGCCTGTCCTACAGCTTCCCGGCCATGTGGTGGTATCGCAATATCGTGCGAACGGGGTGCACTTTCAATGACTTCGGAAAAAATTATCATCATCGGGACCAGTGGCTCCACTGGCAGAGTTTCCTCGGCTTTTGGCTGGTATTTTGCGTTTTCCCGCACTAACAGATTGCCGCGCTTTCCGGATTCTGGTAACATGACAGCGTAACAAACAACCATCTTTCTAATATTATGAATCTGCGGCCCTTTGTATATTCCGCTTGTGCCTTACTGGCTTTGGGTACTGCGACCAGCGGAGAAGAGGCATCTTCGTTCGTTCTGCCTGCCTCGGAGCAGATAAACAAGGCGGGGGAATTGATGCGTACACCCCTGATGCAAGCCGTGCGACGTGGGAATGCGGATGAGGTGCGGGCTCTGCTGGCTGCAGGGGCTGACCCCAATATCCCGGAGTGGCATAACAATACCCCCTTAATGCATGCCTGTCAGCATGGATATACGGACATTGTGCGTATGTTGCTGGCCGCCGGTGCGGATGTCAATGCTCGCGATGACGAGGGATGGACGGCTCTCATGGGGGTATGTGTCTCTCGAAATAATCCGACCACCGAGATTGCGGAAATGCTGCTGGCCGCCGGAGCCGATATCACCCCAAAGGATAAGCGCTACCACCATACTGCGCTTGTGTACGCTGCCAAATCGAGCAAAGCTGAACACGTGGCCTTGCTTCTGAAGGCCGGAGCAGATGCCACAGCCAGCGCCGGACTCCACGACAGCGAAGGCACCGTACTGACAAGCGCCGTGCAATGCAAAGCCTCCCCGGAGGTGCTACGCATACTCATTGCTGCCGGGGCAGATGTCAACAAAGGATTGAACGGCCGCGCCTATATCGACACTCCTCTGGGTGAAGCAATTTGGACGGGAGATGCCGATAGCGTGCGTACCCTGTTAGAAGCCGGGGCGAACGCAAACCCGCCGGGAAATTCCTATCTCTCTCTGGCTACAG
>CALFTQ010000174.1 GCA_937916135.1 uncultured Verrucomicrobiales bacterium
CAATGCCCGCTTTGATACCCTGCTGAGTACCTTCAGACTGGAAGACAGAATGCTCACCCACGCCTCACCGGAAGAAATACAACGAGTACTCAACACCCCCATCGACTGGGAACGGGTGAACGCTATTCACGATGCAGAACGTGAACGCGGCATCAACTTCCTGAAAGAAAATCTTCTATAATAAATAATGCAGAACGCATAGTGTCATTGAGTCTAAAACAAATACAAGAATCAGATGTTGAAAGAAAATTCATATTTGGAGAACATGCGTCGTAAATACTTCATAGGCGTCAAGGGGAATACCTTTGTGCGAGCAATGCGAGCGCTGCTGGCTGCTGGCGTAACCATTGTCGTCGGATTGCTGATTACCTACGGTGTTCTCACTGTTATGCGCATATCTGGAATGCCATCGAATGTATCCAGTGACGGTTTCTTTGAGAAGACCGTAGCTGATCCGGTTAGCGGCATTGTTATAATGGTTATAACCACGATGGGGCTGGGCGGCGTATATTACAAGGTATGTGGAAAGATTGTGGTTCAACGGGATGGAACCATATTTAAGGAAAAATTCCGTATCTATCACGAATATCTCCAATTTATCACTGACATCATAAAACGGGGTGAAGTAACTCTGCTGGAAAAGACAGAAATCCAGCGATTACTTGCAAACATAACCACTATCTTCAATGCAGAAAACAATGAAAATCTGGAATACATCCTCACAGAAACAGTGCAAATACTTGCTGACGTCGGGGACGTACAATATAAAAACAAAAATCGACAAGGAATCAGCGAGAGTGATTATTTCGACAAGAGAAACCATTTGAACCGACTGCTTAACATAGCGGATATTTTCCGGAGAGACCTACACGACATTAGCCATCAGGAATGTCAGAAGTTGAGAGTTTGTGAACAGTTTGAACAGATTCAAACTGTGGAGATGCCGGTCGGTCAAATGGTGGCAACACCTCTTTCAGACTACCACATGCCATGTGCCGGTATCAACAAGGCCAACATTGAAGCTCTTTTATTCGCGTTGCCAGGAATATTCCGTCCGAAGCTCCGTTCGTACACTACAAAATATGAGGGAATCATCATTTCAGCACAGACAGAACGCTCTTATTTCCGAGAGAAGAATTCATATCAGGTTGAAGTCAGCTTTATCTACTCCCGCAGAACCGGCCAGTATTATTATCGTTGGAAGTTCCAGAATAAGCAGCCCGATCAGCTGTTGAAGGAAGCAGTACAGCACGGACTCACCACTCTCATGTGTGAGCTTAGAGGCTCCGGAAACAACAATAATGAGTGGACGCTTAATGCCAGCGGCGCTATTAAGCAATTTCTCGCTGCAAATAATCATACGGCTGCGTGTACCGAAATTGCAAGGATGTTCCGGAGTATCTGCAACTTGACTGATGCGCTAATCATTCAATACCACATCCGAAATGTGATAGCTAAATCCAAAGCTAATATGGAGCTGTATTGGAAGTCGTTCATGTGGGATTTTAATACCGTTGCCTATAATAGTCTCAGTAAACCGAAAGATAAAACAGAGTATATTGACATTGTTCAATTATGGCCTAAACGAGAGTGCAGGCTTGTTGTAGGTTGCCGTTATCATGGCGATTTACCTCTTTTGAAAGCAAGAATGAAAGACGTAAAGGGATTCTCTTATGTTGAAGGAAGCAGGTGCTTTTATTCTGACGAGAGCTATCGTATAGGTGCACAAATGGATTCAGTAGTCATATCATTAACGGGGATTACTCAAGCGTTGAATGCCCCCCCAGTCTGTAAAGCGCAAAATTGTGCTCTACGCAGATAACATATCATTGTCATAATATAATCTATCTGAATCATGACCAGTGAAATCAAAGCAGGTGCAATATTGAACTACGTCTCCATCGTCGTTCGCCTGGCCACATCGTTTCTTCTGACTCCCTTCATCATTTCCTCGCTGGGGGTGGAAGAATATGGTCTGTTCATGCTCAGCGGGTCGGTGATTGCCTGGCTGGCGTTGACGGATCTTGGGCTGGGTGCAACGGTAAGCAAGTATGTTGTCACTTATCGAGCCAAAGGGGAGCACGAGCAGCAGGCTCATTTCCTGGGGCAGAGTATGATGCTCTTCTGTCTCATTGCCCTCATTACTTTCATTGCGGGCGGCATCTGCTTCTTTCATCTGGATGCACTGTTCCCGAAATTGAACGCCGCCCAACACGAAACGCTGGAGATTCTCTTTCTGCTTACCCTGGGGAATATGATTCTCGCCATTCCGCTGCGTCCGCTGGGCTGTGTGCCCGGGGCGTATCAGAAGTTCGTGGTGCCGGGTATTGTGAGTCTCTGTTGTTCTCTGCTTAATACGGGGCTTACGGTGGCTCTGCTGTTGCTGGGATTCAAGGCCATTGGTCTTACTGTATTAGCGGTGGGAATGGGCGTTCTGAACCTGCTATGGGGTCTGTTCTATACGCTCCGTATTCTGAAAGCCAGAGTAAAGTTCAGTCGTCCGGATTGGTCGCTCTACCGTGGCATGTTCGGTTTCTCCATCTGGATTTTTCTGGGGCAGCTAATGGACATATTTTACTGGCAGGCAGGTTCTCCCATTCTGGCCAATGTGTGTGGCACCACTGCAGTTGCTGTCTTTACCCTGGGGATTTCCTTTTCCTCCTATTTCATGACGGCGTCCACTGCCATTTCCGGCGTTCTGGCCCCCAGACTGATGCACATGGTTGCCTTGGACGCCAGTAAGGAAGACCTCACCAACGTGATGATTCGCGCGGGTCGCCTGCAACTTTTCCTGTTGACGTCCATTCTGCTGGGCTTTGCGTTCCTGGGACAGGATTTCCTGCGTCTCTGGGTAGGTAAGAGTATGGGCGAGAATGTCTCTACTGTGTGGCTGGGCGCCATTACGGTGATTGCTCCGCTTATCATTCCTCTGACGCAGAACACGGGACTAGCTATCTTGCAGGCCCTGAACATTCACCGAGGTCGCGCCATTATCCTGTTCTATTCCTCACTGGTCTGCGTGGTGCTTGGCTATGTTCTTTCGCTCTTCCTCGGGCCTATCGGCATGTTTATCGGCACCGCCATATCGCTGTCCTTCGGCCAAGTCATTATGATTAATCTCTATTACAAACGCAAGGCCGGACTGCTCATCGGCAACTTCTTCCGCCGCACCTATCTGCCGATGCTTTTACCCGCCCTATTCCTGTCTGCAGCAGGTATTGCGCTCACTTGTCTCTGGCAGGTGGAAACCTGGGCAGACCTGTTTACAGCCATTGGCACATACGGCACGGTCATTCTCATCACTCTCTTCTGCCTCTATCTCAATCGGGAGGAAAAAGATATGATACTCAAGCCCCTCAAAAAACATATACACGTATGACGAACTTTAGACACATCACCCCTCCCGAAAACTGCACAGGCTGTGGACTGTGTGCCAATGTCTGCTCCAAAGATGCAATCAGTATGGCGTGGAGTAAGGAGGGATTCCTTGCGCCACAGGTGGATACGGATGCATGTGTCAACTGTGGACTGTGTGTAAGGATGTGCCCGGCGCAGCCGGACGCAATGGAGAAAGGGCTGAATCATGACGAGATTGATTCCATCATTGCATACGGAGGGTGGAACAATGACGAAAGCACTCATCAGAATAGCAGCAGCGGAGGTGTGTTCAGTGCGTTGGCTGAAGCCGTCTTTTCCGACGGTGGTTGCGTATTCGGTGTGGTGTGGCAAGATAAGGAAACGGCAGTCTTCTCCAAGGCTGAGAACATGGAGCAGATTGCACCCATGCGGGGGAGCAAGTATGTGCAGGCTGTTCCCGGAGCTGTATATCGCGAGGTAAAAGCTGAGTTGCAAATGGGGCGGCAGGTGTTGTTCACCGGCACGGCATGCCAGGTTCATGCCCTGAAAAAATATCTTCGCAAGCCCTACGACAACTTGCTGACCTTCGATATCGTGTGCCACGGTGTACCCAGTCGCAAGCTGTTGCAGGCTTATGTAAAACACAACGAGCAGGAACAGGGAAAAGAACTGAAAGAAGTATACTTCCGGTTCAAGGACGGCAATTGGCAGGGCTATAAGGTGCAGAAACGATTTACAGACGGCTCGGTTCTGAATCATGTGAATTCGCAGGATATGTTCATGAACCTGTTTATCGGTGACCACATGCTGAACAAAGCTTGTTATAATTGTCCGCATGCCCATCTGCCACGCCCGGGAGATATAACCCTGGGAGACTTCTGGGGTAACTTACATGAATTACATCCGGACTGGCCGATAGACGATGGTGTTGGTTCACTGGTAGCCAATAGCGAAAAAGGCAAAGCTGCGTTGGAATCCTTGGCTGAAGCGGGCAAAATCACGATTCACCGCGAACCGTTCCGTAATTTGTACAACGGGCAGCCGCGTAGCTACCTGCGCGGAGAAGAGACGCATATTCCGGTCTCACGTGAAGAGGCTTTATCACGAATCGAAACCGAACCGCTTATTGATGTGTGGAATCGTTATTGCAACACGACCAAAGTAGGCCCGTTTCGGCTGCAAACAAACGGCATCATCTACAAAACCCTCATCTTCCCCCGCCGAGTGGTGGGATTCATAAAAAGAAAATTGAGGAAGGTTGAAGCACTTTAATGAATACGGGTGTTGCTGTGAAGTTTTAACATGTAGGAGCTGTGCGTACGTTTCATTCCAAAGTCGGTATAAACAAAATCGAAAGAAGCTTAATCGGTATAAAAAGAAAATTATAGTATACGCAGGTCTGGACCTCATCCTCAAGCTGGCTATATTCAGCGTGATTTGAGCAGATTCCTAAATCCACGATGCTCTATATCCAATCAATAAAAACTAATATAACGCGTTAAGTTATGAATATCATCACAAATATCTCGAAATCTCGGAGCTTTCTTATGGGGATCGCAATACTTGCGATACTCCTGTTTCATCAGGAGTTCGTTCATGGGAATTGCGTTCTTGAGCTTTTCAATCGCTATGGGCACTGGTGCGTACAGGTTTTTATATTGGTTTCCGGTTTTGGTGTCTGGTATGCGCTGGATAAACCAGGGCTGGTTAAGAGTTTTTATATGCGGCGATTATGGCGCATTATGCCGGCATCGATATTGGGTGGAGTGCTCGCGTTGGCCTTGACTTGGGAAACAAGTATAGCCCAGAATCTCTTATTAATCACCGGCCTGTCTCTCTGGTATATCCGCACGATTCTTATGCTGTATCTGATATCACCGCTGTTATATGCTTTGTTCAAGAGTGCGAAGCGGGCCTTATGGTATGTGGTGTTGATGGTTGTAGCGTACGTCATGTACCATGCGGCATGCCATACCATGGAATACTGGTGGATGGGCAGCTGGAAATTGCGTCAGACGGTAATCTGGACCTTGGGGCAGGTGCCGTTCTATGTCTCAGGTATGTATTTGGCTGCAGAGAGGGGAAAAATATGGAAATCTGCCATACTTGTCGTGATTGGTTGTTGTTTGTTGCCCGTTTTGTTTCAACTCTCGTTTGGGAATTCTTCCATAGGGACGGAATTTGTTCACAATGCGAGTGTTCTCCTTATTTGTACTTTAGGGTATTATCCTTATGCGGTTTTCCCGAAGTGTGTGAACAGAGTAATAGAATGGTTCGGCAAGCGTTCGTTGGAGTTGTATGTTTGCCATGTGCCGATATATCGATGGTTGGATGTAGTTTGGGTGAATGAATGGGCGTTGTCTGTAGCTTTGATTAGCTCTATTTTTATGTCTGAACTGGTAGCAAGAATAAGTGCTTGGTTTTCGCGGAGGTTTTACTGCTGATTGAATGAAAATGAAACAGAAAAGAGTCTCGGGCTTGGACCTCATACGCGCGCTGGCGATATTCAGCGTGATTGGGGGAATAGCAGTTTGCCTGTCTTGTGCCACGGCGTGACCAAAGGCGAAGCTGCTGCGCTTTTGGGCAAGGATAGGCTGTTTTGAATGTGATTATTATTTTTTTTGTGCTAATGCTAAAAAAAATGTAAATAAATAAGTTATGCTCCCCCCCCCTGTTGAGAAGAAAAGAATTGGTTACATCGATTATATCAAGGCGCTAACGATTATAGGAGTTGTCAATGTTCATTCAAACATACCTCCGACGTGGTTAACACCGCTATTGGTAAATGCTATCTTCTTTTTCATAGCGGGAATGTTCTTCAAAAAGCCCAATCTAACCAATCTGATGAGAGACTATAGTGGTATGCTGGTAAAAGATTGCAGAACTATGCTGATACCGTTTATGTTTTTCTATACGCTGTCGTATCCGTTTATAATTATCGTTCATCTTTGGGATAACAGAACCTTGGCCGGTTTTGATTGGTGGTGCTTTTTTGACCTTTTTGATATTTGCGGTCGCTCGGATTATCTTTTTGTTAACGTTCCGCTGTGGTTTATATTGTGCCTTTTTGTCATAAAGAGTATATACTATTTTGTCCGTTGCCTGCCGGCTGGTTTCATATTGCTCATTGCGTTAGTTGCCCTGTGCCTCAAAGACTTTTGGGAAGGTATAGCAACTCCCCTTATGATTAATAATGCGTTTTATTGGCTGGGATTCTTTGCCTTGGGAAATCTGTTTGCCCAGTATGTCTTTCCTCTGAATATGTCTATCTGCCGGAGGCTGATCATTGTCTGTATAAGCCTGGTGGCTATACTTGCATCATTGTGCATTGAGGACACCGTGCCTGAAATGACTTTGGGGTATATCCGGGTCTTTGCTGCTATAAGCTTGCTCCTGTTTGGATTTTCTTTGTTGGAACATGCACGTGATTTACGCATACTGAGCTTCATAGGCCAAAATACGCTCATTATTCTGGGGTGTCATTTGTGGTTCCTTGTCCCGCTGGAGCGTTTATCTTACAAGCTTACGCGAGTGCGGACCGTATGGACGGGGACCGTTCAGACTGTGTTGTGTGTGTGCTTATGCTTGGTTTTTATCCACATTGGCAACAAATATTTCCCTTTGTTGGTTGGTAAGTTTAAAAAAATGAGAAAATTAGTATGAATCATATTCAACGTTACGCAGGTTTGGACCTCATCCGCGCGCTGGCGATATTCAGCGTGATTGCGGGGCATTTCTTTATGAACACGGGATTCCAGCAAGCGGAGTTCGGTGGGGTATCGATGTTTGTGCAGGGGTGGGCAAAGTTTTTCTTCGGGATTGGGGTGCCGCTGTTCCTGATGCTTACGGGCTACCTGCAGGGGAAGAAGGAGGCGACGCCGCAGTATTACAGGGGGGCGATGCGGGTGCTGGGGAGTTATGTGGTGTTCAGCGTGGTGACTATCTTGTTCCGCATTTACTACCTGGGGGAGCAGGGGAGTGCGCTGCAGTGGGGGCACAAGGTGCTGGATTTCTCCGCGATTCCGTATGGCTGGTATATTGAGATGTGGATTGGCTTGTTCCTGCTGGTGCCGTTCCTGAATATCCTGTGGCAGCATATCCCGACGCAGCGCTTGAAATTGCTGCTGCTGGCCACGCTTTATGTGATGACGGCGCTGCCGGATATGACGAACCGCTATGGCATGCACCTGACGCCGGGGTTCTGGGCCGATTGTTACCCGCTGTTCTTCTTTTTCGCCGGGGCTTATCTCCGCGAATATGGCTGCACACTGCGTAAATCCTACCTGGCGGGGGGGTATGCCTGATATGCCTTATCAACCCGGTGTTCAATGCTTTGTTGGTGCGGGGGCATAGCATGATTCAGGTGGCGGGGGGGCCGTGGGGGATGTTCGGCTGCCCGCTGGCGGGGGCGGTATTTACGCTGCTGCACCGCTGGGATACGCGGCATGAATGGCTGCGCCGGGGGCTGGGGAGCATCTCGAAACTCTCGCTGGATATGTACTTGTGCTGCTATATTTTTGATGCAATCTGGTACCCGGTATTCAAGGAGCACTGGTATGTGAGCCAGGGGCAGTTCGGTGTGTTTTTCTTTGCCATCGTGCCGCTGCTGTTTGCTTGCTCCTACGCCACGGCGTGGCTGAAGGTGAAGCTGCTGCGCTTCTGAGCAGGGGGGGGCGATTTCCCGGATGCACCCCCGCAGTCGCTTGTGCTAGGCTTCAGTGAGGAGTGTCTGCCAATTGCGGCTTCCGGTGCCCATGCACGGTAAGCCGCCTATGGCACGAGAGCGCAACCGCCCGCCCTTGCACGAGCGAAGCAATGTGCGCTTCTCCCCCAGCTCGCGCACCTCAGCACGAGCGCAGCGACCGAGCCCACCAACGCGCTTCCTCTCGCCCCCGCCCGCCGCATCCAGTTACCCTAGCCTCTATCTTCAGCCCTTCCCTCCCACTCCGCCCATTAGAATGTTTCCAAACTAATAATTCGGCCTTCACCGCCTATTTCGCCCATTAGAATGATTCTAAACGCACCGGGCGCGCGTGTTGGCTCTGCACGAGCATGGCGGTTGCGCACTGGCGAGTCGGGACTGAAGTCCCGTGCCCCGACAGGGGGGGCGCCCGCCTCTCGGCACGAGCGGAGCGACTGCGCCCTGATATGGCTTTTTTCCGCAGCCGCTTTTGCGGAGCTCTGGCGTGGCATGCTGCTCAGTGGTGAGCCCGGGCGGGAAAATAATTGCTGGTTTTTCTTGACTAAAGGGAAGGGCGCGCCTATACTGCGCGGCGCTATGATTAAGAATGCCTTTTTACGTTCTGTATTGGTTGCGGCCTGCGCTTTTTCACTGGTCTGCTGCGGTGGCGGCGGCGGTGGTGGCGGCAGTGCCAAGAAGGGTATTGATGCCGGCAACCTGATTCCGGAGGAGACCAGTAATTTCGAGCTGGAGGGTGGTTTCCTGGGCTTTGAGATTGATTTTGATTGCGATAATGTGACGTTCACTCACACGGGCCATGAGGGCAGTGAGTGCCCCGGTGATTGCAGTGGTACGCTTTCTTCTACCTCGATGCTTACGATTGAGGCGCGTGATAGTAATGATATGCTGAAGTCTCGCACGTATCGCAATGTGAGTGGTTCCTGGAGTGTGCGCTTCAATGGGGATTATTATATCCTGAGTTTCTCTGATCTGCGGCAGAATGGTTCTGAGCTTATCGGTAGGGTGACGGTGCATTTCCGCGCGAGTGCGGTTTCGGAGGACGGGGCGCGTATTGTTTATGGCGAGATTGTGGGCGGGCATGCTGACATTGCCGGTTACAGCGGCGGCCTGGGCGGCTCGGCTATCATCAAGACTGAGCCGAGCAAGTAAAACGCGCCCGGTTTAAAGCCCCCAAAAAAGAAACTCCACCCCCGCATGTTGATGCGGGGGTGGAGTTTTTTTGGGGGGGCGAGCGGGCGGTTTCACGCGCGGCTCGTGGCATAAAAAAGCCCCCTCTGCCCGCGTGCGGGGCAGAGGGGTGCGGTTTTAATTGACTGTGAGCCCGGGTTAGAAGGCGTAGGTGGCGCCGATGCCGGCGTTCTGGTCTACGGCGTCTTCACGGGTTTCGATGGAGTAGCCGGCGTTCATGCTCCAGTGGTTGCTGATCTGCCAGGTGGCACCTACGCTGAATTGCAGGGCGGTGCGGCCCTGGTGGGCGCTTTCATCGGTGGTGGTGCCGGCGGCGCTGGTGGCAGTCACCTTGGCGTCCTGGCGCATGATGTCCTGGCTGAGGGCGATGCTGGCGTAGGGGGTGAGCTTCTGACCGTTGCGCAGGCCATATTCGCGGTGTGCGCTTACACCGAGGATGAGGGCGAGGTTGCGGTAGGAGTCGTCTGCGCTGTAGCGTACGCTGCTCTGGCTGCGTTCGGTGACGCTGTCCATATCTGCCGTGGTGTATTCCACGCCCACGTAGGGGGAGATGAAGGTGTGCTCGCGGAGTTTGTAGTTGCGGGTCACGGTCAGGCCCATGGCCCAGGCGTCTTCATCCCAGCTGGCGGTTGCTGCCTTGCCGGTGGCGTAGGAGCTGCGGTAGCTGTCGTTCTCGTAGGCGCCGTAGGAGATGTAGCCATCGATGGTGATGTTGTTCTCCGTGTTGGGGGAGCCCACGGTGTAGCGGCCGTAGACGCCGAGCTGGGTGCCGTCCTGGTCAATCTTGCCGGCGGTGTAGGTGGCAGAGCCGCGGTTGGGCTTGATGGTGCCGTTGCTGGTGCCGATGGCGGCGCCCAGGATGACGGGCATCTTCTTGAACTGCTTGTCTACGCCCAGGGCGAAGCCGGTGGCGTTGCTGTCGAAGCCGGTGCGTCCATCGGTGGTGTTGCGGTCCTGGCAGTCGGCAAAGGCCTGTGCCCACACGTTGGTGCCGTTCAGGCGGGGGGCATCGAGCTGCTGCATGCCGAGGCGGCCGAAGGTGCCGGTGGTGCCGGCGGCTGCGGCCATGGTGTTGGCGATGCGGCCGGGGGCTGCTGTCATTTCTGCAATGACGTAGATAGCACCGGTGCTGAACAGTCGGGAGGTATCCCACATGAGGCCGGCTTCGGCCAGTTCGGGCAGGGTATCGGCCTTGAAGGTGTAGTTGCCGGTGATGCTGCCTGCGCTGGTGTCGATGAGGGTGATGCTGGCGCCTTCCTCGAACCTGGTGCCGAAATCAGACTGGGCGATGTCGGTGTATCCGCCGGTGGTTTCGGTCTGGTAGTTCAGGGTGATGGTGATGCCGCTGGCGGTGTTGGCGCCATCAAGCTTCAGCTGGGAGAAGGAACCGCCGGGGGTGGTGTTGGCTCCGGCGGTGTTCCATCTGGCGCCGTCAATCAGGTGGAAGGTCCAGGTGGTACCGGAGAAGTCGGCATCTGTGATGCTCATCACGCCGGGGGAGTTGCCGATGCCGAACTTGCCGCCGTGCATGTGCACGTTTTTCACGTGGCCGGTGCCGTGCAGGTGGGCATCGTGCAGGTGGATGGTCTGGTGCCCGGCTTTGTCGCCGCCGAAGGCTACGTAGTGCTTGTCGTCATGGCCACGCTGGCTGTCGCGCAGGTCGATTTCGGTGCCGTGGAATTCAACGGAGGTATCGGCGGTCTTGTCCAGTTTGCCAGCTGCATCTTTCATGTAGCCGACCTGGAATGAGGTGTCTGTGCCGGTGGTGCCGTCGCCGGTGCCGTCCAGCACGAGCTTGCCGCCGTTCACCTTGGTGTTGGTGTGCAGGTCGAGCAGGGATTCTGCAGTCACATCGGTTTCTACCTTCAGTGTGGTATCGCCGATGTGCAGCTGCTTGTGCTCTTCATCCGTCAGCTTGTGGCCGCCCACGGTCATCTGGGTGCCTTTCAGCTCAAGTGTGCCGCCGTCCATTTCCAGGGCGCGTTCGGCTTTCACTTCCATGTTCGTGAGGGTTACTTCGGAGCCGCTGTTCTTGACGATATCGATGGTGGTGATAATCTGCACCTCGTTGTCGATGGTGACCTGCTTGCCCTTGTCTTCTTCGTCGAAGCCAAGGGTGCCGTTTTCAAGCTCGGTCTTTTCGGTGAACTCCACAACAAGGCTGTCTGTGCTCTGGGCGATGGGTGTTGTGGTTGTAGCGCCAGCGCTATCGGTCTCAGTGACTGTCACGGTGGAGGACAGGGAAGAGGTCTTCACTTTACCGGAGTTGCCCTTGACGTCTTTGCCGTAGACCACATTGGTGTGCTTCTTGCCCCCCTGATTGTCATTGTAATCGGTAGAAATGACGCTATCTGCGCCTTCAATGGCAGTGTCCTTGGCTGTAGCAGCATCGATTTTATCTGAGGAGCTGGAGCCTTCGCTTACCACCACGTCCTGCACAAGGCCAGCGGAGATGGAGCTGCCGGGGGTGGTGTTTTCCACTTTGTCGGTGATAATCACCATACCTGAAGAAGGGGATTCGGTGGCCTCATCACCGGTGCTCACGTCGCCGCTCACCGTGCCTTCTGCGCTCATGGTGCCGAAGGTCAGCGTGCCATTGGCGTAGGTGATTTCGGAGGTGAAGCTGCCGTTGCCGATGGAGCTTGTGCCGTCCACCCAGGTCAGGGCGCCTGCCGTGGAGCTGATGTCGCTGGTGGTGATGCCGGTGTGTTCGCCGAGCTGGTAGGTATTGCCGGCGAGGGTGCCTGCTGCGGCAGAATCAATCAGCACATCGATATTGGGCTTCTGGGTGGCGCTGCTGTCCAGCCCGGAGATGATGGCTTCGTCTGCGGTGGTTTTGCCGTTAATCTTCATTTGCACAACACCATTGCCATTGGTGGTGATGTTGCCCTCGCTGAGCGTGAGCCGGCCGCCATCGATGGTGTACACGCCGTTGCCGGAGATCGTGATGTCGCCGTTGTTGAGGGTGACCACGCCGCCGTTGGTGCTGAGAGAGCCCTTGCCGGTGATCTTGAGATTACCGTCTTCGATGGTGAGCGCTGCACCTTCATTCATCGTAATGCTTGCGCCCGTTCCGATATGGAGGTCACCGTATAAGGTTTCTTCTGTGGTGTATACGATATTGCCGTAGGCGTTGTTACCATCGTTACCATAGTCATAATTGATGAACGCTGCATCCTTGCCGAAAGTAAGGCCAATCACGGAGCTTCCGCTCATGATCTTATCCATGGTGAAGTAGTAGGCTCCATTCGTGTGGCGGTAGACATTGGTGGAGCCTGCTTCGAGCGCGTATTCGGAATCTGCACCGGGATAGCTGCCGAATGAGATGTCTGCGGTGCCATAGTAGCCATAGCCTGCTACATTGACGAAGTAATAGCTGTTGCCGACCAGGCCGTGCAGGGAATCCATCGCATCTACCTCAACCTTGATGCCTTTCTTTGGCAGGGCATTGAAGCCGGATTTCTCTACGGTGGCGGCATCGATGGTGAGAATGGCCTTGCCAACGCGAGACTCGTCGGAGACAAAGATGTTGATATTGCCGGCATTTTCCAGCTTGCTGTTAATCACGTCTGCGCTTCCAAAGATGTCGAGGTTGCCGTTGGCGTTGTCGATGGTGCTGTTGGTAGCGGTGAGGTTTTGATTGATGGAGATGGTGCCATTGTTGGTGACGGTGGCATTTTCAAGGGAACCATCCGCATACAGGTCGACATAGGCGTTGTTGATAAGGGTGGAGCCCTTAACTACCAGTTTGTCGCTTGTATCAATAAACTCTTCGTTGGTGATGGTTCCGGGGCCGCTTACCGTGAAGGTGCCGGGCTTCTCATAGTCGCCGATGCTGACTCCATTGATGTTAACGTTGGAATTATTGCCGAGCTGCAATGAAGTTCCGGTTACGAAAACACGACCGGACTCGTCACCGACATTGACGGTGACATTGTCCTTGACGATGATGTTTTCCGTGATGTCGCCGCTGACGGTGGTGTCCTCGGTATAGGTGACAGCCGTGGCTGTCTGGGCTGCGCAAGCAAAAATGGCGGCCAGGAGGGCTGCCCGGAGCCTGGTGGGGAGATGCGTTTTCATGATATTGGAGAAATAAAAGAGATAAGCAGATATACGTGTCCTATTTATATGCTTAAAGTGCTGGCATATCAAGTAAAAACTTCTAAACAGACACGATTAGTTCAAAAATGGCAAGTGTTAGTGAAAAAGCCACGCCGGGCAGGGGCACCGGCGTGGCCGAGAGGGGGCGCGGGCCTTGGAATTATCAGAAAACGTAGGTGGCGCTTACACCGAAATCGAAGGCGACGTTTTCGTAATCATATTCATGGCCGATGAGGATGGAGTACTCGCCATAGGTGAAGTGGCGCCCGGCAAGCTTATCCTGTCCTTTCTTAGCCCCGTTGCCGATGACGCAGCATGTGGCGTGCGGGGTGATGAGGAATTGCTTGCTTACGCTGATGGGGGCGAATACGGAGAAGGTATAGCCCTGGGAGCCGTTGCCATTGGCCTTGGTGGAATCGAAGTAGCCGAGAGTGGCATCCCAGGAGGCGGAGAGGATGATATCTACATCTTCGCACAGGGCAAACTGGTAGCCCAAGGTGTTGGTGAACCACCATCCCCGCTCCCACTGCACCACGTAGCGCGCCCGGGAGTGGAAGAAGAGACCATCCAGCCCCTTGGCAAACTCATGGTGGAAATCCACTACCACGCTGTGTTCTTCTGCACGGTTGGAGTTGAATGCTTCGCGTCCGGTGTCGGCACCCAGAATGTCGTTCACCGTGCCTCCATTGGCGATGAAGTTATCCACGGCATCAAACTTGGCTTCGTAGTCGGTGGCATGAATGCGGCCGGGGAGCCCGCCGTGTACAAACTCATAGCCGGCGGCAAGAGAGGTTCGCTCGGTGAAGTAGTGAACGAACTGGACGGAGAAGGTAGCTTCGTCGCACAGAGTTTCGTCCAGTGCGTATTCGCGGTAGCCGGGGTTGTCGAGCCATTCTTTTACATAGGCTTTCAGGGCGGCTTTATCGGGTTCGGTGGCGTGGTCCGTGCCATTATCGGTGAGCCAGCGGTACTTGCCGCCCACGAGGATGGCATTGTTGCCGGGCAGGGAATACTGGAAAAGGGCCTCAAAATCCCCCAGATTATTTGTGCGGGAATCTGCCAGGGCCATGCCACGGCTGATGTACTTGGAGGAGTAGCCGGCGGAGATGCGTCCATCCAGCCCGCCATCCTTGTTCCAGGAAAAACCGTTAGTGCCCATGGGGAATACGATGTCGCCGCAGGCCAGACCAGCCAGCGCGACTGCCGTTGCAGCAAGTGCAGAGAGTGAATACTGAGACATAACTATGAAAGATTTGACCCGCCGAGTGTACCACGACTCAGGCGGTTGTAAAGCGCAAACTATCTCAGATTACCCAAAAATGGTAAATAATTAGCGCTTTTGTGCTGCGATTCACTCCTGCCCGGGTCAGAATTGGCAGTGAATGCCCAGCCTTAAGCCGAGGTTGAATTGTTCTTCCCGGGCATCTTCATAGCCCGCGCTGTGGAATGGTGAGGTCCCGCCATTCACCCCGATGGAACCGATTATCCGTACCTGGGGGGAAACGGTATATCCGGCGCCCAGCTCCGCAGAGTAGACTATGTTGGCCATGTCGTCCCTGCGGCTCAGCGCATGGGAGCGCTTTTTCATGCCGGGGGAATCCAGAATGGATAGGCCGATACCGGCATTCACTCCTGCAAAGATGCACCACTGCTCGTTGAAGGAATGCGTGTAGCGGTACCCGGGCATCAGAGCGAAGTTATGCACATGAAATCCGGAATCCGCACCGTAGGCGTAGCTGAAGCGGAAGGAGAGGGCGTGATTGCCCTGCAGCTGGTAGAGCCCGGTGATATCCGCGCCCCAGGTGTCGATGGAAGGAGCCGGGGCGTGGGAGCGTATGCTGCGGAAAGCGTGGTTATAGTTGCCGGCCAGTTCCCAGGAAAAGGGAGAAGCAGCCGTTGCGGCGGAGGTGAGAAGCAGTGCACAGATAAGGGATTTCGTTGTCATGTCGGGTATTCCGACAACAAAGAGCAGGTATAATCGTAAAAACAATTATACCTGCCGGAAAAGCATACTGCGTGGATGGCTTCAGGGCCGAGCCACGAAGCGCTGCAGGAACGCAGCGGAGTCGGGCTCGCGCCCTATGAAGTCGCGGAAGAGTTTCAGCGCGGGTTTGCTGCCGCCGGGGGGGCTTCTTCTGCCCAGCAGGGCAAGAGAGAATCAGGTGATTTATGGATTGTTAGTGAATATCAACGCTGAGCGCTTCTCCCTGCTTGAGCTCCAGCGTGGGGAAGAGGATGAAATCATTCGTGAAGATGGCGCCGGGTGCGCTGCAGCCCGTGGCGCCACGGCCGGTTTCAGCCGTGGGGAACCACACCGCGCAGCGCTCCTTTGTGTCGTAGTTGGCGGTGATGGTGAAGCGCTTCGGCGATTCCCAGGTCAGGGTGTAGGGAGCCTTGGCGTTGCTTTCATCCACCGAGGCGCGCCAGGCGGGGTCGCCGTAGAAAGCCACTACATCGCGGTCGTGCACCAGGCCGAGCGCCTCTCTGGCCGTGTTCTCCCCAATCTGGATTCTGTGCTCCATAAGCTGGGGGACTATTTCAGCCGGGGAGAAGCGCGGGCCGTTGAAGCGCACGCTGAGCAGGGCCGGGTGCAGCTGCCCGGTGCGGTGCAGGATGAACTGGTTGTTCAGGAACCATGCCTCCGCCAGGCTGGTGCCGGAGGTGTTGCCCATGAAGGTGCCCAGCGTGCCCCAGCCGCCCTCGCCGTACCAGGTGGTCACGGTGTAGCCCACCACCTGGTTGCAGGTGTAGGCAGAAAGGGCGGTGGCAGCCATGCTGTGCGGGCTGCGCTGCGCATTGCCGAACAGGCAGTTGCCGGCCGCAATCCATACGCGGGGTTCGCCGTCAGGTTTCACCGCCGGGTATTCAGCGGCCCATTGTTCAAGCGTGGAGCAATCACCACGGAGTGCTTGCTCCAGCGGCTTCCGGAATTCTTTCAGCCGCTGCGGCGGCAGGGAGTGGAAGCGGTTGCCGTGCGAGAAGAGGAGTCCGCGGCTGAAGGGCATTTCCAGGTTGAACTGCGTGGCGTGGCTGGAGGTGATGATGAATTGCGGCCTGGCGGATTCCAGCTTTTCCGTGAAGATGCTCAGCAGCTTATCCTCCGCAGGGGAGGCCGGGTAGGTGGTGGTGACGGGTTCTGTGTATCCGCTTTGCTCGCGCACAGGCGCACCGCCCCAGTCGGTGATGCAGCAGCTGTGCTCGAAGCGGGAGTGGTCCACATTGGTGGTGGCCAGCATGCGTTTGATGGTGAGCGGCTGGTCTGCTTCGGCAATGCGCCGGGCATCTGCCGCGCTGTGGCCGGTGATGATACCCCAGATGCAGTCGCCCCAGGGGTCATCATCCACCTGGCGGGCAGCGCGGTGCAGGTCGTTCACCAGGGTGCGGCTTACTTCCTCCGGGCGCAGCACGCAGGCGGCATAGCGGGCCTGCGTGTTGCGCAGCGTGGCGGAAAGGCTTCCCTCCGTCAGCTCAGGCAGGGTGCAGATGACTGCATCAGGGTACTTTTTTTTTAAGGAATCGGCCACGGCAGCCCAGGCGGGGTCGGCCATGGTGCTTTCGGTGGAGATGATGGTGTAGCCCCCCCCGGCCTCTGCAGGGGCCGGTTCAGCCTCCGGCTGTTCCTTCGGCACGGAGCCGGCGGGCATGGTGAAGAAATAGTTGGTCGAATCCTGCGGGCCGAACACCTCGCGGGCGAGCTGCTGAATTTCCTCCAGGGTGATGCTCTGCACATCCTCCACCTGGCCGCGGATGAGCGGCAGCTGGCGTTCATCGCTCTGCAGGCGGGCCAGGGCGCTGTTCCAGTAGCCGGTGGTGCGCAGGTTTTTCTGCGTGCTGGCAATGTAGGGCCGCAGAGCGCAATCCAGGTCATCCTGGGTAATCTTGCCCTGGCCGAGGTCCATGAGGATGGCATCCATGGCGGTGTTCACCTTCACCCGGTTGCCCACCACACCGGCGCTGATGGTGGTGATAGTGGCGGCGTTGCTCAGGCTGGCATTGGTAGCCAGTCGCACAGAGGGGGAGTAGGTCTCGCCCAGCTGGGCGCGGATGCCATCAAACAACTTGTGGCGGGTGATGGAGGTGAGCACGGCCAGCCGGCGGTTGCGGCGCTGGTCCATGCCATCGCCACAGGGGCGCACCTGCGCCACGATGGTCTTATCCAGGTCGGTGGTGTAGGGCAGGAAGGCGCGCTGGCCCCACCTGGC
The DNA here is from genome assembly GCA_937916135.1 of uncultured Verrucomicrobiales bacterium. Taxonomy (GTDB): domain Bacteria; phylum Verrucomicrobiota; class Verrucomicrobiia; order Verrucomicrobiales; family Akkermansiaceae; genus Akkermansia. The sequence continues at coordinate 17,551 of CALFTQ010000174.1, forward strand.
ACTGCTCACGGTGGTCTCCGCCTCGGTGAGCGGGGTGAACTCGCGCTTGCGCTCCGGCATGGCGCCGAAGGTGCGTTCCAGCACGGGCAGCACGTCCGCCACCTTGAAATCACCCACGATGCTGATTTCCAAGGCGCCGCTCTGCAGCCAGGGGGAGAGGGCCTCCTTCACCTGCTCTGCGGTGCAGGCCTCAATCTGGGAGCGCTCCGGGGTGGTGAAGCGGGCATCGCTGCCATACATGAGCCTGGGGGCCTGCAGACTATAGGCGCCGTTCGGGGTGGTCTGGTAGCGGTTGTAGAGGGAGGGCAGCTGGCGGCGCAGCTGCACCTCGCCATCTGTGCGGTAGCCGGGGTGCATGATGCCGGCGGCCAGCAGCTTGCATTGCAGCTCAAAATCTGCGGCAGTGGTGGTGCCGCTCATGGTGAAGCGGTCCGAGCCGATGCCGAAGTTCAGGCTCACATTGCGCCCGGCAAGGATTTTTTCCAGCTCGGTGAAATTGTGAGCCTCCAGTCCCCCCATGCGCATGACGCTGCCGGCCATGGTGGCCAGGCCGGGGGTGTGGGTGAGGCGCAGGGAGCCGCCATCGATATTGGCAATGACGCTGATGCTGCCCTTGGAGAAATCCACAGGCTTCAGGTTTACGCGGATACCGTTGGAAAGCGTGATGGTGGTGACTCCCAGGTCTTCGAGGATGGCCTGCTGCTCAATGCTGCCGGGGGCGCCCATCTGCTCGTAGGCAAAGGGCGGCAGTTCTTCCATGACCGGTGCGGTCACTTCCTGCTGCATCACTTTGTCGTAGATTCCGCGCAGGGTTTCGCCGGTGATGCCCTCCACTTTGGCGCCGGTGAGCATGAGCTTGGCACGCGCACTGTCGAAGGCCTGCTCCAGCGCCTGGCGGCAGAGGTCGGGATTCTGCATGATGCGGGCCAGCCCCAGTTCAAACACGCGCAAATCCTCTGCCGGGGTGGTCATCTGCTCATGCCCGGAGATGCAGCTAATGAGATTATCGGCCATGTCGGCGGCGCTGGTGGTTTCCCAGCCGTTAATGCGGCGGACAAAGGAAGCACGCACCTGGGCAGAAATTTCAGCCAGTTCGGCGGGGGTGAAGCCGTACCGGCAGGCGCGGCGCAGCTCCAGCAGGGCGGCTCCCATAGCCTGCTGCCATTTTTCCGGGGCGGCACTGACCCCCATGCTGAACATTTCGGCCGTGTTGTACAGGGGTTCCTTGGAAACAGATGCACCCTGGAACGGGCAGGAGCCCTCGCGCGCCATGCGCCCGAGCCGCTGGTTGAGCATGGCTCCGGCCAGCTGCAGGGGCAGGTCCTGGATGCGCTGCTCCGTGGTGTCCGGTTTCTCCTGCCAGGGATCCGATACCATGATGTTCAGGCTCATGAGCGCATTTTCCGGGTTCTCCATCACCAGCTCGGCCGGCCCCAGGTTATCCGGGGTGCCGGGGGCAATGCGGGCGGCGGGTGCGGTATCCGCCATGCTGCCGAAGTGCTTTTCCACCCAGCCCAGGGCGGTGGCGGGCTCGAAATCGCCCGTCACAATCACCGTCATGTTGCGGGCTACATAGTGCGTCTTGTAGTAGTTGCGGAACACCTCATACGGCGCACCCATGATGACCTCCTCCGTGCCGATGGGAAGGTAATCTGCCAGGCGGGTGCCGGGGGCGGCGTGGCGCAGCATGGCAATCATGGTGCGGTAGCTTGCGGAGTCGCGGGCGTAGAGCTCGCTCTTCACGATGCCTCGCTCGTGGTCAATGGCGCTGTCTTCCAGCGTGGCACCGTCTGCAAAGTCGCGCATGATGGTGAAGGCGAAGTTAACCGTCTCATCCTTCAGGTTGGGCAGGTCGAGCATGTATACCGTCTCCAGCAGGCTGGTGTAGGCATTGGCATCGCCGCCGAAGCCGAGGCCCAGCTGCTGCATGGTCGGGATGAGCTCGCCGCGCTTGAAATTGCGGGAGCCATTGAACACCAGGTGTTCCAGAAGGTGGGAAATACCCTTCTCATGCTCCTGCTCATCCAGCGAGCCTACGTTCACGTGCAGGCGCACGCTGGCCCGGCCCTGGGGCTCTGCAGTGGGGCGGATGATGTACTTCACGCCGTTGGGCAGCTGCCCCTGCACAATCTGCGGGTCAATCTGCAACTCTGCCTGGGTTTCTGCAGCCTGCTGCAGCACTTCTGCCTCAGGTGTTTCCTGGGCACTCAGCATGGTGCTGCCCACGGTAAAAGCCATGAGCGGGAGTAAATAACGGTATTTCATATCAAAATGCTGAAGATTTATGTTAGGACGCAGTAACTGCACCAAACGTTGAAAAATCCTTGCGTATTCTAACTCCGGCAGGGTGCCGGGTCAAGGAAATTAGTGCGCACCTGCTGCGCGGGTGAATAAAATCTGACACATTTCTGCCTTGCATATACGCGCGCGTGCATGCTTTAATGAGGGCCTATGAATAACCTGATTACCGAAGGAATGAAGACTGCCATGCGTGCCAAGGACACGGTGGCCCTGGGTGCATTGCGTGGATTGAAGGCTGCTTTGCAGACGGCCTGCCTGGCGAAGGGCAGCGTGAATGCCGAGCTGACCCCTGCCGAGCAGCAGAACGTGGTCCGCAAGCAGATCAAGCAGCGCGAGGATGCTATTGCGCTCTATGCCCAGGCCGGCCGCACTGAGCAGGTGGAAAAGGAACAGGCCGAAATCAAGGTTCTGGCCGCTCTGCTGCCCCAGGAGATGACCGAGGCGGAAATCCTGCCCATCCTGGATGCAGTGATTGCTGAGCTTGGCGCCACCAGCAAGAAGGACATGGGCCGCGTGATGAAGGAAATGCAGGCACGCACCGAGGGCCGCGCCCCCGGCAAGGTGCTTTCCGCACTGGTGGGTTCCCGCCTGAATTAAGATTGCGATATGTTCTGTGCTGTCATCGTGGCGGCGGGCAGTTCCCGCCGCGCCGGTTTTGATAAGTTGGCCGCCCCGCTGGCCGGGCTGCCGGTGCTGCGCCGCAGTGTGGATGCCTTTGTGGCAGCCGGTGCTGCGGCTGTGGTAGTGGTGTGTCCGCAGAGCCGCTGGGAGGAAACCGGGCTGGCTGCGGCAGGGTTCCCGGTTCCGGTGAGCCGGGTTGATGGCGGCGCGGAGCGGCAGGATTCTGTGGCGGCAGGGTTGGCTGCGCTGCCTGCCGGAACCCGCATGGTGGCGGTGCACGATGGTGCCCGCCCGTTGATTACCCCTCAGGGGATTCAAGCATGCCTGGCTGCCGCCGACAGCACCGGGGCAGCCGCTTGTGCCCACCCCGTGGTGGATACCCTCAAACGGGCGGACGCCGATGGGTGCGCCTTGCCGGAAAAGGTGAGCCGCGAGAACCTCTGGGGTATGGAAACTCCGCAGATTTTCCGCCTGGATTTGCTCAGGCAGGCCTATGACTATGTCAAGGCTCACCAGCTGGTGGTGACAGATGAGGTCTCCGCCGTGGAGGCGCTGGGCGTGGCAACCCGCCTGGTGCAGGGCGGGGCGAACCTGAAGATAACCCTGCCGGGTGACCTGGAACTGGCTGAACTCATCTGGAAACACCGTTCATGAGTCTCCGCGGGCACAAAATCTGGGTCATAGGCGCGGGGTATCTGGGCTCTACGCTGGCAGAGGCATGCCGCCAGGAAGGCGCACATGTGCTGACCATTGATCCCGCAGCTGTGGCCAATCTTCGCGGCAGCGCGGCAGATGCGGAGGTGCTGCGCCATGCACTGGAACGCATGGTGCCGGACACCGTTTTCTGCTGCACCGCCACGCATGGCGGCACGGCAGAGGATTACCGCAAGGCGTATCTGGAGCCGGCGCTCAATCTGGACCACCTGCTGGAGGGAACCCGCGTGGTGTTCTGCTCGTCCACCTCGGTGTATGCCGGGCGGGGGGGCGAAATCATCACGGAGGATAGCCCGCCCAAGGCAGAATCGGAACGAGCCGGTATCTTATTGCGCGCCGAAACCGTGATTCTCAATAGTGGTGGAGTGGTCGCGCGCCTTGCTCCGCTCTATGGAGAGGCGCGCTGCGAGCTGGTCCGCCGCTTCAGGGAGGGCCTGCCGGCATTGCCGGGAGCGGATGACCGCGTGCTGAATTACCTGCACGTGGAGGACGCCGCAGATGCACTGCTGCTGCTGGGTACACAGCCCTGGCTTCAGTACGGTGTTTACAATGTGTGCGGTGAAAGTTTCACCAAAAAAGAAATCTACGCTCAGCTGCAGGAGATATTCGGCATCGGGGCCGGGCCGGAATGCTCCGGGCCATCACAGCGTGGGGTGTCTGATATGCGCGTGGACTGCACCCGCATCCGCGAACTGGGCTGGGAGCCGATTTGTTCGGTGCCGGAACTGGCCCGTGATTGGAAAGCCCGTTGAATTGATATGCCGCGCCCGGATTACTACGAACTGCTGGATGTGGAGCCTACCGTGCCCCAGGCAGAGCTGAAGCTTGCTTATTACCGGCAGGCCAAGCGTTTTCATCCGGATTTGAACGTGGGGGATGCCGCTGCCGAGGAACGCTTCAAGCTGATAGCGGAAGCTTACCGGATATTGGCAGATGAACAGGAACGCCGCTTGTATGATGAAGCCCGCGAGCGGGATTTGCGCTATGCGGATGCTCCCGAACTGGCAGGCATGCCGCGCCGCGTGCGCTTTTCTGCCCGCAGTTCCCGCCGCCGCGAGGAAAAGCCCCGCACCCTGCGCCGCCGTTTCTCGATTTTGCCGGAGCGAAGGAAAATGCCCCGCTGGGTCATCTGGTGCATGGGGGTGCTCTGGGTGAGTGCGTTGCTGCCTTTCGTCATGCGTACCGGGAATGTGGCCCTCAACTACGGAAAACACCCGGAGAAGAAGGAAAAACCGGAACCGGCGGCAGAGGTGGTGCGCGAGCGGCTGGCCCGCATGCAGGCCGAGCTGGAGCAGGCCGCCGCTGCGGGGGATGCCCGCGCTCAGTTGCGGCTGGGGCTCCTCATGTATTCCGGCAGTGCCGGGGTGCAGATGAACCGGCCCGCAGCAAAGGAGATGTGGCAGAAAGCCGCGGCTCAGGGCAACAAGGCAGCAGCTTATTACCTGGAGAAATGTGATTTTACACAGCCCGCGCCAGTGGAGGAAAGCCCGGCCCCCGCTGCACCGCAGCCCTGATATCAGGCTTCCTTTTTAGCCGTTTTTGTGCGCCTGGCCCGGGCACGGCGGCGCTTGCGACTGGTGGCCCGCTTTTGCCGCCCGGGGTTGATGCGCTGCATTTCCACCTGCATGAGCAGCAGGGTGAACATGGAGGCCGGGCTGATTTCCACCGCAGCTGCCCGGGAGACCGTTTCGGCCAGCTGTACCATTTTTTGCAGCAGTGAGGCATATTCCGCGGCATCTGTGCCGATGCCCGCATCCGTGAGCAGCGTGTGCAGCTGCAGAAGGTGCCGGAACATGCAGAGCCAGTTTTCCTCCGGCCCGGCAGTGAGGCTCGTCATCAGGGCTTCCGGCAGCGAATTGAGGCATTTTTCCACCTTGCGCAGCTGGGTCAGCCGGGTGCGATCCTTGCAACCGGAAGCTGCGGCTTCCAGCATGTAGCGCAAGGGCGTTTCCAAATCGCGGAACGCCTCCAGCGCTTCCACCGGCACATGGTTCCCACCGGGCGTTGCGTTGCCGCGTCGGGCAACGCGGGAAAACAGTTCCTCCATAGCGGCAAGGCGGCCTTGCGGTGTTACTGTCTCCCTCTCAAAAAGCATGCATGAATCCTACCAAGTTGCCCCCGCCCATGCAAGCATAAAGCGGGTCACGCAACTGCTTTCCCACACGTGTCCCAAAGATTTTGTAGAGAATAGAAATATCAGCAACATTTTGGAAGAAGCCCCCCTCTGCGCAATAAATTGATGTTTGTCGTTCCGACAAAGGTACGAAGTTCGAGGTGGGAGGTACGAAATGAAAGTTCCGCGAGCCTTGCGACTCGCCATTTGTTATCAGGAGAATACACCTGCAGGCGCCAGCCTGCCTGACTTTATACTTCGCACTTCCCACTTCGTACCTCGTACTTCTTCAAATTCCCATTTATCGGGCTTCGGAGTCAAACTTTGGGACACGTGTGCTGCTTTCCTTGTATATTGGCGCCTGCTTCCTCAGTCTCCAATTTATCCGGTTTGCCCGGCGTGTGTAAAAAGCCACTCTCCCGGGCGGGAGAGTGGCAGAAGGGGAGGGGGAATCAGGCATTCTTTTTCTTCTTCCTTTTCTTCTTCTTCTTTTTCTTTTTGCTTTTCTTTGCGGTATTGCCGGAATCTGCGCTGTCAGGAATCACTTTTGTTTTCCGGCCATTGACCACCACGGTAACCGGCTCGCTGTTGTTTGATTTGGAGGTGATGGCGTAGTGGGTCACGCGGCCATCTCTCCAGGCTATGTCGATGGTGAGGTCGCCGCGTGCGCGGATGCCGTTCACGTAGCCGTTTTTCCAGGCTTCGGGCAGAGCCGGGAGGAGTTCAACCTGCCCGGCGTGGCTCTGCACCAGCATTTCGCTCATGCCACCGGTCATGCCGTAGGTGCCGTCCATCTGCATGGGCGGGTGGTTGCCGAAGAGGTTGTCCAGTACATTGTAGCGGATGTAGCTCTGCACCATTTCGTAGGCGTTATCCGTTTTCCCCAGCCGGGCCCAGAGCGCAGTGCGCCACGGCCAGGTCCAGCTGCGCCGGTTGTCGCCGCTGAGCCCGCGCAGTTCCAGGCTTCTGGCTGCTGCCTTTGCCAGCTCGGGGGTTTTTGCCAATGAAATGGAGGTACCGGGGAACACGCCGATGAGGTGGGAGGTGTGGCGGTGGCCGGTGACCATGTCCGGGCGGTCGATAATCCACTCCTGCAGGTAGCCGCCATCTGCCACCCGGTTGGGCACCAGGCGGTCGCGCAGGGAAATGAGTTTTCTGGCCCAAGTGGAATCTACCCCCAGTTCCGCAGCGGCTTTGGCGGTGTTATCGAAAAGCTCCCAGATGAGTTGCTGGTCGTGCATGACGCCATCTTCATCCGGCCCGTGCTCGTGGGACCAGCTGTTCGGGGAAACCAGGGAGCCTGCTTTGATATCTTTGAGCTCCGGGTACTGGCTGACATCCAGTTTCTTGCCGTTGGACATGAGCCCCTCACCGCCTTTGCCGACTTCTTTGAGATAGCTTTCCCAGAAGGCGCAGATGTTTTTCAACAGGGGATAACCGACGTTCCTGAGGTATTCCTTATCGTGAGTGAAGGTGTAGTGATCCCAGATGTGCAGGGCATACCAGGCGTTCACGGGTGGGTTCCATTTTACCCAGCCGCCGGCCCCCCAGGGGTTCTGGGAAATGCGTGTGGTCCAGCCGTTTACGGTGGGGCCGAAGTGCTTGCGGGTCATATCAGTCAGGGGCTTTTCCATAGCCTTCATGAAATCGATGAAGGGCATGTGGCATTCGGAAAGGTTGCCGACTTCTGCACCCCAGTAGCACATCTGCAGGTTGATATTATTGTGATAGTCGCACGCCCAGGCGGCGTGCACCTTATCGTTCCAGATGCCTTGCAGGTTTACCGGCAGATTGCCGGGGCGGGAACCGCTGATGAGCACATAGCGACCATACTGGTAGATGGTGGCCTCCAGCTCCGGGTCTTCCGCATCGTCCTTGTAGGCTTCGATTCGTTCATCTGTCGGGAGCTGTGCCGTGTCCTCATCCGTCTTGCCAAGATTCAGGCTCAGTCGGTTGAAGAGCCTCTTGTAGTGCGCCTTGTGGGCTTTTCTCAGTTCTGCATAGTTTTTCTCCAGTGCATCTGCCAGTATTTTCCTGTTAGTGGCAGCCGGGTCCTTTCCTTTCCAGTTGCTGGCAAAGTCCATCTTATAATCCGTCGCCAGCGAGACGTAAACGATGATGGCTTCTGCGCCTTCCACTTCGATGTAGGGCATGTTGTCCGCCTCGTACTGAGCCTTCATGGAATCTGCACCTTTCAGGGAGATGTATTGCGGTACCGGTACCGCTCCGGCTTTGCCCCTGACTTTCACTTCACCGCCCTTGGCTTTGACGTGCAGCCTTCCTTCAAACTTCTGCCCATTAATCAGGGTGCCGCTCATGACCAGGCCATTCTTCTGCTTGCTGTATGAAACCGAATGGTTGGGAGTGAGGGCAATTTTTACGTTGAATCCATGGGGGGCATCCGTCCGAGCCATGTAGACGAGCACGTTGTCTGGCTCGCTCACAAAGCATTCGCGCTCGTGTTCGTTGCCATCATTCGTGAAAGAAACCCGGGCAATGCCATCCCGCAGGTCGAGAGAGCGCATGTAATCCTTTGTTTCCCCTTCCAATTCGAAGTCAATATAGAGATTGCCGAAGGGCTGGTAGGAGCCGAACTGGTTCTTGTTGGCTATGGGGCCGTATGAGTAACCGCTGCCATTGCCCGGCAGGTTGGGGCCACCGGACCAGAGACTGACTTCGTTCAGGTTGACGCGTTCCCGTCTGTCACCGCCGAAAACGGTGCCACCTACGCGGCCATTGCCCACCGGCAGGGATTGAGATTCCCACGGATCCCTGGCGGGCTTGCCCGGCTTGTTGCGGGCTTCAGACTCGCCCGCGGCCCAGGGAAGCACAGCGGGCTGCACAACGGCTGGCTGCCTGTACCAAAGGTAATTCTGGGTGGGCAGGGCGTCCTCCTCTGCCCGGAGCGGGGTGAGATGCAGGCTCAGTATTGCTGCAGAGGCGTATATGAAATGTTTCATTCGATGTATATCAGATAAATTGAACCTGCAAGGAAATTTGTCCGAGCGTGAGCGTATCGCCGTCCTGCAGGGGGCAGCAATTGTCGTACGGAGAAAGGGGGGTGCCGTTAATGGAAGTTCCGTTGGTAGAGCCCATGTCGCTTACTGTAAGTCCTTGTTCGTTGAGAGCAAAGCGAACATGGGCGCGGGAAACGCTTGAATCCTGTAGCTCCACATTAGCCACTCCCGGGTCTCGCCCCAGGATGATTCCGTTTTCTTTTGCAATTTCGGAGAAAGGTATCCTCTGTTCCCATGGTGTGCTGTCCGGCAGCAGCCCGATAAGCCGCAATTCCGTAGCAACGGGGGGCTGTTCATTATAGACGGCTTCAGCCGGGAGGGGGGCTTGCGCATCCTCCAACCCGCTGCTCAACTCCCATTTGTTACGAAGTGCGTGGTAAGGCGGCAGAGATTGGAGATAGATATCTCCGGTTTCCTGGGAAATTTCGGCCTCGTGAGGCTGCGGAGGCGTGGAAATGGGGATGGGCGTATCCCATGCAGGGGCCAGGGGAACCTCCCGCCCGGTGGCTGGCGAGTGTCCGTCATTCATTCGAGCTCGCAGAATGGCGATGGCAGACTGCACGCCTGCCAGCTCGCTTTCAAGCTCCCGGGCCCGGGTTTCCAGCTCCAGCAGAGTTGCTTCTTCGTTTTCCTGCAAGGGGGAATTCATAATACTGGGCATTCTAGCAAAATTGCCACCGATTGGCAAGCCGCAAGTTTTGAATACAGGGCAATGCCACATGCGTGCGCATTGCCTCAAAAAAAATCGAACCCAACGAGGAATCGCCGTTTCGCCGGC